>JBLHWZ010000060.1:0-22678 GCA_047629415.1 Bradymonadia bacterium | reverse complement strand
GGGGTTCACGGTGCCGTCACCACAGATGCCGGCCTCGATCGTGCAGACTGCCGAGCAACCGTCGCCGCCGGCAACGTTTCCGTCGTCACACTCTTCGCCAACGTCGACAGTACCGTCGCCGCATACCGGGCCTCCGACACGTGCGACGTCGAGCTGGAAGTCACCGCAAGCCGTGCCGAATCCGCTGACGTAGAGAACAACCGACTCGCCTACTGCGAGGTCGAGCGAGAGCTCGGAGCCGAGGCTGCCAGTCCCATCGTCGTTGCAGTCGATCTCAGCGCCGCCGCAGGTGTCGCGGGCGTAGAGGATCGTGTCGAAGCTACGAACACCGTTAATCGTCGAGAAGAGATACGTAGCGGCGGTCGGCGCGGTGAAGAGAACTGTATGCTCACCGGCGGCGTTCGTTGCACAGCTCGGAGCTGCATCAGCGTCAGCCAAGTCGCACGTGTCGCCCGAGGCGATGTTACTACCAACCGTCGAAGTGGTCGTGTCCGGACACCCGGCGCTCTCGACCGTGCAGGTCGCTGAGCAGCCGTCGCCGTCGACAGTGTTGCCATCGTCGCAGGTCTCGCCGCCCACGATCAGTCTGTCGCCGCAAGTTTCCGCGCAGGCTGCTCCAATCGGGCAGTCCCAGCCAGCTTCCACCACGCAGATGGCGTCGCAGCCGTCTCCGGCCGCCGTGTTGCCATCATCGCAGCCCTCAAGCCCCTCGACGGCACCGTCGCCGCAGATGGCTGGGTCGACGGTGACCTCAGTCACATCGAGCGCAAAGTTCCCGCAAGCCACACCGAATCCACTCACGTAGACAACCACGGTTTCGCCAGCGTCCAGAGTCAGCTCGACCTGCGAAGCGACGCCATCTGTGTCGTCGTTACAGATCAGCTCGGTGCCGCCACAAGAGTCTCGCGCATAGAGCGCTGTGTCGAAGTCGCGAGTGTCGTTGTCGGTCGAGAATCGGAACGTTCCAGGGGATGGCGCAGTGAACCCAACTGCGTAGTCGCCGCCCGAGTTGGCGCCGCCACAGCTTGCGGAGCCGTCGAAGTCATCCTGCGCACAGGTGTCTCCGATAACAGCGGCCAAGCCTAGCGTTCCGAGCGTCGCTATCGGGCAGATCGCAGCTTCAATAGTGCAGACTGCCGAGCAACCGTCGCCGTCGACCGTGTTGGCGTCGTCACACTCTTCGGCGCCAACCGTGAGGCTATCGCCGCAGATTTCGTCGCACGCCGCGCCCGGAATCGGGCAGCTCCAGCCACCTTCGAGTGCGCAGGCTGCGTTACAACCATCACCAGCAACGAGGTTGCCATCGTCGCAGCCTTCGGAGGCCCCAACCGCGCCGTCACCACAAACATCAACTGCCGGGGGAAGGTAGGCGACGTCGAGTTCGAAGTCACCGCAAGCCGTGTTGAATCCGCTGACGTAGATGACGACGGTCTGACCCGCGGTCATGGTCAGCGAGATCTCTGAGCGGGTGCCCACGGCGTCGTCGTTGCAGGCCAACTCAGCGCCGCCGCAGGTGTCGCGAGCGTAGAGCACCGTATCGAAGTCAGTGGCGAGCGCCGCGGTGTCGAAGACGTACGTTCCATCGGCTGTTGCCGTGAACTCGACGGAGTAGTCGCCGCCCAGGTTGCTTCCACCACATGTCGCGGAGCCGTCGATGTCGCCGGATGCGCAGGTATCTCCTGCGGCGGCGGCATCGCCAACCGTTGCCAAGGTAGCCTCGGGGCAGGTTGGCTCAGCGGTACAGGTTGCCGAGCAGCCGTCGCCATCCGTCGTGTTGCCATCGTCACACTCCTCAGCGCCAACGATCAGGCTGTCGCCACAGATTTCGTCGCAAGATGCGCCGGGCGTCGGGCAGCTCCAGCCGCCTTCGACTGCACACGCCGCGTCACAGCCGTCACCGGGAGTGGCGTTTCCATCGTCGCAGGTCTCCGACGGGCCGACCGCGCCGTCGCCGCAGACGTCGACAATCGCCGAGACAAACGCCACGTCGAGCTCGAAGTCACCACAGTTCGCGTTGAACCCGCTCACATAGAGGACGACAGACTCGCCAGCGCCGAGCGTCAGCGAGATGGAGGAGGCGGTTCCGAGTGAGTCGTCGTTGCAGACCAGCTCGGTCCCACCACACGAGTCGCGTGCGTAGAGCGTCGTGTCGTAGCCACGCGCGCCGTTGTCGGTATCGAACGTGTACTCACCGGCCGCAGTGGCGGTAAACAGGATCGAGTAGTCGCCGCCCGAGTTGGTGCCGCCGCATGAGGCTTCGGCGTCGAGGTCGGGGCCGCAGCTGTTGCCGGACACGACAGAATCGCCGGTGGTGGAGGCAGTCGCCGTCGGACAGAAGCCTGCCTCGGTCACGCAGGACGCGGAACAGCCATCCCCGTCTACCGTGTTGCCATCATCACACGCTTCGCCAGCATCGAGCGAGCCGTTGCCGCAGGTTTCGAAACAAGCGGTCGCGGGCGGAGGACAGACCCAACCCTCTTCAGGGGTGCAGAACGTCGAGCAGCCGTCGCCGGCCGTCGTGTTGCCATCGTCGCAGCTTTCGGCGGCGTCGACGATCGCGTCGCCACAGGAGCCGATGACCAGGTAAAGGAAGCTACCTACTGGGCACTCTGCGATGGCGTGGTTCGAGGTCGTGATGTCGATGTCGACGATCGGGGCGATGCCCGAGAGCGGGTGCGTGAAGAAGTTCGAGCCGTCACCGGCATCGAATCCAACACGAGCGACAGTGCCACCGAACCCGCCAACGCCCTCGGAGGCATCGCCCGTGGTCCAGTTGATTGTGTCGTAGCGAAACTCGACATCGAAATCGCCAGCGGCCCGATCGTTACGTACCGTGAGGATAGCCTGGAACGTGTTTGAGCCCGGTGCTCGGCCACCGCTGAAGTAGTCAACGTCGTACCAAGTCGCGATGAAACGCGCCGGTGAGCTCGCTGTATCAAGGTGGTAAAAGACCCGATTCTGCTCGTCGGCCGTTCCTCGCAAGATCCGTGTGTCGACATCCGCGAAGTACGGCGCGATCATTGGCGTCGCCCCAGGGAAGGCGAAGGGTGTGAACGTCGAGAGCGAACCACCGAACGACATATTGCCGTTCGTGTTGAGGTAGAGCTCGGTGTAGCTCGTCCCGAAGAAGTTCAGGCCCGCTGCTCCGAAAATTGACGTGATGTCGATCGGTCCGAGAGAGCCGTCGTCGTTACGATCCATTACGTCGTCGCCAAAATCCGCGAGGCCACCGAACCCGGCGACCGGTGGACACTGGGCGTTGCCGGTGCTCGGGACACACAAGGTGGCGGCAAGGAGAAGGCAGAGCGTCGGAAGCGTATAACGCATACAAATCGAGGGCTTTAGAGCTGAGTATGCCGCGCGCCTATTGCATCGAGACCTACAGATCAACAGCAAATCTATGGGGTCTCTCGCCCGCGCAACGACTCTTGGCACGTCAGTCTGGCCTCTTGGAGGGTCAGGCGTGCCAGCCCACCGATCCTCCTTATCGATGCGATGCGGATTTACGGAAAACCGGGGCCCGCGACCTGTGCGGGCCTTCTTGCGGAAGCGCTCGTCAGCGTCTCACTTCGTGACTATGAGACGCTAACTCCGTCTCACACCAGACTCCATGTCCGCACATCCCGTTCAAATTCATCTCCGGCAAGCAGAACGAACACTCGAGATCGTCTGGAGCGACGACGCGACAACCATCTACGCGCTTGAGTATCTTCGAGGCTGGTGCCCTTGCGCCCATTGCCAAGGGCACTTCGCGAAAGAGATGCGCTTTCATGAGGTGCCAGGAGTCACGTTGGAGAACGTCGACCCAGTTGGCAGCTACGCGTTGAAGCTTCGCTGGTCGGGTGGACACGATACCGGCATTTACGCGTTTGATTACCTCCGGAAGATCTTCGACGAGGCACCGGGAGAAGGCCCCAGCAACCAGAGCTTCCTAGGTGACTGAGGCTTGCTCGGCCGGCGACCAAGCGGTCGCCCCCAGCGAGCCTTCCAAGGCCCCGCGAACGTGGCCCCAACGGATTCGTAGCTGGGCGATCGACATTGCGATCGTCGCTTTAGTCTTCACCGCGATCTCGGCATGGACCGAGCGTGGGATGCACCCGGCAGACGAGTCGCCTGCACCGGACTTCGCCCTGCAGAACCTCGACGGAGAGCTCGTCTCGCTAGGTGAACTCGACGGCGCGGTTCAGGTTCACTTCTGGGCGACTTGGTGCGGCGTATGTGCGCGGCAGCACGACGAGCTGAACTCGGTCGCGTCGAACCTCCGAGACGGTGAGCATCTCATCGCGATCGCGGTGAGCAGTGGCGCGGCAGCTGACGTCATGGCCTACGCGGACGAGCACGGTCTGGACTTCACGATCCTGCTCGATGATGGAACGGTCAGCGACGCCTATCGGGTCAGCTCGTTTCCCAGCGATTTCTACCTAAGCCCTGCACACGAGATCGTCGCCCGGGATGCGGGCTTTTCTACGCGTTGGGGCATGACGCGACGTCTTCGAAAGGCCGGGCGCTCATAGTCCCCGCCTGATAGTTCCGAGAGAACTCGCTACTCAATCCAGCGTGGGTCCAGCTGCCATCCGATGATGGTATCGGTGGCGCGGCTGACCGGCGGGGGCGGCCGGCGATCGATAAGAACGGATTCCTCAGCAAACATATCTTGTCGGCTATGCGAGTCCGGGTTGCGGCCGCAGTACATGAGCCATGCTCGGGCGAAACGACCTACTGGCTTACTTCTCGTCATCGCCAACACCTCAAATCACCGCACAGATAGTCACCAACAGCCCCAAACCGATCAGGGCGATGACGCCATCGCGAATGGCCCGATGGTTGGCTTCCAACCGACGAACTTGCGATGTCTCTTTCAAGTGAATGAGCGTGCTAGCGCTGTCGCCGTGGGTTGAGTTCTTGTTGGGGATGTTACGGCTCATCAGATTGCTCGCTTTGCTCTGTGTGAATGCCCACATGTAATGCGAGGTACGTGCCAAATTCGGAATAAGCCGCACAGCTTTAGTAGTTTCAACTACTTAGAGTCCACCCACCAATTCCATCACACACATAACGTGTGTGATGTGTGTGACGACCGCACATCAAAACTGTGCGATTCAAGGAACGCGCACACCGAGAGTCCCTTCAACGACGACGGCTGTCCCCTGAGAGCTTCTTGAATTCGCACATCTCGGAGAGCCGGTCGTAGATTCGCTTCCCGACCCGGTCCTCCAGCGTCATTCGGTCGAACCCGTCTTTGGCTCGTGCGGGCGCATCTTTGGGCAGCGATGTCCCAAAGTTTGTGGTCGCCAGCGTCATCAGTGAGCCCCGCTCGTTGTATCGAGCCGAGATGATCCGATCGAGTTGCTGCAGCTGCCATTGGTTGCCGACCTGCTTGCCCAACTCGTCGATCACCAAGACGGGGATGGTCAGAAGCTGGGCAAAAACATCCGATTCTCGCACCTGGCTGGCATCGTCATACGAGGCGCGGAGCGCGTCGAGCAGCTGGGAGAACTCGATGAACCTGCATGGGACTCGCTGATTGAGCGTAAGGTCTCGAATGGCCGCGCACATCCAATGGGTTTTGCCTGTGCCGACGCCCCCGGTGAGGACCAGTCCCTTCAGCCCCTTTTTGTAGCCGAGCACCCGCTTGGTGAGCGTTGCGAGCGCCATCTTGTCTGTCGGAGTCTGAGCGGTACAAACTCCAGCACCAGCGCCTGCGATCTGTGCGGTCGCGTAGTCCGCCGGCATCATCGCGTCGTTGAAGAGGCCGATGCCCTTCCGAACAGGACCGCACGCCGGGCATTGCATCGAAATGGGCGCGCCGACTTCCTGATCGACGATGATCCACCCCTCCTCGCAGAGGGTCTGCGGCGGCCTCGGGGGCGCTTCGCCGGCCTCCAGTGCCGCGACGAGCGAAGCCACACGGTCTTCCACCGCGCGCGGATTGGAGTTCGGGCAAGCCGCGAAACAGTCGGGGCAAAAACGCGCGATGGCGGTCTTACGTCCGGCGGAGACGACGACGCGAGCATCTTGGCAGGTATGGCAGAAGTCAGTCACAGGGCGTCCTTACCGCGATTTTCAGGCGCAAACCAGCGCACCCGCGAACGGACCTCGCTTCTACCGACACAGTCCGTCGGAAAAGTCGCTCGGCGTACCGCCACCAGTCAAGAGCCCCGGGACGCAGCAGCCTGCGCGAATGTGCACGGCCGCTCCATCGAAGCGTCGTCTGCGTGCAAGAGCCTCACAAAACACACGCGCAAAAACGACGACGGGGCGCCCAAATGGGCGCCCCGGGTCGCTAACCAGTCAGACTGGAATTACTGTGCGCAAGCGTCGAGGTTGAGCTGGAACGCTCCAACGCCGCCGTTTCCGCCCTGAGCGCCAATGAGGCACCAGTTCGACTGGATGCTGGCAGCCGTACCAGCTGCCATTGCGGCGTCAGCGTCGTTCGTGACGTAGACTTCGTATGCGTCCGGACGCTCCGTAGCGGCGTCCGAGCAGTAGTTCGAGTCGACCTCGTAAACGGTGACGGTGTCGCCGGTTGCAAGCTCACGACCGAACTGAACGGTGATGAAGCCACCGGTGCCGCCAATTGCGACGTAGCCAGGCTGTGCGTCAAGATCGCAAACGCCGCCAACAACGGTGTCCTGCGAAGTCACTGCGTCAGCGTTCGAGCTGAGCGGACGGGTGTTCGCTTCGTCGCCGCTCAAGCCCTGGTTCGACGAGACAACTCCGGTTGCGCCGGTCTCAATTCCACCAGCCGAAACGGAGATGAAGTCGAGGTCGGGACCCGGGTTTGCGTTGTTGAGTGCCGCATCGCCTTCGGCGCGGGACACAACAGCAATGTACATGAACGGCAGCTCACCAACGACAGCACAGGTGCCGACATCACCATCAACGTCGCACTGGGCGCCATCAACACAGTCAGTGGCAACGGTCTCTGCGGTGCAGTTGTCGTAGCAAGCAACTGCGGTTGCGTCGCAGAGGTATGATCCACACTCGAGGTCAGCGCAGGTCGCGGTCGTTGCAACACACTCGGTGCCGGTTTCTCCACCACCGCAGGCAAATCCAGTGGCGCAGCCAACGGTGCCGGAGCATGCCGACTGGCAAACACCATCGGTAGCGCCGTCTGCGATCTCGCAGAGGTACCCACCGCACTCGGCGTCCGAGGTGCAGACGATGGTTTCTTCGGTGTCGCAGCCGGCAAGGGCGCCGCCAGCAACAAGAACAGACATGAGGAACTTAAGATTACGCATCGATTTTACTCCAAATCCGAAAAGGACGAGTGAAGGATCACAAAATAGCTCTGAACGGGATGGTCCACTAGCGCGCATCACGAGTCCGTGTCAAATCCGAATCAATCGCGGTAAAGTACTGCGGCCCATAAATTCGGACCGCTAGACGATGCCACAAACGGATGCAATGCCCGTTCCCCTTGATCCGAGCCAAGTCCGACTTCGATACGATGCCGGGCGGCTACCTTTCGTCGACACTTCGAGACTCGCTGAGCCTGGTAGGCTCAGCGGCCAAGACCTCGCCGTAGAGGCCATTGAGTTCGCATTCGGCGTGGATGCCGGAGACTTCCATTTGTTCGCGGCGGGCCCTCCTGGAGTCGGCCGAGCGACGATCGTGAAAGCAATGGCGAACGCTGCGGCGCGCCGCAGACCGATTCCGCAGGACTTCTGCTGCATCTACAACTTCGACGAGCCTGCCCGACCCAGTATGATTGGCCTGCCCGCAGGCAGCGGACGGGTTTTTGCGGCCGAGCTGAATCGGCTCGTCGACTTCATGACGAAGGGCATCCCTGCCGCCCTCACCTCCCGCGACTATCGAAGCAGGCAACAGCAGATCCTTGAAGCCTCCATGGACGCCCGCCGAGACGAGTTCCAGCGACTCGAGGCGCGAGCGGCCGAAATGGGCATCGCAGTTGAGGACTCCCCGTCAAACCTCTCGCTCCTCCCGCTAAACTCGGCGGGCACTCCGATGACGGAGGAGGAGTACGACGAGCTCTCAGAGAAAGCGAGAAAGGATCTAGAGGAGAGAGAACGTTCTCTGCGCGACGACATTCTTGAGTTCCTCGATCACGCGCGCGGCATTCAAGATCGTACCGATGAGAAGCTCGACGACCTCGACCGCACCACTGTGACGCGGCTGATCACTCCCAGAATTGGCCACATTAAGGAGGTGCTCCGCTTCGCGGACATTCACTCCTGGCTCGACGAGATGTTGGAGAACGTCATCGAGACCATCGAGTCGTTCCTACCCGCCGAGGAACAAGAGGGAATGTTGGCTGAGGCGCTCCGCGGGCCGCGAGCGCCCGCAGAAAGGTACGACGTAAATGTCGTCGTCGACAACTCGAAGCTGGACGGAGCCCCGGTCGTCTTAGAGTTAAACCCGACCTATTCGAACCTCATCGGCAAGGTAGAACGGCGCGTCTCCTTCGGCGCCGTCGAGACAAATCACATGCTGGTGCGCGCGGGCGCGGTGCACCGAGCGAACGGCGGTATTCTGATCGTCGACGCTGGTGAACTCGTCTCGCATCCCAACGCCTACCCCGCATTGAAACGAGCTCTCCGCGAGGGCGCCTGCACGATCGAGGATCCGGACGATCTCGGTATGGGCATGAGCACGACGACGCTTCATCCCCAGGCGATTCCGATCAGCCTGCAAATCGTGCTGCTCGGCTCGCTCGACGACTATCTTGTGTTGCGTGAGCTCGACCCGGAGTTTGCGAAGCTCGTAAAGGTTCGCGCAGACTTCGACTCTGCGACCGACCTCACCGACGAGACCGCGCTCGGACTGGCGAAGTTCGTTGGCTCGGTTTGCCGAGAACGTGGGATTCGTCATTTCACCGCAGAGGGAGTCGCAGCGCTCATCGAAATCGGGGCCCGGATGGCGGGTCGCAAAGACGAAGTGTCCCTCCGGCTGGATGCACTGCGCACCGTGATCGTAGAGGCAGACTACTGGGCCGGGACCACGTCTGCGGATCTCGTCGAACGGGAGCACGTTGAGAAGTCGCGTGACCAGGCGCTGCGGCGCTCAAGCCTGTTTATGCGACGAACGCTGCGCGAGTTCGAACGGAAGACCCTCCTGATCACGGTCAACGGCCGCCGCATTGGACAGGTGAACGGATTGGCCGTTCTCGGCGTCGGCGACATTCTCTTCGGCATGCCATCGCGAATCACCGCAAAGACGTTTGTCGGCGAGGGCGGTGTCGTGAACATTGAGCGAGAGACCGAGCTCTCGGGGCAGATCCACTCGAAAGCCACGCTGATTATCAATGGATACATCGGCTGGCGTTATGCTCGGAAACGCCGTCTGGCGCTGGGCGCGAGCATCACGTTCGAGCAGAACTATTCTCCGATCGATGGCGACAGCGCTTCGATCGCCGAAGTCGTGGCGCTCTTGAGCTCACTCAGCGACCTGGGCGCGCGACAGGACTTGGCGGTTACCGGTTCGATGAGCCAGCACGGCGAAGTGCAACCCATCGGCGGCGTTAACGAGAAGGTCGAGGGGTTCTTCCGTGTCTGCGCAATCGAGGGACTCACCGGCACGCAGGGTGTGGTCATTCCCGTGCAAAACGTCGCCGATCTGAACCTCGCTTCGGACGTCGTCGATGCAATTGAGGCCGGCGAGTTCCACATCTATCCGGTGGAACGCGTGGAGGAAGCGCTGGCGATATTCCTGGGCTGCGACGCGTCGGCAGGTGAGGGCTCAGACTTCCCCGCAGACTCAGTCCACGCCAAGGTTGCAGCCCGACTAGACGAGATGGCCGAGTCTGCCAGCCCAACGACCGAGTAGTCGACTGACCCGTGGGAGAGTATGGGGGAGCGGTCTGCATTCGGGCTGGTTTTGTGATTTCACTCTCGATCAATTCTCTCTTTCGTCGGATCCCTCTCTTCGAGCCTCTGAGTTCGGACGAGCTGTCGACGCTCCTGCGCCACGTCGAACCGTTCGTGGTTCAGGCAGGGCACCAACTCTTCGCACAGGGCGACGCGAGCGACGGCATGTATGTCATCGAGCGCGGAGAGGTTGCCGTCACGGCGGAGTCGGGTATCGGCAGTCGAGTCCTACTCGCAGAGGTCGGCGCAGGTTCCGTCATCGGCGAGGTCTCCCTTGTTGATGGCTCACCTCGTTCGGCGACCGTCGAGTCTGTCTCGATGACGAGCGGTTATGTATTCCGTCGGGCCGCTTTTGATGCGCTCCGAGGCGCCGATGAGCCAGCCGCTTACCGTTTGATGTTGCACCTCGCCCGCACAGTAGACAGCCGAAAACGTGCCACAGAGCAGCGCTTGCGACAGCTGATAGAGGACGGAGCACCGCCCACCCCAGACGTCCGCGAGATCTTTGCCGAACTCCTGAAGAGCTAGAGCCATGAGTATTCCCAACGAATTCTGGACGAGCTCGCCGTTTGAACAGCTCTCCGATGCACAGCGCTCCGACCTCGCAACCTGTTGCGACTTCAGCTCCTATGCGGCGGGTAAGTCGATCTATGAAGCAGGCGCTCCAGCAACGGGAGCCTACCTACTTCTCTCGGGCACCGTCGGGATGACGGACCCCGGTATGGCTTCACTCGGGGACACGGAGCAGACCCTGGACGCGGGTTCATTCTTCTCGCGCGGATCGCTTCTCGCCGCCGTGAACCACCGACACCACTGCGTGGCGCGGACGGATACCGTCGTAGCACTGCTCTCGCGGAACGCGTTCCTGGAAGCCGTCACACGAGACCGCTCTTTCTCGTTCCGGGTCATCGACGACATCGTGCAACGCGGCTCCGAAGAAGTGCGAAGCCTCAATCACGCGATCCACGGCCTGCTGAGCGCGAGTTGATCGACGCACCAGGAGGAACCGGCGGGCCATCCGGACCATGGGCCGACGTCCCCGAGCAGGACTGGAACGACTGGCGGTGGCAGCAGAAGAACCGGCTACGAAAGCCCGCGGACTTCGCGGGGACGGTTGGGTTGTCTGCATCGGAGAACGAGGCTTTCCTTCGATCTTCCGACCGTTTTCGTGTCTCGGTAACGCCCTACTACGCGAGCCTAATTCAGGGCGCCGATGGTCCCATTCGGCGGCAAGCGATCCCGCAGCTAGGCGAGCTTGAGGTCTTTCCGCATGAGCTGGCGGATCCGCTCGCGGAAGAACGGCACATGGTGGCTCCGGGTGTGACCCATCGCTATCCGGACCGAGTCCTCTTCTATGTCTCGCACAATTGCCCGGTTTATTGCCGACACTGCACGCGCAAACGAAAGGTCGGTGACCCGACATCTGCCGGTAGCCGAGACGAGCTAGAGGCGGGGTTTCGCTACCTTGAGTCGACGGAGAGCGTTCGCGATGTTCTCGTTTCTGGCGGCGACCCGCTCACGCTGAGCGACGCGCGACTCGCCGAGATCTTCGACCGGCTGATGCGCATCCCTCACGTCGAGGTCCTGCGGCTGGGCACGCGAAATCCGGTCACTCTGCCCCAGCGAATTACGCCGGAGCTGGCAGATGTCTTGCGCGGGGTTCGACCGCTCTACGTACACACGCACTTCAACCATCCTTCGGAGTGTACCGAAGCAGCAGGACAGGCACTCGACAGGCTTGCCGATGCGGGGTGCGTGCTGGGCAACCAAATGGTGTTGCTGGCGGGCGTGAATGACGATCCGGAAATCGTTCTTGATTTAAACCGCTGGCTGCTTCGACATCGATGCCGGCCGTACTATATGCTGCAAGCCGACATGGCCGAGGGAATCGGCCACTTTCGAACACCGCTGCAGCTCGGAATCGAGATCGTCGATTACCTCCGAGGTCGGATCTCCGGCATGGGTGTCCCTCATTTTGTGGTGGATCTGCCTGACGGAGGCGGAAAGATCTCTTTGACTCCGGACTATGTGCGCAGTCGCGAAGGCAATGAGTGGGTGTTCCGAAACGGGTTCGGCAAGGAGTTCCGTTTTGTGGACGCAGCGGCGACAAAAAACGGCAATGCAGAGTAGGAGGGCCTGGGCACGGTATAAGATGGGGCGGCTAAGCGTCGAGTAATCGGGCAAAAATCGGACCAATTCCGCACCCTCAGAAATTCGATAGTTGTGCCGCAAAAAGGTGCATGCGTGAGGTTGACACCCCTTACTCGGTCGCTAAGGTTCGGGGCCTCTACCCCCATCCAACCTGCTGGAACTGTGAGTTCACGCATCCCAGAAAGCGTGATCGACGAAGTGTCGTCGCGTGTGTCCATTGCGGACGTGGTGGGCGAGCACGTCCGGTTGAAGCGGAAGGGCAACCGGCTGTGGGGGCTGTGTCCGTTCCACAATGAGAAGTCGGCTTCGTTCTCGGTGAACGAGTCGCGCAACCTCTATCATTGCTTCGGCTGCGGAGCGTCCGGCAACGCCTACGGGTTCCTCATGCGGAACCAAGGTCTGAACTTCCCAGAGGCCGTTCGGCTTCTCGCGGAAAAGGTCGGCGTTGAAATCCCGGACAGCACCGAAGACAGCGCCAGTGCTGCTCGGCGGCGCGCCGAACGGGAACTCTATTTCGAGGCGACGGACCTCGCAGTCCGCTACTACCGCGCGGTACTCAAGTCGGGGAAGTTCTCGGAACCGCTGGAGTATCTGAAGACCCGCGGCATCGATGACGAAACGGCCGAGCGATTCGACCTAGGGTTTGCGCCACCGGAGTGGTCAGCGTTAGTCGACGCTCTCGGACGGCGCGGAGTGAACAGCAAGACGCTGGAGATGGCAGGCCTCGCTAATGGCCGGCGGCAAGGTGACGGACACGTCGACCGTTTCCGCAACCGAGTGATGTTTCCGATCGTCAGTCTAGCAATGCGCACGCTGGCGTTTAGCGGCCGAACGCTCGACGCCGAAGAGCGAGCAAAATACGTCAACTCGCCGGAGACTCCGTTTTATACGAAGGGCAAAGAGCTCTACGGCCTGCACGTTGCCCACAAGAACATTCGCGCCGAGGGCGCCGCGGTCCTGGTCGAAGGGAACTTCGACGTCGTGTCGCTGCACGCCAAAGGTCTCGGCCATGTCTGTGCGCCGCTGGGCACGGCGCTCACCGAGCACCAAGCGCGGCTGATCAAGCGCTACTCCGACCGCGTAGTGCTGCTCTTCGACGCAGACGACGCAGGCCGCAACGCAGCGCGAAAGGCGCTCGGCACGCTGCTCACGGCGGATGTTCAACAGGTGCTGCTCGCCGAGCTGCCAGACGGCCAAGATCCAGACGACTTTGTGCACCGTGAGGGGCCCGACGCGTTGCGGAAGCTCATCGACAAAGCGCGGCCGATGCTTGACGTCGAAATGGACGCCGCGATTCGACCGGCCGCCGGACGCGGCGACGCCTCCGCAAAACGTGCAGCGGCGCGGTCTATCGGCGATCTGCTCCAGAACGTGAGCTCCAAGCTCGTTCGAGACACTTACATAACCGAGGCTGCGCGGCGGCTGGAAGTCGAGGAGGCGGTCCTTCGGGAAGAGCTCCGCGCGTCTGGTTCTCCCAAACGCCGGGCGGCTGCTCAGGCGCCTGAAGCCAGCCCAGAGCCGGTGGAAGCCTCAAACGACGGCGGGTCGTTCGACGTCCCAGAAGAGGAGGTAGCGCCACTGAGCCAGCACGAAGAAGTGCTGGTAGAAGCGCTGGCCGAGAAGCCCGAGCTACTAGAAGTAGTCTACCGTGAGCAGATTCACTTGGTCATCGGGAATCAACACTTCTCCGATTTCCTCGAAAGAGCGTCGGTGAACTGGACCGAAGAAGGCACCCCACCGTTCGCGGAGGCTGTTGAAGCCTGCGAGAACATCGCCTTGAAGAGGAACCTTCAGGCCGCGCTTGTGGCCGACCACGGATTGACTCCCGAAGACTGCGAGACCGCGTTTGAGGACGCCGTGAAGGCCCTTAAAGTGAACTGGATCCACGCCGAAATGAGACGCATCAGCGAAAGCCAGCGTTCGGCTGACTATGATGAAATGCTTGAGCTGGCGAAACGCCATGCCGAACTGACCGAGTATCTGCGCCGTTTTCGCGGCGCAGCACCCCTGTAAATCGCCCAATTCTTCTTGACCCTAGGGCAGTTGCGCCCTAGCAAGCCGTCTCTCGCCGACCCCCGGCGACGGCGAACCTGTCCCTCGAGGATCCGACCTTGATGACCAACACCGCGAATCGACGAGAGCTTGAACAGCTCATCGCCATGGGCAAGGCCAAAGGCTTCCTGACACTCAGCGAAGTCAATAACGCCTTGCCTCCCGATGTCTTCACGCCTGAAGAGATCGAGGACATGATGATGATGTTCGACCAGATGAAAATACGTCTGGTCGACGAAGCCAAGGAAGAGATTCCAAAGTCCGAAGAGCGCTCCGATACGCTGACAGCAGAGGGTAAAGCGATCCGTCGCCGGCCCGCTGAAACCGCTGACTTCGTGTCCAGCAGCGACGAGGACGCGTTCGCTCGAACGAGCGACCCCGTCCGAATGTACCTTCGAAAGATGGGCAGCGTCTCTCTTCTCACCCGCGAGGGTGAAGTCGAGATCGCGAAGCGCATCGAAGAAGGCGAGAACATGGTCATCGCATCGATCATGAACTCACCTTTCGGCATCCGAGAGGTGCTGGACATCGGTGACGCGCTGAAGCGCGGTCGAGCGAAGTACAAAGAAGTTTACCGTGATCCTCCGTTTGTCGAAGGCGAAGAGCCCCCGGACTACGCGGAGATTCACGCAGAATCGATCGTCTGGATCGACAAGGTTCGTCGGCTCGAAATCGACATGCGTCGCACGCAGCAGCATCTTCGTAACAAGAAGCTGAGCGACGCAAAGCGTCGTAAAGGTCGTGATTCGCTGAAGGCTTCGAAGGTCGAGATCTACGAGTCGATGCGCCAGGTTCGCCTGTCGAAGAAGCAGATCGACCGCATCGTTGACCGCATCCAGGGCACGATCGACGTCGTCGACAAGGCCACGCGGGAGCTCGGACAGCTCGAGCGTCGAGCGAACCGCACCTATGCCGAGGTCCGTGAGCTGGCCGAGATGGTTCGCCACACGCCGGTCCGAGGAAGCCGCCAGCTTGCTGAGATGGGCTTGGACCGCGAGACGATCTTCGATTGGGAAGAGCGTATGGTCGGCTGCCGACGACGAGTGCGTCGCATCGAACTGATCGCAAATCAGTCGATCGAAAGCCTCGTTCTGACGCACCAGGCCATCCAGGTCGGACAGAAGATCGCTGAGAAGGCGAAGAGCGAACTGGTAGAAGCTAACCTTCGCCTCGTTGTCTCGATCGCGAAGAAGTACACCAACCGCGGACTCCAGTTCCTCGACCTGATTCAGGAAGGGAACATCGGCCTCATGAAGGCCGTCGACAAGTTCGAGTACCGGCGTGGCTACAAGTTCTCGACGTACGCCACTTGGTGGATTCGTCAGGCGATCACTCGCGCAATTGCGGACCAGGCACGTACGATTCGTATCCCGGTCCACATGATCGAGACGATCAACAAGCTGATCCGAACCCAGCGCTACTTGGTGCAGGAGTTCGGCCGCGAAGCGACGCCGGAAGAGATCGCAGAGAAGATGGAGATGCCGGTCGACAAGATCCGGAAGGTGCTTCGCATCGCGAAGGAGCCAATCTCCCTGGAGACGCCCATCGGTGAGGAAGAAGACTCCTCGCTCGGCGACTTCATCGAGGACAAGAACGCGGTGTCGCCCTCCGAGGCAGCCATCGGCCGCAACCTCGCCACGACGACGCGTAAGGTGCTCTCCACGCTTACCCCGCGCGAAGAGAAGGTTCTTCGCATGCGCTTCGGTATTGGCGAGAAGAGCGACCACACTCTCGAAGAGGTCGGACAAGACTTCGACGTCACTCGAGAGCGTATCCGTCAGATCGAAGCGAAAGCACTACGCAAGCTCCGGCACCCGAGCCGGGCCAAGCAGCTGAAGACGTTCACGGAAGGATAGGAGCGCGTGTCTGGGCGTCCGCGTGACGCCCAGTACACGTGGCAAGATTGGAGAGGGAAGTCTGTATCGACCACGCCAGTGGTCGCTACAGATCGTTGCGGGGCCCTGCACGATACGCTCGGTTCGCTGACGGTGGGTTTCACCCAGCGTTCATGGGCACTCGCGCGTGTTTAAGGATGATGTTGATCTCGCTACCCGTCTTGGGTAAGGAGAGCGCCGGTTTCAGCGCAGCGCCAAGCAGCGTTGAGCAGGGCCTATAGCTCAGTTGGTTAGAGCCGCCGCCTCATAAGCGGTAGGTCCTCGGTTCGAGTCCGAGTAGGCCCATTGAGTTCCCCCTGAGACCGCCTCCAGCGATAAACGTGATCTCGAATACTCCGCGCCACAACTTAGCTCCCGCCGTCAGCGCCCGCCTTCCGGGCGCTTTGTCGTTTTGGGCAGCTCGTGTCGCAAACCATTGATTTTACTTCACTTCCTTCAGTTTCGATAGAGGCCGACGTGCAAGACCAGATCGTGCTACTCCGTGACCTTCAGGAATTCGATCTCCAGATCGAAGAGATCCAGAACAAGACCGGCGTTCTCCGAGAAGCTCTCGACGAGCTAACGGCCATCCACTCCACCCTCCACGGCTCTCTCGAGGCGCAGCGTGCGCAACTCGGAGAGACCCGGGCGCTCATGCGCGACAAGGAGATCGAGTTGGAGACCAACGAGGAACGTTACAACCAGTCCAAGGGCAAGCTGAATCACGTGTCGAACACGCGTGAGTACAACGCGCTTGAGCGTGAGATGGATGCTCTTCGCAAGATGCGCCTCCAGCTTGAGGGCGAGCGCGACTCGCTCCGTGACGCTGTTGAAGAGTTCGAAGCCGACGTCTCCGAGAAGGCTGAGAAGACTGCAGGGCTTGAGCGCCAGATTGGAGCCGAAGAGGCCGAGATCACTAAGCAGTCCAGCGGCGCATCGGGCGAAATCCAGGCGCTGAAGAACAAGCGAGACAAGCTCAAGAAGGACCTGCCGAAGCGCCTGACTCGTCGCTATGACTTCATCGCGTCTCGTCGCCCCGGCCCAGCGGTGGTTGGAGCTACAGAGGGTTGCTGCTCAGGCTGCAACATGCGCATGCCGCCGCAGATGTTCAACGAGCTGCAGATCGGCGCGAAGATGATTCAGTGCCCGACCTGCCAACGCATCCTCTTCTTCGTCCCCGCCCCCGTGAGTGACGACGCATTGGAGTCGACACTCGAGGCAGAAGAAAAAGCGAAATAAACTTAAACGATTTAGGACGGGTACGTGACCGCTGGTCGCTTCGCGCGGCGAGAGGAAAGTCCGGGCTCCATAGAGTAAGGATGGTCGTTAACGGCGACCGAGGGTAACCTCAGGGAAAGTGCCACAGAAATTATACCGCCGTCCGGCCTTAGGGTGACGGTAAGGTTGAAAAGGTGGGGTAAGAGCCCACCGGCCGACCGGTGACGGAAGGCGCAAGGTAAACCCCATCCGGAGCAAGGCCAGATAGAGGCGTGGGCTGCTCGTCCAAGCGTCTCGGGTAGGCTGCTCGAGGCTGTCAGCAATGGCAGCCCTAGAAGAATGGTCACGACCCCGTTTATCGGGGAACAGAACCCGGCTTATCGCCCGTCCTATTCGCCTTCGCCCCTTCGGGGGCGGAGGTGTTTTCGTTTTTGGCGAGTCGGCCACTGCGCTTGCGGGTTTCGGCCGCTTGGCATGGGATGCGATTTCCCTGATCCCCCGGCACCATGCGCCATCCCGCCCTGTTCCTCGCTTCACTAACGCTTCTCTTCGCTTGTAGAACTCCCTCCCCTCAACCGCCGACCGAACCTGTGGCCGGCAGCGACGAAACAACCGTGAGCGAGATCCAACCGGAGCGAAATGGACCAGCGCCCCTCCCACTGGAGCGGAACGATGAGAGCGAGCCCGTACATGCGCCGAGTCACGTGGTACTTGCCGAAGGCGAGCCCGCGGTGCCGGGAATCGAGGTTCCGAGTACGGCGCTCGTCGCCCAACTGAGAGCGGCGCTCGAGGAACAAGGGCCGGACTACGAACCACGAACAGAACACTTCGAGCTGGACGGAGAGCCGACTTTCGTCAACCGACTGATCGTAGAGACCAGTCCCTACCTGCTTCAGCACGCCCACAATCCGGTCAACTGGAGCGCGTGGGGAGACGAGGCCTTCGAGCGTGCGACAGCGCTCAACCGACCCGTGCTGCTCTCTGTCGGGTATTCAACGTGTCACTGGTGCCACGTGATGGAGCGAGAGTCGTTCGAAGATCTGGAGATCGCCGCTTTCATCAACGCCAACTTCATCCCCATCAAGGTCGACCGCGAGGAGCGGCCCGATGTGGACGGGGTCTACATGAACGCCGTCTACGCCATCGCAGGACGGGGTGGCTGGCCGATGACGGTTGTGATGACCCCCGATCGCGAACCATTCTTCGCGGGTACCTACTTTCCGGCGAGGACCGGTGACCGAGGTTCGCGTGAGGGGTTCCTCAGCATTCTGCAGGGTCTCGACACACGATATCGGACCGAACCAGAGACGGTCGTCGCGGAAGCGCGTCAAATCACTGCGAGTGTCCGACAGCGGTCGAATCGACCGGCGTCCGGGCGCTTAGTGGAGGCCTCCCTGGACCAGGGTGCCGCACGCTTCGTAAACACCTTTGACGCGGAATGGGGCGGCTTCGGCCGAGCACCCAAGTTCCCGCGGCCATCTGTCCTGACGTTCTTGCTGCGCCAAGCTCTTCGCCAGGGAGACGGTGGTGTCCTAGCGGCTGTCGCGACCACGCTAGACCGGATGTCGGAGGGCGGGATGTACGATCACGTTGGCGGCGGATTCCATCGCTACTCGGTCGACCGCTTCTGGCTGGTGCCCCACTTCGAGAAGATGCTCTACGACAACGCGCAGCTAGTTGTGGCCTACCTCGAAGGCTATCAGTCGACAGGCAACACCAACTACGAGCGCATCGTTCGCGAGACCCTCTTCTACATCGCGCGGGACATGACCGGCCCGCGGGGAGAGTTTTGGTCGGCCACCGACGCCGACTCGATGACGCCAGAAGGCCACTCCGAGGAGGGGTGGTACTTCACGTGGACACCGAGCGAGTTGGAGGACGTGCTGGAGCCGGAGGTGACCGAGGCAGTTACCGCCTACTACGGCGTGAGTGGCCGGGGGAACTTCGAGCGTCGAAACATCTTCGAGACCCGTCGATCGGCGATTGAAGTCGCCGCCGAGCTTGCGATCACAGTTGAAGAACTCGACCGGCGCATCCAGGAGGCGCGGACTACGCTCTACGAGCACCGTGAGACGCGACCGCATCCGGTCTTGGACGACAAAGTGATCGCCGCATGGAACGGACTGATGATCTCGGCCTTCACGCGAGCGAGCGTTGTGCTGCAGGAGCCGACGTATCTTCAGCGCGCCCTCGCCGCCGCGACCTTTGTCCGCGACAATATGATCGATAACGAAGGGCGAATGTACCGAACCTATCGGGCCGGTCGGCCCCGGCACCAAGGCGTCCTGGATGACTATGCCTTCTTCGGCCAAGCGTGTCTGGACCTCTTCGAAGCTACCGGCGACCGCGCGTGGTTGGAACTCGCAATCCAGTTGTCAGAGCAGTTGGAGACGCGCTTCAGCCAGCAGCGAGGCGGGAGCCCGTCCGGGCCGTACTACCTGACCCCTGCCGACGGTCCGGAGCTGCTAGCCCGTGAAGTGCCTGCGTACGACGGCGCAGAACCATCGGGGAACTCGGTCGCAGCACTCAATCTCTTGCGGCTAGCCGAGCTTACACTGGAGACCAGCTACGGACAGCGTGCCGAGAGCTTGCTCGGCGGCGCACGGCAGGACGCCAGCGCGCCGCTGATGCTCTCTGCGCTGGATTGGTTCTTAGACACTCCGATGGAGATCGCGCTGATCGTGCCAGAAGGTCAGAGTGCCGCGCCGATGCTTCGCGAGCTACGAGCAGAGTTTGTCCCGAACCGGGTACTACTCGTCGTTCCTGAGTCAGCGGCCGCGGGCTTGGCGGATCTCGTTCCATGGTTGGAGGGCAAGGTCTCTCGTGATGGCGATGTTACCGCTTACGTCTGCGAGGAGGGCGTCTGCGAGCTGCCAACGACAGAACCGGCGGAGTTCGTTGAGCAAGTCCGCCGCAGGGTGGCGCGGTAGCGGGGCTCGCGCCGATTTCGCCTGGACAGGCGGGAGGGCGTCCATTAATCGGGCTCCGCCCCGAACAGGTAAACCATGGCCGCCAGCGAAATTCGCAACAGCGAGCACGTCGCCGAGTTCCTTCTAAAGGAGCCGGAAGTGAACGCGTACGCGTTGGGCTATCTGGATGCTGAGTACCAAGAGCGCTGCCACTGGGTAGGTGATCTTCGTGAAGGCGACCTGGTGTCGCTGGCGATGGTCTACGAGGGGCTGACGGTACCCGCACTTTTCACAGCGGGGCGGGCAGACGGGATTCGCCGTCTTCTAAAGAAGCTGGGGTCCAACCTGCCAGAACGCGTGACCGGGCACGTCCCGCCGGAGCATCGCGCGTCCGTCGAGAGTGTGCTGCGACCCGTGCGGCCGTTGAAACGCGTCGCTCGGATGGGATTGAGCGCAGACGCCTTCGTGGACCCAGGAGAGAGCGACGTCGTAGTCGATGTGCTCTCCCACAAGGACACGGGCGCAATTCTTCAACTCTACAGCAAGTGGCCGGACAACCTCTTCGAGCCGTTCCAACTCGAAAGCGGCCTCTACTTCGGTGTTCGTTCGGGCGGCACGCTGGCGTGCATCGCCGGGATCCACAACCTATCAGAGACCTTTGACGTTGCGGCGATCGGCAACTTGGTGACGCATCCTGACCATCGCGGAGAAGGTTACGCGCGCGCCTGCACTGCGGCGTTGCTGCGTACTGTGCTGAGCAGAGTGGGCCGCGTTACGCTTGATGTGCAGGAGGACAACGAACCCGCTGTCCGCACGTACACGCGGTTCGGCTTCACTCAACGCGCGGAGTTCTTCGAGGGCGAACTTCGGCGCCGCTGAGTGGGTCGTCCGTACTTCACTAGCCGGTCCGTGGATTGACAATGCTGCCGGCGGTAAGCTAGCAAAACACTGTTGATTTGCGTCGTTCCTTGACGTGAGAAGAGCTCTTCCCAGCAGCGCCCAGTGTCCGACAAAAAGGTCAGTTCAGCGACCGCAGCGGAAATGCCGGGGACGAACTCAACACAGGCGATGAACCCCAAGGTCGTCGCTGACTCCTTAGTCGGAACGTCGATCGACAACGGGAAGTACCTAGTCGAGAAGCTGATCGGCGAAGGAGGGATGGGCAAGGTCTACCAGGGCAGGAACACGCGCACCGAGAGCCCGGTAGCCATCAAGACGCTCATCCCGGACCTCGTAAAGGACGAGGCTCTCGTTCAACGGTTTGAGATCGAGGCCAAAGCAGCATCGAATCTCAGTCACCCCAACACGATCTCGATTTACGACTTCGGACGAGAGGGCGATGTCCTCTTCATGGTGATGGAGCTGCTGACGGGAGAGTCTCTCGACTCGTTAATCGCTCGCGAAGCTCCGATGCCGCCAGAACAGCTGATTCCGATTATTCGGCAGGCCTGCAAGTCGTTGGACGAGGCCCACGGGGCCGGCTTGGTTCATCGCGATATCAAACCTGACAACATCTTCCTCAACAGAGTCACCGGCCAAGACGAAGACCACGTCAAAGTCCTCGATTTCGGCGTAGCGAAACTGCAGGACAAGCAGTTCGGCAACGCGACGCTGACCCAGGCGGGGATGATCTTCGGAACGCCGCGCTATATGTCGCCGGAGCAAGCGCGCGCCTTCCCCCTAGACGGGAGGAGCGACATCTACGCGCTCGGCGTCATCATGTACGAGGCTCTGACGGGGTCTCCGCCCTTCCTCGCAAACGACGCAGTGGGCGTGCTTATCATGCACGTCAACGAGCCACCGGCGCCCTTCTCGACGACAAATTCGGCCATCGAGAGCATGCCGGAGTTGGAAGCCGTTGTTCTACGATGCATGGAGAAGGACCCCGACGATCGCTTCGACGACGTCCGAAACTTGCTGAACGCGTTGGACGGGATCGGCCGCCTCTATGGGGACGAACCGACCGGAACCACGCGACGCCAGGGCCCGGTCGAGACGCTGGCTATGAAGAGTCAGGGACCGCTGACGCCCGCCCACGTCGCTAGCGATCGCTTCGATGCGCTCGGCGTCTCCAGTGGGCAACACGCAAACCTGTCCAGTTACACATTGGGAGCGACCGTAGGGCCGACGACTCGCCAGCATGAAATCGCTTCCGGGCGAAACAGCCTCGTCCGAGTCGGGATCGGGATCGCAGCGCTCGTCGCGATCTCCGCGTTCGCCCTTCTCGCGCTCATCGGATCGCCTGATGATCCGCCGGAGCCCACCATCGCCGAGGCCGACACTCTGGCAGAATTGGAAGCGTCACCAGCGATGGTGGCGGGGCCAGTTGTTACAATTGCTACCCACGAGGTAGACGACGCAGCCGAGGAGGCGACGGCCGCGGCGATCGCCCGCGTTGTCGCAATCGAAATCGTCGCGAACCCGCCGGAAGCTCCCGCATTTGCCGTAGTCAGCGGCAGCGACGATGAGCCCGTTCCGCTGCCCCACACGTTCATCTTCACGCGGGACCCAAACTCTCCGTCGGTCCAACTCAAGTTCGATATCACTGCTGAGGGCTACATGGCCACGGAACTTGAGACCGCGCTTGCGCCGACCGACGGACCCATCTCGGCCCGCATGCGACGGCGCAGCTCGGGGCAGTCGACTG
>JBLHWZ010000059.1:0-22699 GCA_047629415.1 Bradymonadia bacterium | reverse complement strand
CAGCAGTCCAGCGCGATCCGCAGTGATTTCAGCACGACGCGACCATGCCATCAACGCAATGCGAGCCGGCGTGATGACCCACTTCACAAACATGCCTGCCGAGTTGGACAGAAAGTGTAGCGCTGTCTGGTACGTGACATGCGAGTTCTGAATCTTGCCGAACTCCCGACCGATCAAGAATCGGAGCTCAGCCTCGGTTAGGTGGTCGACAGTTGCTGACTTTATGAGCGTGAACGCGTCGCGATCCGTGCCGAGAGTGCTGGCGTTGATCGAGGTGAAGTCTTGCGTGATGTAGACCGTCGGCATCGGGATCGAGAGTTCCTCCGCGCATTCTCGCACCACCCCGTAAAGGTGGGGGAACTGCCGAGCACTCACCTTGACCGATTTGCCGAGCAAGTC
Organism: Bradymonadia bacterium; assembly: GCA_047629415.1. Lineage (GTDB taxonomy): Bacteria > Myxococcota_A > Bradymonadia > REDH01 > REDH01 > CBDUJZ01. The sequence continues at coordinate 22,300 of JBLHWZ010000059.1, read as the reverse complement.
ACTGCGCTGCCACGCTTTGAACGCACGAACAGACGCTTCCGCAGCGATTCGAACGGGCTTCGCGTAGGAGAGCGAGTTCAGGATCCGAACGTCGCCGCTGTACGCGTATTCCCCAAATCCTCGCTGATTTCGGCGAGAGTCCGGGTTCTTTTTTACCGCTACGTAATCCTGAAAGTCGAACATCTTTCCTCATTGATGGCTGCCGTACCTAAACGCTGACACGGCGAAATTCGATTCCCAGAGCATAGGCTCCGAACTTCGAGCAGCAAGCCTCCCGGCGCTTCATTCACTGCGGCCAGACGATGAAGAGGTCGAGCGCGTCTGCGTCAACCTGATCTTCGCTGACCATCTTACCCATCATCGATGCGCCTGCGGCGTGGACCGCGGCGGTATCCCCAGACTTAAGCGGGTGCCACTCCGGCAGGTCAAGGCCACGCGCCACGCGGGAGTATCCGCACGTCTCAGGGAGCCACTCGAGGCTCATCGCCCGCTCCTGCGTCATCCGGAGGCAGCCAGGAACCTTGGAGAACCGGTTCTCGTAGTCACCGCAACGACAGGTCTTGAGCTTCAAGAGACGACAGGCGACCGTCGTCTCGTACACGATCGGCTGAGGCGACGTGTCGTCGACGTCCTCAACGCGTAGGACGCAGCATTTTGCGCAGCCATCGCAGAGCGACTCCCACTGCGACTCGGTCATTTCGTCGAGCGTCTTGGTACGCCAAAAGTGCTCCACTACTCAGCCTCAAGAGCGGCCCTAGCGGACTTGAGGAACGCGCCGTGACCCGGGTCGGCTTCAGGGTAAGCCAGTGGCAGGCTCTCAAGGGTCGAGCGCACGACCTCGGAGACGATCAGGCGAGCGTTCTTCTTATCGTCGGCGGGGACGACGTACCACGGAGCCTTCTTGGTCGACGTCTCGTCGATCGCGTCTTCGTACGCCTGTTGGTAGTCGTCCCAGTACCCACGCTCTTTCAGGTCGGCCTCGACGAATTTCCACTGCTTCTCGGGCGTCTCGATACGTTCGATGAACCGGCGTTTTTGTTCTTCCTTGGAGACGTTCAGGAAGATCTTTACGACCGTGGTGCCGTTGCGCGTGGCGTAGTCCTCGAAGTTCCGGATGTCGCGGTATCGCTGATCCCAGATCTTATCGAGATCGACTTCTTCGGCAGGGATCCGTTGAACCTCGGTCAGAATCTTCGGGTGAACCCGGACCACCAAGACCTCCTCGTAGTACGACCGATTGAACACGCCGATCCGACCTCGTTCAGGCATCCGGCACGTTGTGCGCCACATCCAGTTGTGATCGAGCTCCTCAGAGGAAGGGCGTTTGAAACTAAAGACTTGGCAGCCGCTGGGATTTACGCCGGACATCACGTGGCGAATCGCTCCGTCCTTTCCCGCAGTGTCCATCCCCTGGAAGATCAACAGCAGAGAGTGCTGGTTCTGGGCATAGAGCATCCGCTGCCGCTCGCGGAGCTCCGTGATCTGGTCCTCGAGCTTCCTCCGATAGTCCTTCTTCCCCTCGTAGATTGGGTCGATCAGCGTGTCGCGATCGCGGAGTTTGAACTTCTTACCTTCCGAGACCGCAAACTTTGAGATGTCGAGTTTCATTGATTTTCCTTGCGAGAGGCTCCAACGGGAGCGGGATGATGCACCAAGAGCCACCTGCCGCGCCAGCATGGTCTACCCGCCGTGGTGGACGCCGAGGAGCGCCTCGCGTCGTCCTCTTGCACGGCTTCATGGGCCGCATGGATGACTGGACGGCTGTGTGCGGTGCGATCGACGCTGATTGGCTGCTAGTCGACCTTCCAGGGCATGGGGACACGCCGCTCGGAGTCTCGCCCACGTTGGACGTTTGGGCTCTGCAGCTGTCTCGGCTGATCCGAGCCACGTTTGATGGCCCCACGTTTGTCGTTGGCTACTCGATGGGCGGTCGCCTCGCGCTGCGCCTTGCGCATCTCGCTCCCAATTTGGTCGAAGGGCTGACGCTTATCAGCGCCAGCCCTGGTCTTGAAGACGAGGCAGGGCGGGCGAGTCGTCGGGCCCTAGACGATCGCCGTGCCGAGGAGATCCTCTCGGATTTCGCGCAGTTTCGACTTCGCTGGTACGCGGCTCCGCTCTTCGCGCTTGAGGCGGAGCAAGTAGCACGGGCCGCGGCACGCCGAGCTGCCGTAGACCCGGCTTCTGCCGCCGAGATGATTCGCGCGCTCAGTCCTGGCAGGGAGCCGGCCAGCTGGTCCGTGCTCGATTCTCTTGTCGGCCCCGTCTTGCTGGTCGCCGGAGAGCGCGACGCCAAATACGCAGCGCTCACGCAGCGGATCTACGAACGGCTCGGTGGCCGCGGCTCGCTCGCGCTGATCCCCGGCGTCGGCCACTCGACGCACGTCGACGCCCCGACCCAGTTGGGTCGGCTAATCGATGTGTGGCTAAGCGCCTGAGCCTAGAAAAGCGGGCTCAGACCCAAGCTACTCGGCGCTTTCTTCCTCTTCTTCGATCGGTCGAAGCGAGGGAACAGGGGTGAAGTTGCGGATCTCGTAGCGGTAGCCCTGCTCCGTGAGGAAGAGCTGACGCTTGGTTGAGAACTCCTGCTCCGTCGAGTCCTGAGTGACGACCGTGTAGAAGGCCGCCTCGTTCTTACCCTCAGACTTGGGCCGCAGGATTCGGCCCAGTCGCTGGGCTTCCTCTTGTCGAGAACCGAAGGTGCCGGAGACCTGAATCGCGACGTTCGCATCAGGAAGGTCGACCGCAAAGTTCGCGACGCGCGAAACTACGAGTCGAGGCTCCTCGCCGCTGCGGAACTTTCCAAAGAGCACGTCTCGCTCTCGCTGCTTCGTCTCTCCCGTAATGATCGGAGCGCCGAGCATTTCGGAGATGTCGTGCAACTGGTCGAGGTATTGGCCGATGACCAGCACGCGGTCCTTCTGGTGCTTTTCAATCAGCTCACTGACGACCTGCAGCTTAGATGGATTCGTTGCCGCGAGTCGGTACTTTCGCCGCTGGTCAGCTAGGGCGTAGTCAAGGCGAAGATCGTTGTCCCCGAATGGAACTCGGATCTCGGTACAGGTCGCTTCCGCAACCCAGCCCTGCTTCTCCAGAACGCGCCACGGCACGTCGTACTTCTTCGGCCCGATAAGGCTGAAGACCTCCTCTTCTTTACCGTCCTCACGAATCAAAGTGGCTGTGAGGCCTAGGCGACGACGACTCTGAAGGTTCGCGACCGCGCGGAACACGGGAGCCGGCAGCAGGTGGACCTCATCGTAGATGATGAGTCCCCAGTTGGCGTCGTTGAAGAGGTGGAAGTGAGTGAACGGATCAGTCTTCTTTCGACGGTGCGTGAGGATTTGGTACGTCGTCAGAGTGACCGGTTTGATCTCCTTTCGCTCACCGGAGTATTCGCCGACGTCCTCGGGATCGAGAGTCGTCTTATCGAGAATCTCGGTGCGCCACTGGCGAAGCGCCGTGACGTTCGTCGTGAGGATCAGGGTCTTCGCCCCAACGCGCGCCATGGAGCCGATACCGACGACTGTCTTGCCGGCGCCGCAGGGCAGCACGACGACACCAGAGCCGCCGCGATCGGAGCCGCCAGCGTAGAATGCTGCGACGGACTCTTCCTGGTACTTTCGGAGGCCGAACTCGTGACCACCGAGGGTCGGTGAGCGTAGTTCGATCTCGACGGGGTCACCCTCGGTGTACCCACCGATGTCATTGACCGGGTAACCAACGCGGATCAGCGCGTGCTTCACCAAGCCTCGTTCGCCGTCCTTTACCCGGATTTTGCCGTCTTCGACGAGTCCGGTGAGGTGCGGCTGAACCAGCTTGTGGGCACAAACCTCTGCGAGGATCGTCGTGTCCTCTGAACCAATCCAAAATCCGTCGTCGTCTTTGGTGAGTACCAGGCGCCCGTAGCGCCCCATGTACTCATCGACGTCGGCGAGGACGTTCTGTGGAAGTTCGTATTTCGTCAGCTGTTCGAGCTGATCTTTTACTTCGTCCGGAATCCAACCGAGTGCGCTCGCGTTCCACAGAGACAGCGGCGTGATCCGGTAAGTGTGGATATGTTCCGGGCTCTTAACGAGTTCGGCGAACCCGCTGAGCGAGTCCCGCGCTTCTTCGAATCTCGGAGAGTGAGTCTCCAGGAGAATCGTCTTGTCCGACTGAACGATCAGCGGGTTCGAAATGTCTGGAGGCATGCACAGTGCGGGGTGGAAGGGCCGCGGAGGGTACGACCGAATGGAGCGCGCGGCAACCCAGGAGCGTACTTCTTCGCTTGCCGGGGGGTGGGTCAATGTAGTATCGAGTCTGACATTATCCACCGGCAATGCATAGTCCTATGGCCGTTCAGCTCGTCACAGCGGTCTTCTCAGACCCTCTCGAATTCTCTTCCTTCTTGGAAAAAGAACTCAAGCGCGGGCGAGCGATCGTCAAGGCCGACGCCGAGGTAGATCTCTTCGATGAGGTCATCCTGCGAGTCGTCGCAAACGGAGGCTCAGTCGACATCGTAGCTACTGTCGCGCATCCCGCTCTGCCCGACCCGACCGGCGCTGCGATGCTCGGACTTGCGGTGAATCTCACGGCCGACCAGCGCCACGGCCTTGATGGTCTGCTCGAGTCATTTAGTCGTCAGTGGACGATCAGCAGCGAGCTGGATCTGGTCTTGGATCTCGACATCGAGATTACTTCTGTACAGGAGCTTGCGTCGACCGATATCGGGCTGCCCGTCATGCACTCCATCCCCAGCCGACCCGCAACCATGCTCTCCCAGTACGCGGATATGTTCGACACGGAGGAGCAGCTTAGCACGCCTGCTCCCGACACTCCGGTCAACGCCGTCGTATTCGCAGCGATGGTGTCTGAGGGTGTCTCGGAGTCCTCTCCGGCGTACCAACCGACGGACCCGGATCGACTGATTCGTGGAAGCGTGGACGCTATAATCGATTCGGTGGCTCGCGGTGAGGCCAGCTCTGAGCGCGATGCGTTCAATCGTGAGGACGCTGGGGAAGCGGCTCGCTACCGAGCACAGTATCCAGACAAGGCCATGCGCGGGGACGATTACTTCCGGGCTGGAATGGCGGACGTTCGGAACCAGAAATTCGAGCTGGCACGGACCAACGTGAATCTCGCGATCGCCTACAACCCAACAGTCGCCGGATACCGAGAGCTTTTGGAGCGAGTCGAACTCGAGTTGGGCGTCCTCGCCTACTAGCTCTTAGACTCCCGAGTGGTTCGGAGGGTCTAAGCGGGCGGGGCGAATGGCCCCTCGACTGCGCAAGAGCAACCCCACTCGCTATTGTACGTGCACCACATGCCGCCCTCGGCGCGCGGAGCCTCGCAACAGTCAGCGTCCGTCTGTTGATTACACGACTCCGGGCAGACGCCGTCCAACTCCTTTGAGCATTCGGTGGTCTGCTCATCGACACGATCGACGGCTGGGCGGTTGTCCAAAGGGATCAGCACGGCGTCAGGATCCACCACGATCATCGGAAGGGTTTCGGGCGCGTCAGGCACGATTAGCTGAGGCCGCTCCGATTCCAACTCGTCGCTCTGTGTCTCCGTTGTCGAGTCGTCGTCGACCGAGCCGCCCCCGCCGCAGGCGAACGCAAGAGAACTACCGAGGGTTACGGCGCTTGCCGCGCGAAGAGCGCGCTGAGGAGAGGTGTGAATCATCGTCATTCTAGGGTCAGAGGAGTCGCCCCTAGTGAGCAACAAAGATCGCCTGCTGTCGACAACAAGAGCATGTGGCTACTTCTTCCGCTCCTCACGCTCGCCCTCATCGTCGGTATCGTCATCGGAGGCGTGGGCGGCGCCAGTGTCGCCGCCCCGGCTTTGCTTGCCTGGATCGTTGCGTCCATCGCGACCCTGGGCTTCGGGAGGGGGCAAAGAGCTGGGCTACTCGCGATGTGCGCTACGACTCTTCTGGGGATCGTCGTAGCAACCTTGCCCGAGGAGCCAGTTGAGATTCCCCTCGATGAAGTGGTCCACTGCGCCGTGCGAGTCGAGCGGACCTCGCTTCGAGAGGACGGTTGGACGATCACTGGCAAGTTGGTCGCGACGCGCGGGAGTTGGCACGACGATTGGGACGCGCACGAACAAGGCACGGTCGTGATTCACCGCGCTGCGGGGGGCTGGGCGCCCACTTATGGGGATTTGCTCTCGGTGCGCGCGTCGTTGGCGCTGCCAAACCGCGCGCTACATGAGTTCGCTTTTGACCCCGTCGCATACGCGCAGTTGCGGGGGATCGACGCCTCAGGCAGCGCCGAGTCAGAGCTCATTTTGCTCTCGCTGGGTCACGGTCTGAGGCCCGCGATTGACCGTCTGCGAGTCCGCCTCGAGCGATCGATTGTGACGCGCACGGGGCCTCGCGAGGCTGGAGTGCTGCTTGCGATACTCACGGGGGACAAGTCGCGCCTGGACCCGGAATTGAGGGCATCCTTCGCCGCGAACGGTGCGGCCCATGTATTGGCCGTCAGCGGCCTCCATCTTGGGCTGATCTGCTTGGCCCTCTTCGGCACGCTGCGTCGCTTGTTTCAAAGGAGCGCCGTCGTCGCTCGCTGGATTGGTGCCGAGCGAGCGGCGGCGCTGGTCACGCTCCCGGCCACGATCGGCTACGTCCTCCTGACAGGTGCGCCAGCGAGCGCGGTTCGGGCGGGGATCATGGCGACGATCGTGCTGAGCGCCGTTATCCTCAACAAGAAGTCGTCGGGAATTCACGCATTGTGCATGGCGGTTTTTGCGATGCTGGTCATGAACCCTTCCTGGTTGGCCGACGTCGGATTCCAGCTCTCAGTGACGGCGACTGGCTCGCTGATCCTGACAGTGAAGCGATCCACAGATTCGCTCTTCTCGTGGCTCGTCGAAGGGCTGAGGATCAGCGCGGTCGCAAGTCTAGCGACTACGCCAGTGTTACTCTGGCACTTCGGAGCGACCCCTGTAATGAGCCCGCTGACCAACCTCGTCGTCGTGCCACCGATCGCCTTCCTGGCGCTGCCCTTAGCGATCGTCGGTACCTTCTTGGATGTGCTCCGGCTCCCGGGAGCGGGTTGGTGTCTGTGGGCGGCCGCCTGGTCGGTGCGGCTCTCGGTCACCATCGCTTCAGTTGGGGCACCGTTGCTTGAGCTGAGTATCGTCTGGGGCCGTCCCCACGCTTTGGGCCTGCTCGGTTGGTCGCTGCTCGCCGTCGGGTCTCCAGGTCTGGGGTGCACGTCGCGGCGGGCCCACGTTTCCGTCATCTTGCTCGCTGCTTCGTTGTGCGTTTGGGATGTCCCAACGCGCAGCGATGACTTGCTCGTGCACGCGATTCCGGTCGGGCAGGGTGATTGTACGCTGGTGGAGAGTCCGGCTGGTCGAATGCTCATCGATGCCCCCGGTGTTCGTGGCCGCCCCGGTGCGACCGCGAGTCGTGCGATTGTGCCGTACTTGCAGGGCCGTGGTATTCGTCGTCTCGACGTGGTCGTCGTCACCCATGCCGACCTTGATCACGTGGGGGATGCGGCCGCGATGATCCGCTGGGGGATGCCCGATGAAGTGTGGCTTTCAGCGGGTCAGCACGCGGCCGCGATGTCGCGGGCGTTGGCAGCTGCGGAGGAAGTCGGAGCGACCATCCGAGTGCTTCAACTTCCGCTCGCCAGGGTGCGAGGTGACTCAAGTCTGGTGGCGCTTCCGGGCGGCCCCAACCTGAGTCGCAACGACGGCGGCCTCGTCCTGAGGGTCTGCGAGAGGGCCATCTGTGCCCTTCTAACCGGAGACATCGAAGAGTCCAGAGAGGCGATGCTGGTCGGCGCAGTTCCGGCTCTCAGGGCGGATTATCTCAAGGTTCCGCATCATGGCAGTCGGACCTCGTCGACCCCCGAGTTTCTCGACATGGTGAGGCCTCGCGTCGCCGTCGCTCATGTCGGCCGAGGCAATCGTTTTGGGTTTCCGCATAGCGACATTGTCGCACGCTACGACCGACGAGCGATCCGGTTTCGGCGCACGGACGCGGGCCACGCGATTCTCTGGCGGACCGACGGGAGACGATGGTGGGAGCCAGCGGCCTATCGGTTCAGGAGCCGATGAGCCCGAGGGCCGGGCTCGAACGCTTCGCATAGAGACGCGTCGGCATACGACCTGCTTCGTATGCGAGTCGTCCCCCCGTGACGGCGTGTTTCATCGCCGTGGCCATATCGACGGGCCGCTTGGCGTTTGAGACTGCGGAAGACAGGAGCACCGCATCACAACCGAGTTCCATCGCCAGGGCAGCATCCGAAGCGGTGCCGATGCCAGCATCTAGTACGACGGGTATATCGGGAAGCTCCGCGCGGATGATGTTGATGTTGTAGGGGTTTTGGATCCCCATTCCGCTGCCGATCGGCGAACCGAGCGGCATCACGGCGGCGCAACCAACGTCGGCGAGCTTCTTTGCGGTGATGGGGTCATCGTTGGTGTACGGCAGAACGATGAAACCTCGTTGGACGAGCGCGTCCGCCGCTTTGAGGAGCTCGATTGCGTCCGGCAGAAGCGTCTCGTCATCGCCGATGACCTCGAGCTTGACCCAGTTCGTCTCCAGCGCCTCTCGGGCCAGCTCGGCCGTCAAGATCGCGTCTCGTGCCGTGAAGCAGCCCGCCGTGTTGGGAAGCAGGAAATAGCCCTCCCGTCTGAGCAACCCGAGCAGAGACTCTTCTCCGGTTTCGTTTACGTCGATCCGTCGAACCGCGACCGTCACGATCTCCGCCCCGGACGCAGCAAGCGCTCGTTCCAGCATGTCGAGGGATCGGTAGGTGCCAGTACCCATGAACAGACGTGAGCGGAACTCTCGCCCGGCAATTGTCAGCGTGTCACTCAAGCGTCGAGCTCCCAGTCGGAAAGGTCGAAGGAATAGCGCTCCCTCGCGAGCCGGCTGAATCCGACAGACCGGTAGAGTATCGAGGCGGCCGTGTTCATACGATAGGCTTCCAGTTCGACGCCTTTGTAGTCGTGTTGGAGGGCCCAATCGAGAAGGTCCTCGACCAAGATACGCCCAAGTCCCTGCCGGCGGGCCTCGGGGGCGACATAGAGCTCCTCGATCCAGAGCGCTCGGCCTGGGAACTTGATACTCAGCATGTCATTGGCGAGCAGCACGCCTACCGTCTTGCCGGCTTGGCGAGCAACGCGCACCACGATTCGTTCGTCCGTGATCGCGGCAGCCGCGACTTCTCGCATCGCTCCCTGTTCAGGCGAAACTCCGAGATCGCGCATGTCCGCCATGAACAGAGCTGTGATCCTGTCGACGTCTGCTTCTGTGGCCGTTTCTACTGTGATTTTCGGTTTCATCGCTACAACGCAGATGGGGGCGCTGTAGAATGTAGCATCGCACGCGGAGCATCGAAAGCTACCGAAGAGGTCGGGGCGCGGGAGAATTTGGGTCAACGCTGGTAAGCCGCGTTGGTGACCTCCTTAGCGCGCATCTTCTTGGCCCTCACCGTCGTGGCCGCGACGTCCTCGACTGCGGGTTGCGATCGCTTTCGGAGCCTGGTCAGCACAGAGCAAGCGACTCCGGCTGGCGAGGCGCAATCGAGCGCGCCAACGCCACTTGCCGACGGCTCGCTCGAGTCCGGCTACGATCGTATTCGACGACTCTTTCTGCAACCGGACGCCGTTCCGATCATCGCGGACTATCGCCTCGAACTCGGGGTCGGTGAAGTCCATGACCGCGTGCTCAAGTTGTCCGTCGGTAATTGTTACGCGTTCGTCGGCTATGGCCAGGGTCAGGGGTTCGACGTCGACCTGCAGCTCGATGGCCCCAGCGGGCAGACCGTCGCACAGGATGTCTCTCCCGATTCGTTCCCCGTGATTCCCTCCTACTGTGCCCCGGGCGCTGGATTTTACGCGCTGAGGGTGCGTGCCGCGTCCGGCGCCGGAGATGTCATCTTTGGAGTCTACGAACTCGTGGGTCCCAGCGCTCAGGCCGAGCGAAGACTGACGGAACTGCGCGACCGGTACTTAAACGGCGCGCGCGCGCTCGGGCCCGTCGGGCGCATAGGCGTGCCGGTGGGAGGACTCCATGAAATCCCCGTCGCCCTTTTACCTGGCCGCTGCTACGGCTTCGTTGCGGTCGCGGACGCCAGCCTCGATGACCTCGATCTTGAGCTTATCGCCGGAAATGGCGAGTCCCTCTCTAGAGACATCGCGACTGATGCGGAGCCGGTCATCACCGAGGTCTGCCCGACAAGCGCTCGCACCCATCGCTTGGTCCTCAGCGGCTATGAGGGGGGGGGCGTCGTCTGGTGGCAGCTCTTTGAGGTCGACCGCCGTCGAGAACCTTGAACCCATGGTCGTGAGCACCCACAATCCGATTCGAATTCGCCTCCCCAAACGGCCTGAATGAGCGACGAACAGAAGCGTCATATTGGCCGGTACGAATTGCTCTCACTTCTCGGCGAAGGCGGCGCGGCGAACACGTACCAAGCGCGCGACACGGAATCTGGGGAAGAGTACGCGGTAAAGGAGCTACGACTGCTGAAGTCCAGTCACGCCAAGCAGATCTCGCTCTTCGAGCGTGAGTGCGCGATTTTGCAGGAGCTCGATCATCCTCAGATTCCGACTTTTATCGACACTGTCGTTGAGCGCAGAGAGGAGACGATATCGCTCTACCTCGTTCAGGAACTCATTCGAGGGCAGTCGCTGCAGAGCATTCTCGATACGGGGGAGTACTTCTCCGCACGTGAAACCGTCGAGATCATGCGCTCTTGCTTGCTCCCCCTTCGTTACCTGCACGAACGGAGCCCACCGCTCTTCCACCGCGATATAAAGCCAGCCAACGTCATCCGGCGCCCTGACGGATCTTGTGTACTTGTCGACTTCGGAGCCGTCCGCGAAGCGCTCTTGGACGGTAAAAGCGGCGGTTCCTCGGTAGTTGGAACGTTCGGCTACATGGCCCCTGAGCAGTTTCAGGCACGCGCCTATCCGTCGACCGACCTCTACGGGGTCGCGGCTACCGCGTTGCAGCTTCTCACCGGTGTGGAGCCTGGTCGTTTTCCGCTTCGGCGCTTGAAGCCGGACATCCACAAATATCTTCGCACAGACGCTCATCTCGCGGCGATCCTCGACATCCTGCTCGAGCCCGCCGCGGAGGACCGCTACTCCTCGACACTCTCGCTGATAAACGCGCTTGAGAGATGGGAGACTACGCGGGCTCAAGACCCCTCTGCGAGCATCCGCCGTCGCGCCCCCGAGCTGGACGGACGGGACGAGGAAGAGTCTCCGACGGTGTCCGTGGCACCCGAACTGAAGGCGTCCCTGCGTGTGGCGCCTCCGTGTCCAGGTGTCTCTTCTGACACCGCTCCTCGCCTCACGTTCGGCGACCTCGATGCCCTGGGGCCTACCCTAAAACGAACTGAGCTGGCGAAGCGTCCTCCGGCAGCGCATCAACAGCTCGCCAAAGGGACCAAAGGCACTAAAACGCCCGTCGTCACCGAACCGGCTCCAGCCTTGGAACTCTGGGTGCCCGGCGGCCAGGGGGCATCCTCCGGAGGTCTCTTCTTTGTCTTGGTTGGGGTGGCGCTTGCTGCCTATGCCATGCTCGCTGACTTGGCCTACAATTCGACGTCCTGGCTCGCAATAGCAGGGCTCTTCGGTCTCTACGGAATCATCGTCGCCGCCGCTGGCCGTCGCTCGGCAGGGAAGTCCTCGGTCAGCGGCCGCGTACGAACTGCAGACGCGCAAATCTCCAAGATCGTGAAACGCGTCGCACTGCTCGGTTCGTCCGAATGGGTCGTCTTCTATAGCTTCATCGGTCCCGACGAACTCCACTATGCGAACGCGTTCCGGCTTCCCTCCGGTCGAGCCGCTAAGGAGGTCGCGATGGACCCAAGTCGCTTGCTCGTGAAGTACCAGGCGGATGACCCGACACTCGCTATTCTAGCCCCGAGAAAATGAATCAGGACCAGCTCCGCGCTTGGGACCGAGCACACGTTTGGCACCCCTTCACCTCAATTGATTCCTGGGAGCAGGAGTGTGCGCCGGTCATCGAGCGGGCGGAGGGGCCCTTCCTCTTCACCGCTGACGGCCAACGGCTCTATGACATCGTCGGGAGCTGGTGGGTGTCGAACCTAGGACATGGTTTTCCGCCGGTGGCGAAGGCCATGAAGGCGCAAATCGACCGTATGAGTCATGTGGCGATCGCTGGGCTGGTGCACGAGCCGTCAGCAAGGCTCGCCGCGATGCTGGCCGAGGTGGCGCCATCTGGCCTCACGCGCACGTTCTACAGTGACAACGGGTCGACCTCGGTTGAGGTCGCCGTGCGCGCTGCGTTTCAATATTGGCAACAAAATGGGCGCCCCGAACGCACGCTCTTTCTGTCGCTCGAGGGAGCGTATCACGGCGATACAATCGGGGCGGTGTCGGTGGGAGGAATTCCTGAGTTTCACGCCAAGTTTGGGCCGCTGCTTTTCGAGACCATCAAGGCCAAATCTCCAGGTGAGACCTGGTTCGAGGAGGCATTTGACGACCTGGAATCTCGTCTTCGGGCGGAGTCAGACCGAGTCGCAGCGGTGGTCGTAGAGCCCTTGGTTCAGGGCGCAGCGGGCATGCTTATGTACCCGCCGGAATACCTCTCGCGTTTGCGCGTTCTCTGCGACGAGCTGGATGTCTTTCTGATCGCAGATGAGGTCTTCGTCGGATTCGGTCGAACCGGGACCCTCTTTGCCTGCGAACAGGCGAGCATCACTCCCGACTTTATTTGCCTGTCCAAAGGGCTGACAGCTGGGTTCATGCCGCTCGGCGTTACGATGACTACCGAGCGAGTGATCGACGGTTTTCGTGGCGACAAGGGCACATTCTACTACGGGCATAGCTACTGCGGGAATCCACTGGGGTGTTCCGCCGCAGTCGCAGTTCTGGAGTCATTCCAAGACGGCACAATCCTGCGCAACGTCGCGGAACGGGGTGCTCAGATGCAGCGATGGCTCGATGAGATACACCGCGTTCCCGGTGTGACCGACATACGCCGCACTGGGATGATCGGCGCGGTCCAGCTCGGTGAGAAGTCAGACTATCGCGAAGAGACGGGCTGGAAGGTGTACCGGCGTGCATTGGAGCTGGGCGCCTACGCTCGTCCGCTTGGAAACGTTACCTATCTCGTTCCGCCGCTCACAATTAGTGAAGAGCAGTTAGCGGAGGCGCTCGATATTCTGGGCACGGCGATACGCGACGTCCTCTAGAAGTCCTCGCGCTTGTCCCCCTGCCGTGAGCCGCCCGCTATTCCGCGGCGATATTGCTCAGCTGGATTTCCATGTCCTGCCGCAGCAGCTCGAGTTCCTGCCGCAGTTGCGCGGACTGGAAGCTTGATTCTTCCAGACGCCCGCGGAGCTCACTGAGCCCATCAGCCAATCCGTCGACCCGTACGCCGAGGTCGGCGTTGGTGCGGGAGAGGAAGCTCTGCGCTTGGTTGAGCGCATCCTCAAGCTCAGCGATGTTCTGCTCCGCCTGGAGCGCGAGTTCGGTGAGGTTTTGACGCTCTTCGTCGAAGGTTAGGCGGAATTCTTCCTGCCACGCTTCGACAGCGATGACTCGTCGCTCTAGCTCGAGTCCGCGCGAGTTCAGGTAGCAGCCCTGAGTCGCGACACTGGAGAGAGCGATGATAGCGAGTAACGAGTAACGCATGGTTCGATTAACTCCCGCGCTCCCAATGGGAGCGCGGAGATTCGAGGCCTACTGCCAGGTAAGCTGGACGCGACGGTTCTGGCGATGAGCCGACTGCGAGGTTCCGTTGGCTGCCGGACGGTTCTCACCGTAGGAGACCTTGTTGAGACGCGAGCGGTCGATGCCCTGGTCCTCAAGCCATCCGCGGACGGAACGTGCGCGCTTCTCGCCGAGGGCGAGGTTGTACTCAACGGTACCGCGCTCATCGCAGTGACCTTCGACGTCAACCGACTCGGGGTAGCGCGTGAGGCATGCGAGGTTGCCCTCTACTGCGGTGACTTGGTCAGCACGGAGTATGTGCTCATCGAAGTCAAAGTAGACCGTCGGGAAGGTACGATTTGCGCACGGAGTCGTGTCGACGATCTCGATGCACTCGTAGTTCTCGCAGCGATGGTTTGCCGGGCAGTCATCGTCGGTGCGGCACTCGATTTCCATGCATTCGCCAGCGGCGCAGCGCTCCATGTCGCCACAGTCATCGTCGCTCAAGCACTGCGGACCGCAGCGTTGGTCGCGACAGGCCATCGGGCTCGGGCAGTCGCTGTCAGAACCACAGCAGCCAGGCGTCCGAGCGCACTGATTACCGTCACACTGTTCGCAGAAGCCACACTGGCCATCGTCACGGCACTCGGTGCACGTTCGGTCAACGCAGTACGGCGTGCCACGATCGTAATCGGCGCAGTGGTCGTCGTTCTTACACTCAGGGTAAGAACGGCAGCCGCTCAGCAGAGTCGAGAGGCCAAGCAAGAGCATGGCTGCCATCAGAAGGAACGAGCTCGAAGAGCGAATCGGCGTCATTGCGACTCCAAGTGGTGCTGTGGGGGCTTGATGTGTTTGCACGTACCGTCTGGTCCGTTCAAACTCTGTCAGCTTTCGAATCCGGGTCTATTGCCACCACCACCCCAGACCGTCAAGCCTTGTCGTACCAATTTCCGCATATCAGATCCTTCGTAATTTCCGCTTTATTGTTGGGGGTTTGCATCGTTTCGTGTGTTGAGAATTTCTCTGATAGTGACCCCCCTGTCGGTCCGCCGGTGCGATTCGACCTCGTGTCACACGTTGATCGTCAGAGTCTCGACGTCAGAGACCCGGAATTCCGACTTGAGTTCGACGACTACCTCGATGCACGGGCGTCCGATCTCCGCGGTGCCTTTCGTCTTTCGTCTGGGCCTCACCGCCCATTTCTGGAAGTGGTCTGGGATCCAAGTCGCCAGATTGTGACCCTGCGCCCGCTCGATCTCTTGCGCCCAACACTCCGTTACACGCTCGAGATCGAGCGTGAGGCGCTGGCAGGGCTCGGCGGTCGACGTGTGTACGGTGCCGAACAATGGGAGTTCGTCGTCGATGCGGAGGCGGGCACAACCTCAGCCTCGGAGTCCACACCACTCAGCTACACTAACGACGTCTCACCGTTGCTTTGGGAACACTGCGGCTGTCACTGGGAGCCAGAATCACAGATCGGAAGGTTGGACTTCGAGTCCCTACGGGACGCGGCTACGGAGCGTCCTGGTCGGCGTAGTCTCCAGCCCTACGACGCAGCGAATTCCTACCTGCTAGAGAAGATCCTCATCGACTATCCCAACCGTTTTGGGACTCAAATGCCGCCACCTTGGTCAGATGAGGCCCGGCTCTCTCGCGATGAAGTGAGGATAGTTCATGACTGGATCGCGACAGGTGCCGCCCAGTAGCCCGAGCAGATTCGGTGCTACCAGCAGCCAGACTAGACCCAGCCGCTACTGAGTCAGCGCCACGTCGACGGCAGCGGTGAGCTCTTCGGTCGTGTATCCGCCCATCATCTTCACGCCGTTGAAGAAGCATGTCGGCGTCGAGGTGAGGCCGGATGCGATTCCCTCGGCTCGGTCACGTTCGACCTGCCCCTGCAACGCCTCGGAGTTCGCGGTCTCGATGAAGCGCTCGATGTTGAGGCCCGCCTCGTTCGCCATCGAGACCAGGAGCGCGGTCGGGTCCTCAGCTGCTGAGAGCGCTGCTTGGTGTGCAAAAACGAGATCGTGGTACTCGATGAATCTACCTTGAGCATGGGCGGCGAGGGCAGCGATAGCCGCTGCGCTAGCGTTCGGATGACTCCCGAGTGGGAACTGCTTGTAACAGACGCGGACTTGGTCCGGATGTGCTTCCACCACCGCGTCGAGTGAGTGAGTGAACTCTCGGCAGTGAGGGCACTCGAAGTCAGAGAAGTTCACCAGTGTGATCGTTGGTTCCTCCGCGCCGATACAAGGTGCGTCGGCGAGTTCGAATTCCCAGACTCGCCGAGCGTTCTGAACGAACTGCTGCAAGCCATCGGTGATTTCGACGTCCTGCGCGCTCTCCTTCACAAGGCGCATCATCAGCGCGCCAACCTGCAAACCTAGCTCGCAGATATCCTCATCTTTGAGGCACGCATCCAGGCTGGTCATGGCGCCCTCGCAGGGGCAGAACTCGGCCTCGGCAAGTCCGACAAACCGCGTGCGTTCCGTCGCGTCGAGCAACTCGAAGAGCAACCCAGGATAGCGCGTCGCGGACGGGCCCTCATCGGCCTGAGCTACTTGTTCCGTGGGCTCCGCTGTGCGTTCCCCAGCGGGGACAGTCGCTGTCTCAGCGGACACCTGTGCCTCGACGTTCACGGCCAACTCGTCGGCTGATGATTCCGTGCCTGCGTCCGCGTTGCGCGTGCAGCCGGCAGCGATAAGGACGACGGTGGCGGCGAGCAGTAGGGCGAAGTTGCGGTTCATTTGTACGCCGTGGGAGGAGCAGATTCAGGGCACAGCTTATTAAACCTGGACTGCAAAACGGTCAACGGCTGGCTTGACCTCAAATCAAAGTGCCACCAACGTGGCCGCGCCTCAGCTATTGGTAAGAGCGTATGACCCTGAAATCATTCCTAATCCTCCTCGCAGCCGGCGCGTCACTCATCGCCTGCGGCAACGATGGTCGCGTCCTCCCGGCCGCTCCCGCTGGTGTCGTCGGAACGGGCTGTTCTTCCGACGCTGACTGCGAGTTCGAAGGCGGCACCTGCTTGACGACCTTGCCCGGTGGTTACTGCACGACCGACTGCGCAAGCGCTTGTCCTGCTGATGCGATCTGCGCCGAGTTCGGTGAGGACGAAGTCTGCGCGTTTGGCTGCAGCGCCGACACAGACTGTCGGAACGGCTACTTCTGTGATCTCCCGGTGGGAGGAAGCGTCGGTATCTGTGATGCTCTTGGCTCCTCTCGTCCAAGCGAAGATGCGGGACTCGACGTGCCGATCACCGACGCTGGAGCCGACGTTCCACCTTCGTCCGAAACGAATTACGGAGCCGCGTGCACAAGCGACGTCGACTGTGTCGCCGCGAACGGGCTTCCTGAACGATGTCTACCGGATAGCCAGTTCCCCGGCGGTTACTGCTCGGCGTCCTGCGCCGAAGGTATCGATGAGTGCGGCGATGGCGCCGTCTGTCTCGATACCAGCGTCGGTGGCCTCTGCATGGCTCCGTGCGACGTTCCCGCTGAGTGCCGTTCGTCCTATGAATGTTGTTCGGTTGAAGCGTCAGCGGCTTGCCTCCCCGCTGGCCTCACCGGGCAGTGTGTTACTCCCGATCCGGGAACAGAACCAGAGCCAGAGCCAGAGCCAGAGCCAGAAGGTGCAGAACTCGGAGAGAGCTGTGCCGACGATACGGACTGCGGTGCTGGAGAAAGCCCTCGCTGTTTCAACCAAGTTCCCGGCGGCTACTGTACGTCCGACTGCACCGATGATTCGCAGTGTGGAGGGGGAGTGTGCGCCAACTTGGGCGGATTCTCTCTCTGCCTCGCTCCTTGCGGTGCCGACGGTGAGTGCTCGAACGATCTTGAGTGCTGCAACCTCGGGTTCGGCGACTCCTGCTTGCCGAGCGCGGCCTGCTTCTAGCGCGCGGTGAGAGCGCTCGCGCTTCTCGCGCTCGGTTGCCTCCAGGGATGTAGCTTACTTCCGGACGCGGCAGCCGATCCGGCCCGTGGTGCTGGCACCTCCGTAGCGCTGATCGTGGCCGAGCATGTCACCGAGGCCGCCGTCGCGGCCAGCCGACTGCCGGCCCCAAGCTGCCGGCAATACAGAGTCCCGTCTCATGGGCCGATCCGAGTCGTGACGGAGTTACTCTTCGTCGTCAAAGCGCCGGGTGTGCCGGCTAGACGTTGGTGGGAGACGCGCGAGTGGGTCCGTGATCTAGAGGGCGACGTCTCTTGGTCCACGGAACTTTCGACCCACCTCCCCGACGGCCGGCTAACACGCAGGCTGCTCGAGGACCGGCTAGCGGACGGAAGCGCTTACTCCGCGGTTGACGGACGGTTCGTCGACGCCACCCGGATCCAGGGATTCCACGACCGAGTCGATCTCGCACCGATGCATTCCGTCGACGAGCTGCTCTCATATATCGACGTAGAGGTGGATGGACGAGCTGTCCCGGCCTCTCCTCTGCGCGGACTGTGCGGCTCAGATCGACGGCTTCCCGCCGCCGCCGCCGTGTCTCTCACATTGGGTGAACGCTCGCGCAGCGGCTGGATTCGATGGGAGGATCGGTACACGCACATGATCGTGCGATTTGAGGAGAGCGTGCGCTCCGTCGATCGGGACGTCGAAGTCCCGGTGGATATCTGGCCTGTTGATCCAGACGAGTCCTACTCTGAGGTCACCAGATTTCTCGAGCGCGGACTGGAAGCGGGCTGGCTAACTGAGCCTCGCTTCAACTACGAAGTCGAGCAGCTCGAAGCCCCTTGAAATCGTGCGGCGCAGAGGGAATTGTCTGCCCCCGCTTTCCTTGCCCCCAATTGAATGATGCGCATCCAAGTCGGCTCGTCCGCCACCCTCGAAGGACTCAACCCTAACCTCGTCGCAGTTGCTGTGACGAAGCCGTTCGACCGGGCCGCGCCGGACCTCGGTATCGACGCTGCTGGTGCTGAGGCGCTCATCGCCGAGGCGAAGCGGGTCGGGTTCGATGCTGAACTCGCCGACTCGGTCGTCACGAGTGCAGGCGGAACCTGGTTCGCGCTCATCGGAGCCGGGCCCTCGCCGAAGCCGACCGACTATCGTCGTGTTGGCTCGAAAGTGGTCGCTCTCGCCAAGCAGACAAAGTGTTCGACCGCAGCTCTCGTCGGCGCGAAGAGCGACGGTCGCTCGCGCTTTTCAGCGGAGGGCGCATACCTCACCGGGTATGGATTCGACCGCTACCAGACGGCCTCGGATTCCAAGGCTCCGACCCTCGAAGGGGTCACGATCGTCTCCGAACACGCGGCTGCTGTAAGTGCCGGCGTGGACGCCGCCGCGGCCGTCTGTGTCGGACGCGACCTCGCCAACGAACACCCCGGTCGCTGCACGCCGAAGTTCCTCGCGGAGCGCGCGACTGAGATCGCAGCCGCCTATGGTTTCGACTGCAAGATCAGGGATGAGGAGGAGCTCGCTGCGGAGAACTTCAATCTCTTGCTGGCCGTTGGACGCGGAAGCGATGAGCCGTCGCGGCTGATTCATCTCACGTACACGCCCGATGGCCCGATCAAGCGCACGATCTGCTTGGTCGGCAAAGGCGTCACCTATGACTCCGGTGGCTACTCGATCAAGCCGAGTCCAAATCAGGTCAATATGCACCTCGATATGGGCGGGTCGGCGGCTGTCCTTGGAGCCGCGGAGGCCGTTGGCCGCGCGCAGCCTGCCGGTGTGCAGGTTCACTTCATCGTGCCGGCCGTCGAGAATCTCGTCTCTGGCAACGCCTACAAGCTGAACGAGATCGTCACCGGCTATGCCGGAGTAAGCGTAGAGGTGCTCAACACGGATGCAGAGGGCCGGTTGATCCTTGCTGACGCGATCGCCTACGCAGCGACGCTTGAGCCGGATGAAATTGTCGACCTCGCGACCCTCACCGGCGCGTGTGTCGTCGCCCTCGGAATGGAGACGGCCGGCGTCTGGTCGAACGACGAGGACCTGGCAAAACGACTGCTCTGCGCGGCAGACGACATCGACGAGTCAATGTGGCGCATGCCGCTGACCGATCGCATCGTCGAGCAGCTCAAGTCCGACTTCGCCGATACCAAGAACATCGGTTCGCGCTGGGGCGGAGCGATCTCTGCGGCACTCTTCCTGCGGAAGTTTGTCGGAGACGTACCGTGGGCTCATATCGACATCGCGGGCCCGGGAATGACCGAGCAGCCGTGGGAGTACATCAATAAGGGTGGCACCGGTTTCGGCGTTCTCGCACTTCTCGAGTACTGCACGGCGAGCGGAAAGTAGGCCAGCTGTGAGGCTAGGACTCGTTCAACTCGCTGCGAATCCCAGCGAACGATGTGACCTCGACCATGCACTCAGCTTGGTTGAGGAGGTGGCCGCGAAGGGCGCCGACGTCATCGTCTTGCCGGAACTCTTCCGCTATCCATATCCTGCTCAGACGATGGGCCCGGCTGGCTTCGATCGAGCAGAAACCGTGGACGGTGAACTTATCTCCAGCTGTCGACGCGTTGCGCAAAGGCTCGGCGTGGTCCTGGTCGCTTCGTTCTTCGAGCGGCGCGGCCCTGGCATTGGCGCTAACTCGGCGGCAGTTATCGGGACGACCGGCGAAATTCTAGGCGTATATCGGAAGGCCCACATCCCAGAAGACCCGCTCTTCTACGAGAAGTTTTACTTCATGCCTGGCGAAGAGCCATGCCTGGTCGTCGACACGCCATTCGGCCGGTTAGGCGTGCTGATTTGCTGGGACCAGTGGTTTCCGGAAGCCGCCCGCCTCGCCGCGCTCCAGGGCGCGGAGGTGTTGGTCTACCCCACGGCGATCGCAACGATCGAGGAAGAAGGTCCAGAGGAGCACGGGCGCCAACAGGATGCGTGGCGAACCGTGATGCGCGCTCATGCGATCTCGAACGGAATCTTCGTTGCTGCCGTGAACCGGGTTGGGCGCGAGGGTGAACTCGATTTCTGGGGTCGCTCCTTCATCGCCGGGCCGCAGGGTGAGCTGCTTGCTGACCTAGAAGAAGGTGCAGATTCCAGCGCCGTTGTGGAACTGCCGCTCGCGCGCGTCGCGGAGGTTCGCCGTATGTGGCCGTTCTTCCGAGACCGGCGAGTCGACCTCTACGGAGGAGTGATGAAAAAGTGGGGCAAGTAGCACGTCGCTGGGCTGCCGAATGGGAGCCTCATCAGGCGACCATCTTCGTGTGGCCGTGGGACGGTCGAATCTGGGGCGATGCGCACGAGTCAGCGAAGGACGCGATCGCAACCGCCGCGGCAATAGCCTCACGCGGTGAGGACGTTTGGGTGGTGGTTGACGCTCGTGCCAGCGACTCCATTCCCTTACGTCTTGGGCGAGCGGGTGGGGAACTCGCCCGCCTGTGCGTGATCGAGGAAGCTACAGACGATGTTTGGGTCCGAGACTCCGGTCCTAGCTACGTCAGCGATGCAACGGAACGTGTGGCAATCGACTGGAACTTCAGTGCGTGGGGCGAGAAATTCCCGCACTCCAACGATGCACTGCTGGCCGCAAAACTAGGCCGTCACGCCTCGGCAAAATCGGAGCGTGCCTCGCTAACGCTGGAGGGAGGCGCACTTGAGACGAACGGCTCCGGTGTCGTGCTCACTACTCGATCGGTCGTCCTCAATTCGAACAGAAACCCCGGCGTCAGCGAGGTCGACGCAGAATCGGAGATCATCAAACGGACCGGAGCTGACCAAGTCGTGTGGCTCCACGCGGGCATGTCGAACGATGACACGGACGGTCACGTCGATACGCTCGCACGGTTCGTCTCACTCGATACGGTGCTCGTTCAAGCGCTCCCCGATGAGCAACACGCACTGGATGAGCGCAATCGCGTTGCGTTGCGGTCCGCGGGACTACGCGTCGTCTCGTTGCCCAATCCTTGCGTCGAAAATGCCCCCGCGAGTTACGCGAACTTCTACTTCACAAACGCGGCGGTACTCGTGCCTCAGTACGGCACTCAACACGATGCGGCGGCGTTCGAACTCATCGCCTCGCATGTTGACCGCCCTGTGGTCGCCGTCGACTGCAGTGGGCTTATCACTCAGGGCGGCGCCATTCATTGCGCCACCCAACAGGTCCCGATTTAGCTGCGCAGAGGCTCTAGCTACTGAGAGGCTTTAGCCGCTAGAGCCCGGGGCGCTCCAGCCCAAAGAGGGCGCCGAGCGCGTCGGCGGCCGCTATGGAGTCGTTGCGCTGAGCGGCGAACGCGGCGCGGTAGACGGAAGCGATTCCGACATTCGCGAGGTCGACGCGACGGAGAAGAGCCTCGAGCTCGTCGACCTCTGTGCGGGCGGCGGTTGCAGCGTTTCCAGCCCGCAGTAGCGAGTTCAGACGACCGAGTCGTGCGGGAACGAAATCGTCCAGCGACTCGAGGGCCGTTGCGAAACTGAGCGACGCCTGGCCCCAGTTCTGATTCAAGTACTGAATCTGGGCCTGCGCGAATTGAAGGTGGGCCTGGACCCGTGACGCCTGATCCCGACCGACTAGTGCGGGGTCAAGAGCAGAAGCTGGGATGTCGGAGAAGTAGTTCTGCACTGGCTGTGCGAATCCTTGCCAAGCCGCCAGCCGATCACGTTGCGTCTCCCACTGAACCAACGACAGCGAAGGGATCGAGGCTTGGTGATCCGACACCACAGTGTTGGCCTCTGCCACAATCGCGTTCGAGAGGCGCTCTCGCAATGGGACGAGGCTCG
>JBLHWZ010000058.1:0-23596 GCA_047629415.1 Bradymonadia bacterium | reverse complement strand
CGATGGCGAGGAAACCGCGACGGTACCTACGCGCTTGAGGTGATCGAAGAGTCGGCGCCCGTTGGCACGCGGGTGACCCTACGACGCAAGGAAGGTGCGGAGCAGTACTATCGCTACGACGCGATCGTAACGCTCGCACGGCGCTTCGCACGACTACTACCCAACCCCATCGAGGTGACAGATGGAAAGGCATCTGTCGTCGTGAATGCCGAGCCGCCGCCGTGGCGACAGAAGCACAGGAGTGCGTCCGCGCGCGATCAAGCATACCGTACGTTTGGGAAGGAGCTGCTCGAGATTGACGCCATCGACTGGGTGCCTCTAGCGACGGAAGCTGGCGGAATCCAAGGAGTCGCGTACGTGCTTCCCTGGAGTCCTAGCTTGGCCACCCCGCCGGCACACAGGTGCTATCTCAAGGGCATGCTCGTAAACGAGTCGGTAGAGAACCTGCTGCCCCGGTGGGCGTTCTTCGTACGCTGCGTTCTGGATGCGAGCACGTTGCGCCCGTTGGCGTCCCGTGAGGCCTTCTACGAAGAAACAGATCTGCTAAATGCGAGAGACGCTCTCGGTGCCGCTCTCCGCTCATACCTGCTCAAGCTCAGCACCAACTCTCCGCGACAGCTGACTCGTATCGTCGAGCTCCACGGGATGTCGATGAAAGGGCTCGCGATCGATGATGACGAGTTCTTCGGAGCGATCATCGACCTCCTACGATTCGAGACGACCTACGGCCGAATGTCGTTCGGTGAGTTCCAGACCCGGGCTCGCGTGGTGCACTACGCGCCAACGGTCGACGTGTACCGGCAGGTGTCGACTCTGGCCGCCGCGCGAGGGATTGGTGTGATCAACGCTGGCTACACCTACGAGCTCCCGCTCATGCAGAAGGCGGAACGTTTGTACGCGCATCTGAATATCGAGGCGATAGACCCAATCGCATTCGCCAACGCACTGACGCCTGTCGATATCGATTCGGCACCGGGAGCCGCGGAGCTTGTCCTACGCGCTCGCCGCGCGATCGGAATGTTCGATTGTGACGTCGAAGTACGAAACTTCGAACCGGCAGAAGTCGCGTCGTTTTATGCCCGAGACGACGACGCAGACTTTCTGATGAACCTGCATCGCGTGCGAGAGAGCGCCAACCCGCTGCTCGCCGGGATGCTCGATGATTTGGAGGATGAGGTCGGCGAGCCAGAGAGAGCGCGGCTCTGCCTCAACTGGTCGTGTCCGCTGGTCCGCCGTGTAGCGAGTGTCGATGATGAGGATGTCGTCGAGACAATCTCTCGGTTGCTCTACGTCCAGGCGCTAATGCTCGGTAACCATCCGCTTGGACCGCAGGAGCTTGATATTCTGAACACCGGCCTTTCCGAGCTCATAGAGCTGGTTTCGGGGCCCGAGCGCTGGATGCAATGATGAGTGATGAACTCGAACTGGCGCTCGAACGAGCGGCCCGCGCGAAGTGGAACTCAAACGAGCGGCTAGAAGCGCTTGAGTCCGCGCTGCGAACGGTACATGCACGCAATCTCACGGCCCCCGAGGCACGGCTGCGAACAGACCTAATCCACGCGGCGGTTTGGTCGGGCCACGGAGATCGGGCGTTGGTTCACTTTTCGTGGGCGCTCGCCGAGCACGACCGCGACCCCGCTGCCTGGCCCGGTGGCGATTTGATGTGGCAGTACAAGTGGATCCTCGATGTCGCGGCGGAGTTCCCAACGGTGGGGCTCGATCGACTTGAAGGGCTGCACGGCGACTACGAAGACCGCTTGCGTGCAGCGGGCCACCCCACCCGCTCCGGTATGTATCGGCGGGCTGTGAACGCTCGAACCAATGGGCTGCATCAAGAGGCGCTGGAACGAATGCGAGCCACGATGGCTGAACCCCGCAGCTATGGCGATGATTGCCACGCCTGCGAGCTGAGTTTCTTCGTCGGTGTGCTCGGCAATGCAGGGCTCGGAGGGGAGGCGCTGCGCAAAGCCGAACCGCTCATCTCGGGTCAGTCCGGCTGCGCAGAGGTACCCCATCGCACCCTCGGTCGCCTCGCGATTTTCCAGGACCGGCTAGCACCTGGTAGCGAGCTTGCGCTCGACCTTCATCGCCGCGGACTGGCAATGCAGGACGTCTCCGATAGCAAGCTGGGCGGTGCGATCGCTGACCACGTCTGTTTTCTCGTTCGGCGGGGGTCGCTTGCCAACGCGGGGGCTGTGCTCGCCAAGTACAGTGAGGTCAAACTTGCGACCCGCGTGCCCTACTCCCGCATGAGAGTGCTTCACGCTGCCGCGCTCGTTGCTGAACGACAGGCCGAGCTTGCACCGAATGGTCCCCTTACTTGGTGCCCCCCCGGCGTTTCAAACGACGCTTCAGCTACGGATGCCGCGACAAGCCTACGGGAACAGGTCCAGGCCATCGCTGGGGCCTTTGACCGTCGCAATGGGCACGACGGCGTGTCACGGGACCTAGAGAGTCTTGACGCGCGCTAGTGAGCCAGCACTCAGCCCACTACGGCAGCCAAACATCGAACGCGTTCTTACGCCGCTCGGGAGAGTATCCCGCAACCCGTTCGTTCGAGGCCCGAACTACCTCAAGGAGAGCCTCGATCACTACGCTCCCCGATGAGTCAGCACCTGGAGTATGAGGGCGGTAGCTGCGAGCGAGCGAGCGACGAAGCCCATGCCGCAGACTCTAAAGTACCCCATAACAACTGCAGAAGAGGCAAGCTCATGAGCAACAAGCCGTCCGTCAAAGAGTACTACGAGGAGCTTCCGGAAACCGACTTCGAGGCCTTTGCAAAAGTCGTCGAGTCTAGGCGCAGCGTCCGGCGCTTCGCCGACGAGCCGATCCCCGACGAAGTCGTCGAGCGCTGCCTCGACCTCGCGTTGCTGGCGCCTACCTCTTCCAACCTCCAGTGCTGGGAATTCTATCGTGTGATCGACCCGACCAAGAAGGAGGCCCTGGTCAAAGCGTGTTTGTCGCAACCTGCCGCGGCTACTGCGGCGGAACTCATCGTGGCCGTTGCCCGAATCGACACATGGAAGCAGAACGCGCGGGACCTCAAGACCCACCTGGAAGACGACGTGTGGCGCTGGCCGACATCGATGCATCGCTACTACGACACGGTCACACGCCTAGCGTATGGAAACGGGCCGCTGGGGATGCTCGGGCCGGTCAAGAAGGCGCTGCTTTCCACTGTAGGGATCGTTCGTGCGGTGCCGCGGGGACCGACCAGCCGTGCGGACGTTGTGACCTGGGCGGTCAAGACCACGGCGCTTGGGTGTGAGAACTTGATGCTCGCGTTTCGTGCGGCGGGCTATGACACCTGCGCCATGGAAGGCATGGACGAGAAACGTGTTCTGTCCCTGCTCGGACTCGGCCGGGGAGCTGTGGTGACCATGGTGATCGGCGCGGGCCGCCGGAAACCGGGTGGCATCTATGGGCCACGCATTCGGCTGCCGCGTGAACGATTCATCAAGACGGTCTAGTGGCCCAGAGCTGTCTAGCGGCCCATAAACGACGGGCGTGGTAGGCAAGTAACAGCAGCCTGACAGAGTTCCGAGAGACGCAGTCCGAGGGTCTGCTGTACGAGCGTTAGGCTACTACCCGCAGTAGCGCTCTTCGCTCTCGCAGGCCGGCTGTAGACCGTTATCGCAGGCGGTGCCGTACGCCACACATGCGACGGCCCGATCACGAGGCATTCCGCCCTCGCCTCTTCGATGAAGGTTCCCTAGGAACACACAGCCCCAGAAGGTGCCGGCATCGCACGCATCGCTGTAAAGCTGTGCGGCACGCGCCCCGTCGACTGGCCCGATTCGACCGTCGCGTAAGGCATCTCCCCAACGAATGCAGCCCCATCCTGCTCCAAGCCCGCAGGCGTCCTCGTAAGCAGCAGCTGCCTCAACAGGATCAGAACGTACCCCGGCCCCTCTGTAGATAGCATCGCCAAGCTTGTGGCACCCCCATCCGTCTCGCAGGTCGCACGCCTGGCGGAAGAGCGTTGCTGCCTCCTGGAGGTCGGTATTGACGCCCCGTCCTCGACGGTACATCTCGCCTAGTTCACGGCAGGCCTCACCTTGGCTGTCGTCGCACCCCATCCGGAAGAGTGCGACCGCCCGACCGCGGTCTGTCTCCACCCCGTCGCCGGCGGTCAGATACCTCGCGAGGTCCAGGCACGCGCCATCGTGGCCAGCGGAGCACCCTTCTTCCATTCGGGCGGCGGCCGCCTCGAGGTCGCGTGGACCGCCCACACCGTTGTGTAAGAGCCTGCCGAGCTCGAAACAGCTGAAGGGATCTCCCTGGTCGCACGACTGCTGGTAGACCGATCGGGCGTGGGAATCTCCCTGTTGAAGAAGACGAGCCAAGTCGCGACACGCGATCGTCAGCCCGGCGTCGCAGCTCGTCTGGAGCAGTCGTTGCGCTCGTTCAAAGTCGGCATCGATGCCTCGTCCATCTCGAAGGTGGCGAGCCAGTGAGCGACAGGCAGGCGCTAGGTCAGCGGAACAGCCTCGATCGTAGGCTGCGACAGCGGCGACATCGTTCCGCTCGACAACTTCACCCGCTGCGAAGAGGTCACCGAGGACCTTACAGCCAGGAGCATCATTCCCTTCACAGGCGCGCTGAGCGAGTTGGAGCGCCCTTGGTCCATCAGCCTCAAGCGCGACTCCCGCCGCGAGCATCCCTGCAAGCCGGCCACATGAGGGGAGATACTCGGCGGCGCAACCCTGCCCGAAGAGCTGAGCGGCGGCATGAACGTCGATCGTACCGAGTAGTTCATCGACGAGCGCCTCCCCAGCGGCATGACAGGACGGACCCGCGCCGCCGCCGCAAGAGGCCTCGAGGCGCTCCGCTGTCACCGACGGGTCTGGGGCTTCGATCTCGGTCAGTTCTTCACGATGCCTCCACAGCGTTCCGTGCAGCGATAGCACGCCCTGGCAGTCTTGTGGCCGAGCGTAGTCACAGCCGTGAAGAAACACGTCTCGTGCCTCCACCGGCGCGAACTCTGGAGACTCAATGTTTGCTAGACGAACTCCGAGTGGGTTGCACGCCTTGGCTTCGACCTCGCACGTCGCTCGAAGGAACATCAGGGACCAATCTAGCGGTTCACGGCCGACACGTGCCTCGCCAATCTCGATGCAGGCCTGTGAATCACCGTCCCAGCACTCCCCAGCGCGAAGACTGGCGTCGTCGGGAAGCGGCGCGAACACCGACTGTGGCCGATTCTCAGGCCAATCGGGCTCCTGCGGCATGGGCCCGCTCACCAGGATGCTCGGAAGCGAATCTGGCTCATGGCAAGACATCAACGCGGCAGCGGCGAGACAGAGAATGTAGACGTATGCAGGCAAGGCGACTCGTGGGGTCTTCGCAACCACTAGCCAAACGCGCGGGCCTCCGCGAATTCTGCGAGACTCAATCCCGTCGCAATTGCAGTCGGTAGTCTAGTCGCACTCATTGAGCGACCAATCATAACCGATCCGTTGGCCTGTATCCGCGCCTAGATTGTAGCTGAGCACATACGCTTCGATGCTGCCGAGGTCGCGCGCGAAATCTTCGGGGTAGAGGCCCGTGAGCAGCTCGCTAATCCCGAGTGGGCCAGCACCCTTGGACGGATCATTGAGGAATTCGACCGTTTGCTCTTCAAGCTGCGAGGCCAATCGGCTGGCCAGATACGGCTCCGCCCGGAGGCTGGGACAGCCAACCGACGCGCAGTTCAAAGCGAAGTGCAGCCGAACGTCGAATGGCGAGTCACCATGCGCGAGGTCAGCCAGCACGAGGAGTTCGGCGCCCAGCGCCTCGTCGTCTACGAGCGCTCGCTCCAAATCTCGGCGCAGAATGCCATGCTCGATCATATTCAGTGAGAGCATCCGCCCAGACGCCTCCCATCGCTCGGCTCGAAACGCGAGTTCGCCGCCAACAGGCAGAAGAATCGTCGTGCCCTCATACGTGTCATAGCCGTCAACAACCGCCTTCACGATGAAGGCGTTGTATGCATTGTACCAAAAGGCGAGATGCTCCTCCTGAGAGTCGAACGAACTCACGTCCGCGACGGCGAATCCGGATACCGTAGCGTCCAAGAGTTGGAGAGATTCCTCCGACTCAATCAAGCCGTCGTAGTCGAAACAGCCATGACCGCGGTGCGCCGCCAATACGCGCGCCCAGGGCTCCCAGACCCCAAACTCCTCGAATGGATCGACATCCTCAACATCCGTCATGTCGATATTCGCTGAGTCTGTCGGCGTGTCCCCCTCAGAGCCACCGTCCGACGGTCCGTTCCCCTGCAGCTCTGGCGGCAGCCCTTCGACTGAGAGGCTGCACGCAGGAAGAAGCACAAGAGCGGCGAAGAGACGAGATGGGCGCATTGATCAAATGGCGGAGAGGCGCCCGCTGTCTAACGTGTGTTTGCGGGCGGTAACAGTCCGCAGCATCCGCGAGCTAGTTTGCGTGGCAGAACCCGAGTCCCGGAATGCTGTTCGGCCGATCATATGCCGCACAGGTCCCATCCGTACATGGCGTCGCATCAGTGCAGAAGGGTCTGCACGTCCCAGTGTCGGGAGAGCATCCCGCACCCGAACCGCAGTCGGCATCCACCTCGCAGACCGCGTCGATATCTCCAGAGGCTCGGGCGCCGGCGCAGAGTCCTCCCCATTCTTTGGATCCGACTGACGACGAGACCCCACAGCGCGCGTTATCCGGGCAAGTGTCCGGGTTCGCCGGATCGCAGTTGGTCACGCAGACTCCCGTGTAGGGGCTCACCCCGGGTGTATGACAGCGCTGCCCTTCCGAGCAATCGGATGCACTCTCGCAGAGCGCCATGCACCAGAGCGCCGCTGTGTCGTCGACGACCGGCCGGTCGTAACGCGTGCAGATCAAGCCGGCGGTGCAATCGTCAACTCCAAACTCCGAACGAGCGCAGGTGTCTCCAAGCGTCCGGGTTCCAGAGTCCTCGACGCACGTCTCAATCAGACCGACGACATTCGCGTAGGTGGCGGAGCACGTTTCGCCATCCTCGCATCCACCACCGCTAAGTGTGCATGCCCGCGGATCCTGCGGCCCCTCTGGCGGAAGAGTCTCTGATGCGAGCATGATCGCGGCAGCTCCAATGGTGTTTGCGATGGTCCCGGCTGCGAACTCACGGTCGAGGGTATCCAGTGAGTCAATTCCCTCGGCGCAGTGATAGTTTGGATTCCGGAAATTCGCTGTATCGGTCAACATGATCGCCGGGTAGTTCGCGTCCCAGAACGGAGCATGATCGGAACGACGAAGGTCCGCCAGGGCCGCCGCTGCACGGAACTCAAGCGGCACTGGGACTGCGATGGAGTCCACGCCAGTCGTTGCGCCGATTCGGGCCAGAGCATCCATAGCTTCCTGCGCATTGACGTCACCAATCGCCGCAATGAAGTCCCCGCGCCAGTCGCGGGCGTTCAATGCGTCGACCGTCTCAGGAAAGAACAGCGCAAAGCCATCAGGTAGCACCTGAGAATCCGGTTCCGAACTTGCGAAAGCGATCATCTCCAAAGCAAACACGACAGCGATGACATCTCCATCCGCAGCGGCGCGAGTGGCGTGAGCTCGCGATCCGAGAAGCCCGCCTTCCTCGAAGTCCCAACACGCAATGACTGTGCTGCGCTCGTGCTCCGTGGTTGCGAGTACACGGGCGACTTCGAGAGCGCCTGCAACCGAAGAAGCGTTGTCATCGGCGCCCGGACAGTATCCGCCGCCGTCTACGATGTGAGTCGTACTGTCGTAGTGTCCACCGACGACCACAAACTCATCGGGCCGCTCCGTTCCAGCGCGAACGCCGATGACGTTAACTCCGGCGCCCCAGTCCTGCCGCTCAACCTCGTAGCCGAGCTCCGCCAGGCGGTCGGCGCACAGGTCCTGCGCGCGCTGCCAATTTTCGGTGCCCCTCACACGCGGCCCCTCGATGGCCTCCATGTCCGTCCACCAAAGGTCGCCGTCGACGCAAGCGGCGAGCTCTTCTGGGCTCTCGGTACCGCACTCGTAAGTCACGGGCACGTCTAAATCGAGTTCGCCATCAGTGGCACCGTCAAGCGATGAGTCGTTAACCGTATCCCCAGACGATTCTGCCGCGATATTGGAGTCGGCCTCGACCACCGGGTCGTCGCTGCAAGCGGAGAGACAGAGAATGGAGAGTAGCGAACTCAGTCGTCGAAGCATCATCGTGGGGGGTGAGATTGATGGCCTGCCGTAGCATCAATCACCTGCGATTTGCCAGCAAACACACAGGTATCAAGAGCGACAGACCGACGCTAAGTCCACACTCTCAGCATCGAGCCCCAAACAAGCGCAACGCTCGACACCTTCGGCCCGCGGGTAGCCGCTCTCTTCCTCTCGCCGCCCTCACCACTGGCGGGGCCTGCGGTCCTGGAGCGACCTTCGTCAGCGAAGGGTGGAGAATTAGAAATCAGTCGCCGGTGAACTTCGGGGCGCGGCGCTCCATGAATGCGGACACAGCCTCCCCAAGATCTGCGGAAGCGAGAAACGCCGAGTTCCAGATGGCGACGTAGTCGAGTCGCTCATCGACTGTCTTGCCGATGCCCCACTCCAGAACGTGCTTAATCCCTCGCACCGCGATGGGCGCGTTGTTTGCGATCTCGGTCGCCATCGAATGTGCGGCGGCGTGGAGTTCGTCTCGATCGGCGTGGACCGAGTTGAGGAGGCCCATCTGCAACGCCTCTTCGGAACCAAAGTCGCGGCCAGTGAAAGCCAACTCCTTCGTCTTGGCGAGTCCGATGACCTCCGGTAAGCGCTGAAGACTGCCTACGTCGGCGACAATAGCGAGCTTCACTTCTCGGAGGCTGAAGACCGCGTCGGCCGATGCGAGACGCATGTCACAGGCCGCGATCAGGTCGAGTCCGCCGCCGATGCATGCGCCGTGAACGGCACAGATCACGGGCACGGGGCAGCGCGCGATCGCTGTGAACGCCTCTTGCCACTCCCGAATGAGTGAGCGCAACTCAAGGCGCGGGCCGGCCGTGGGGGCTCCCATGAGCTTATCACCGTGAGTTGAGAACGCCGCGCCCAGGTCAAGGCCGTAGGAGAACGCCTTCTCCTCGGATCGCAGGACAACCGCGCGCACGTCCTTGTTGGCCGAGAGTTCAATGAACGCTGCGCCGACGGCGTCGAAGAACGCCGGTGGCATTGTTCGTGAGGTCAGCGTGACGGTCGCGATGTGGTCCTGAATGTCGGTATGAAGCATTGGCGTCGGGCTTGAATGGGTGGGGCGCTATCTATCATTCAGTCAGGGAACACCGGCAAGCGACGCGTACCGAACCGTCCGGAAGGAGGCATGCAAACACGCCTTCTGGCGCAGCAGCTCCCCGGTTAGGCTAGGGATACGCTCGCTGACGCGGCGTCTATTCCTTTTCGCTCTCGACCATCTCGCCCGTCTCGAGTTCCATCTCAATCTCAGTGTGGAAGACCCCGCTGAGGACGTCCAAATCCGTCTCCGGCGGGCTGAGCAACTTTGGAGCAAGAATGAGTGGAACCTCGGCGATCGTGGGCGCAAATTCGACGGACGGGGAGAGCTCATGGCGGCTGAAGATTTCGTCCGGTTTGGGCCGTGCGACCGGTGGGGTCAGTGCACCTCCTTGGGACTCGAGGAAGCGTACAGCGTGTTCACACGAGTCGAAGCGATCGTGCGGCCTGCGACGGGTACAATGATAGATCAACTCGCCGAGGTCAGCAGGAATGTCCGCCATGCGACGGGGATCAGGCATGTCAGTGCCGACGTGCTTGAGCATCACGGAAACCGCAGTTTCCGACTCGTGGGGGGTATGCCCCTTGAGCAACTCGAACGCCGTAACGCCAAGCATAAAGAGATCCGTGCGGCCGTCCATCGCCTGATCCAACACATGCTCTGGCGCCGAATAGTGGGGAGTCCCGGTGAAAGCGCCAGGCTTTCCAGAGGTACTCGCCTCCTCTGGCATCAACGCCACGCCGAAGTCGACGAGTTTCACTCTGCCGTCTGGTGTCACGAGGATATTCGCGGGTTTGACGTCCCGGTGCACGATGCGCTTCTGATGCGCCTCGTGCAGCGCCAACGCCACCTCACGAAAGATGAATCGAACTTCCGCAGCCGGCAGTGGGCCGTAGTCGATGAGGCGCTGAATCAGATCGTGCCCCGGCACCAACTCCATGATGATAAAGATCGTCGCGTAAGCATCTTGCGCCCCGAACACCTGCACGACGCCGGGGTGCACGATGCGCTGAATCACACGCGCTTCGCGGCGGAATCTCTTGGCGTATTCCTTCCGCCACACCAACTCATGGCGGAGCATCTTGATCGCGACACGCTCCCCGCTCGTCGGGTTAACAGCGCTGAAGACCCTGGCGAATCCTCCGTCCCCGAGCGGTCCTTCCAGTTCGTAGCCGGCGACCTCGCGAATCCCGTCGCGAGCGAGCAGGCGTCTTCCCACGGTGCTTGTAAGGAACGCCGCTAGTTCTGGGTGGGTGCCGAAAAGTCCGCGGAGGGGGCCGAACGGAACTTCGAGGCAGACAAGATCACTCTCGGCCGTGATGCTCGCGCTCCGCAGCTTTCCGGTAAGCAGAGACATCTCGCCGAAGACATCACCTGGCTCCATAAAGTCGTTGAACGGCCGCCCGTCCTTGCCAGGAACCGTCGCGTACGCACGGCCCGACTGCAACAGAAAGAGCCTGTCGCCGGAGTCGCCCTCCACCACGATGGTCTCCCCAGCCCGATATCGAACCTCAACGGCCAGCTCTTCGAGCCGTAAAAGAGCATCCCTCGGGACCTCCCTAAAAGCTTGGAAGGTGGAGAGTTTTATCGGGGTTTGCGTCGGAACCATCGCTTGGCATAATCCACCACGCTTGGTCTCTCATCAAGCTCCACGAATCGAGACGCCCACTGGGAGAACTGCAGCCGGGTTAGTCCGAACGCGCGACTCGAACCTGGGGTTCCGAACCGTGCCACTTGACCGTCACCTGCCAGGGGCGACAGCAGACCTCGCAATCCACTACGAACTCTCCCTCCAGGTCAGCCTCGACGCTGATTTCGCCGGGCTCAAAGCACCACGGACATTCGGCGGGTACATACGAAATCGGGGCCCTATCGTAGCTCATGGAGATGCCGGAAAACGGGTGGTAGACATGTCACCGACATCTGGCGACCGAAGGACGATGACGCAAGTACTCCTGTGCAACAACAAACTCTATTCGGACGAGGAGTTCGATACCGCACTGCTCTCGGATCGGAAGCTTCACGGCGCCGAGTTCGTCGGATGCACGTTTCGGAGTTGCAGTTTCAGCGGTTCGACGCTCACAGACGTCGGGTTCGAGGATTGCGAGTTCCATCTGTGTGACCTCTCCAGCTTGCGCTTGGAGTCCACATCGTTCTCGGGCGTCGCTTTCCATGACTCCAAGCTTCTCGGAATCGACTGGTCAGACGCAGCGCTCGCCTTCGACGCCACATTCAAGGGCTGCACGCTCGACTACGCCTCCTTCTCGGGCATGGGCCTCAACGGAGTCTCGTTTACCGAGTGTCGCCTCCTCGAGGTCGACTTCACCGGCGCTGATGCGCGAGGTGTTCAGTTTCACGAGTGCGAACTCCAGCGGTCGTCGTTCGATCGGGCAAAGCTGAAGAAGGCGGATTTCTCGACTTCGACAGGCGTCTTCATCGATCCGGGGACCGCGGATGCGCGCGGCGCAATCATTGGGCCCGAAACTGCTGTTGAACTCGCGAGGCGTTCAGGACTCGTAGTTAAGGGCTTCGACTAGTCACGCGGCCAGAACGCCGCATGTTGGCCCGGACCCACGCATTCGCTAGCGTGCGCGTATGAAACAACATGTGACCTTGAGCGAGTGGCTGAGAGCCTGCATGAGCCGAAGGACCGGGGCCCTAGTGGTTGTGGCGGCTCTGAGCGGCTGTTCCGGCAGTCCCGCTGAAGATGAGGTGGAGTTGGACCGCAATACGGTTCGGTACGACAACGACGTCGAGACCGACCTGGCCGAGCTCGACGCTGGCTCCCTACCGGATGCAATTGAGGAGAGTTCAGATTCAGGCTCCGCTGTGGAACTGGACGGCGACGACGAAGACGCGGAGGTCCGCAGCGAAGAGTGCGCGGAAGTGTCCGCGACACCGATCGAGGTCTTCCGGCCAATCGACATCGTCTGGGCGATCGATACTTCGGAGTCAATGTATGAAGAGACGGAGATCGTCGAGCAGAGCCTGAACGACTTTGTTGGTCGCCTACTTGGCTCGGGACTCGACATCCGCGTGGTGATGCTCGCTGACGATACAGTGTGTGTGCCGCCCCCCCTCTCCGGTGGGCTCACGTGCCCCGATGTCGACGGGGAGCGCTACCTGCACTTGGTGCGACAGGTCTACAGCCGAAACGCGATGGAACTCCTGATGGAGTACTGGTGGGGGTACGAGTGGTTCCTTCGGGACAACGCCCTTCTCCACATTATCGTCGTGACAGATGATGAGTCGTACCAGGAGCCATCGTATCTCGCCGACTCGCTTCCTGCGCTCGGCCACGAAGAATTCGTGTTCCACGCAATCGCCTCGATGGATGGTGCGTGCACCGGCCCTTACGGGAATGCGGTGCGCGAAGGCGTGCACTACCGTGACCTAGCGGGTCTCACGGGCGGCACGACCGCAAACATCTGCGACGCCGATTGGGATCCGATCTTCGACGCGATCGGCTCGAACGTGGCGATCTCGGCTGCCCTCCCCTGCGAGTTTGGAGTACCGGAACTCGACGAAGCGGTGCGAATCGATTTCACCGATGTCGACGTAACGCGGAACGGCGAGCCGCTCCCAGCAATCGCTAGTTCGGCGTTCTGCGATTCCGAGCCAGGCTGGTACTTCGACGATCCCGCCGTGCCGACAGCGATCCACGTATGCCCAACGCTCTGCGGTGAGGGCTTCGAAGCCGACGACGAAATCAGCATCATCTTCAACTGCGTGAAGTTCTAACGGTGAGGCCGAACCCGCAAATCCCTCCTGCTCCTGATCCTGCCTGCTTCTGATCCTGCCCGAAGGTCCGGAAGCAAAACGCCGGTCCGGATATCGGCCGTCGAGGCGCAGCGCCGAATCCGACGCCGAATCGAGGCAGAAACCAGGCCCTTGGGGCCGAAAGCGCAGCCGCTGTCTTCGCGACCGAGAAGAAACGACGCACGTTGCCGGCTGCGCCGGCGGCGTGCATCGCTCTTCTCCCCAAACTCGCTTCGCTCGTCGCTCCGCCCCTAAAGGGGCTCCGCTCAGTCGGGCGCAGGACGGACCGACGCACCAGCAAAACGTCGCACCCACCACGTGCCATGCGGAAAAACCACCCCCGAGACGTCTCCGCGCCACTCTTCGAGTGCCACCGCGTAAGCCTCCCGAAACGCTCTCACGCGCCGGATCGACGCCACCCGACATGCGTCGTCTTTACACGCAATCGCGAACTTCTGGCGTCCGTGCTTCTCACCCGTCTTCGCACGCTCGGCTGGAGTAACTAGCCGGCACGCAGCGGCACCGATGATCCCCTTGCCCTTCGCACGACGCTCTCGCCGATGCCGCCATTCGCGCTCACTCAGCGCCTCCGAGAAAGCAGCGACGTAGTCCCTCTTCGTCATCTCCATGCAAGCCGGAACCTCGAAGGTGATGTCGATGGTTTCAGGCCACCCACCGCGATCGCTGAAGAAGAAGTCCGGGCGACGATAGGTCTTCGCGACGCCGATTCTCCCCGGTGTGACCACCGCGCCGGGGAACTCATCGGCGCGATTAACGAGGCCCGCGGCTGCCGGGTTTGCCGCCAAGTAGACCATGCGATGCATGACGTCCTCTGGGTTGATCGGTCGCACCAGATGGTAGCCATCACCCGACCAGATCTTGTCGTCCTTGCCGTGGTGAACGTTCAAAGCGCGTGCGAAAATCGAGTTTAGGTCTCGCACAAAGTCCGGCAGGTTTCCGCGCAGGTCGAGCCCCAACAGGTGATAGTGGTTCGACATGAGCACCACCCCGTAGAGGATGATCCCGCGCCGCTTCGCATATACGCCCAGCAGGAACATGAAGAGCTGTGTAATCACGCCGGTCGGCGCGAAGAAAAAGGTGCGGTTGATGGCGCGGGACGTGATCTCGAACGTCTGGCCGGCGGCGATTTCGCGGGGCGGAGTCATGGGGTCCCTCAAACAAGGTGGTGTCCCTCCTTGTTCGAGCGCAGCACAGCACTGTTGCGCCCAGTTAGCCCAACGGACGACTCGTTCCGTAGCCGTAGTGGCCAAACTCGTCCCTCCCTGTGATCAGCCCGAGACTAGAGTTCGTGATCAGTCCGAGACTAGAGCTCGTGATCAGCCCGAGACTAGAGCTCGTGATCAGCCCGAGACTAGAGCTCGTGATCAGCCCGAGACTAGAGCTCGTGATCAGCCCGAGACTAGAACTCGTGATCAGCTCGAACTAGATCTCCGGGTGCCTGACCAACCACTGGACCAGCCGCGGCCAGTAGTCTGCCAGTGGCGGACACGCGAGTTGATCGCCTAGCGCGGCCCTAAGGTTACTGGTGTCGAAACTCACGTCTTGGTCGACATAGTTGAGTGACTCTAGCGGAATGCCCGCCAGTTTCTGGATGAACTTGAACTTGAGCACACGCTCCACCGCAGCCTTTGAGACGGTCTGACTCGCCGGCTTACGTCCCAGCGCTGCCAACGTCAGATTCACGTACTCGTGCATCGTCATCGGATTGGTGTCCGTGACTTGAAATGTCTGTCCGACCGCTGAGTCTTGGGCGCTAATGTGGACCATTGCGTTGACCAAAAAGTCCACAGGCACAATGTGCATTCGCGTCACTTCTGAGCCCACTTGAGCGTACGGTAGAAACGCCGGAGTCCGCAGGGCCGCTCGGACCATTAGGTAGGGGCCATCAGCCTTTGGCGTCACTCCGGTCACCGAATCACCGACGACTACGCCGGGGCGGAAGATGACAGTTGGGATCGAGTCTCGGCGTTTCCGGACGGCAACTTCCGACGCAAACTTCGTGGACTCATAGTGGTTCCGGAACGACTGCCCCTCGTCGAGTTCGGCTTCGCTTACGTGCCCCTCGCGGTCCCCGGCGACGACGATCGACGATGTGTGGAAGAGGCGCTCCAGATTTGGCGCCGACGCGCAGAAATCGAGCACCCGCTCCGTCCCGGTTACGTTCACTGCCTCGGCGAGTTCCTTCGGCACGGCTAGATCGTAGATCGCGGCGACATGCCAAACATGGCGGACCGTCTCTCGCAGTTTGTTGGCGTGCTCGGTGGCGACGCCAAGACCCGGCTCTCGAATGTCACCGGGTAAGACACGCCACCGCCCTTCGAACGAAGGATCGGCTGCCTGAATCTGCTCACAAACCTCAATTGCGAGCGTCTCGAATCTTGGCTCGACGACCAAGGCGAAACGTTGCTCGGGCTGCGCGGAAACCAATGTCCGCACCAGCCGCGTGCCGACGAACCCTGGGAATCCGGTGATAAGAACGTCTTCGTATTCTGCGGTCATCGTGATCGTGTGCGCGGGATGTGCCATCGACGCCCGCATGACGCGACGTGTCAAGTGACGCGAAGACGACGCGCAGCGGGGGCTCGGCTCGGCGGCTTGCAGGTCGGCCGAATGACGGTAGTGTGCCGCCATGAACTCAATTCAACGATCGATCTGCTTGCTTGCCCTCCTGTGCTCTCTCGCACTCGGTTGCGGCGAGGACGCCCCCACGTCCGACGTCGCGCCGGACACCTCCGACGCCGCCTCAGATGCCGGAGACTCCGGGATCGGCGAGGATGTCCTCCAGGATACCGCGGAAGATACATCCGACGTTGGCGGACCGCCTGACATTTCCGGCGACATAGTGGACGGAATCGATGCCGACGCGGACCTTGAGGACCCGCTATGCCCTCGTTGGTGGACATCTTACGATCAAACCGCCGCAGGTCCGGGCGCGGGCACCGATGGCCGCGAAACGGGGGAGTACGACGGTGGAGCGAGCGCGGGGCGAGTCAGTTCCGGAGACGCTGATTTTGCTGGCATCTACGCGGCTTGCCGAGCGGGAGACTGGGTGTTGGAGAACGAGTATCTACGGGCCTGCGTCGCCGACGAGCGCTCGATGACCCAAATGCTTTTCAACGGCGGAAATCTCGTAGACATCGAGCTCCGCGATTCGCCGGGCAACGATGAGCTCTACTACGCGATCACTGCCTCAGGACTGCTCAACCAGGGAGCTGATCAGGTCGAGCTGATCTCGGACGGTTCCGACGGCAGCGCGGCGGTAATCCGCGTGAGCGGGCCCGACACCCTCATGATGTTCATTGCCGCGACGATCGGCTCGATTTCGCCCAGCGTGAATGTGGATATCGTTACGGAGTACCGCCTGGAACCCGGTGCGACAGCGATCGAACTCACGACCTGGCTTTCAAAGTCCGACGGTCAACGCACGGTGGTTCGGATGGGCGATCTGATCGCCGGCGGCGATACGACGGACGGTTGGGCGCCTGGGTCCGGATTCGCCCTCCCGGCCGCCAACTCATCAGTCCCCTTCTTTGCCTCGATCGGAGAGACTCACTCGGTAGGTATCACTTCCCCGGATCTCACACTGCAAGCGCTGACCTTGCCCGAGATAGAGATCCCGTTCGGCAGCGTCACGTCCGCCGCAGGCCTGCTCTGTCCTGGCGACACCGCGTCGTTTAGGCGGTGGCTGACCGTCGGCGCCGGCGATACTTGGAGTCTCCGAGAAGGTCTCTCGGACCACTTGATCGCTGCGGAGCGCTCACCTGTGCGCTTCGACGGGTGGTCCGACCACTACGAGATTCTTAACGGCGAAGGAGACGCGGTCGACGTCGTGCGCCTAGACGGCACTCTCGATTGGACCCTGCCGGACGGTGAGTATTCAGCGACTCCACTGAACTGGCCGACCGATGACCCACCGGTGGTACCCTTCATGGTCCCCGGCGCCCAAGTGACCTTCCCACCTCCGCGATTAGGAAGTGTGCTGGTAACCGTCGAAGACGACCTTGGGACCGCACTCGCCGCCGAGGTTCGCTTTGTTGGACCGGTTCAAGAACGAGTTTACTCGATGAGCGAAGGCACGAGCGTCGTTCTCCCGCCTGGGTTCTACGATGTGTGGGCGTGGCGAGGAATCGAATACTCGGCTTGGCAAGGGACCGTCGAAGTCGTGCTGGACGAGGAGACCGCACTCTCCGCTGTGCTCGAACACGAGGTCGACATGTTGAACTGGGTGGGCG
The DNA here is from genome assembly GCA_047629415.1 of Bradymonadia bacterium. GTDB lineage: Bacteria > Myxococcota_A > Bradymonadia > REDH01 > REDH01 > CBDUJZ01. The sequence goes on along the minus strand of JBLHWZ010000058.1, from coordinate 6,382 downwards.
GCGACATGCATCAACACGCAACGCCTAGTCCGGACAGCGCGGTTTCCCTGCTCGATCGGGTCCGCTCAAACCTAGGTGCTGGAGTTGATTTCATCTCACCATCTGACCATGACGCACTCGGGGACTACGCCGGTGCGATCGCTGAGCTCGATGTTGGCGACCAGCTCCACCTCTTGCTCGGCGAGGAACTCTCACCCGGTGCGGGCCACATCAACCTCTTCCCGCGGACGTTTGATCGGCAGACGCCAGCTGCGGGGGCGATCCCGCTCGGCGAGCGGGCTCAGGGTTCGCGAGAGTTGGTCCTCCCGTCGAGCGGCGACCTCGTCGAGTCAGCTCGAGCAGACGGGGTGACGTTCGTACAGCTGAATCACCCGCGCGGGTCGCTGGCTCACTTCTCGACTACTCGCTACGATCCGGTCGCCGGACCCGACGCTAACGAAGCCCCCAACTGGTTCGACGACTTCGACGCGATCGAGGTCTACAACACCCCAGGGACGTTCTGCACAGGCCTGCAAGACTGGTTCAGCTTGCTCAATCATGGACGCATGATCGCCGGCATGGGGAACAGTGACACGCACGACCTGGACCCTCCAGCAGGATGGCCACGCAACTACGTACGCTCGGAGACGGACGCCCCGGCGGCACTCACAGATTCGACAATTCTCGACGGGCTGATCGCACTGCAGTCGACCGTTTCCGGGGGCATATTCGTGGAATTCGAAGGCGGACTGCTTCCTGGTGACACCATTGACGCGGTAGCCGGTGAGCCAGTCGCTCTCCCCGTTCGAATCCGCGCCCCATCGTGGGCGGACATCGACGAAGTCCGACTCTACGTGAACGGCGTTGTGACCGACGCAATCGCGCTCGACCGTGCGACCGGAGAGCCCGCCGATGAGACGTTCGAGTTCGAGATAGAGTTCGACCGCGATTCCCAGGTCGTCGTAATCGCGTATTCACAGACTCGTCTCGAGGTTGTCGCCCCAGGTAAGCGGCCATTCGGCTTCACGAATCCAGTTTTTGTGGACGTTGGAGGGGACGGCTGGGATGCCCCTGGCGTAGCAAACGCGGACGCGCTCCCACTACCTTCCAGCCTCCCGAACTGCGACTGATGACAGATCTTACCCTCCGCTGTTCCTGCGGCTCTTTCACCGCGAGGATCGGTCCGGCGAGTCCCAAACTCGGCTCGCGAATTGAATGCCTCTGCGACGATTGCCAGGCCTTCGCGGAGTTTTTGGGACGTGTAGACGAGATCTTCTCATCTGCCCGGGGCACCGAGATCTATCAGACAACGACGCGACGTTACCGGATCGAGTCGGGCGCCGAGCACATCGCCTGCGTCAGCCTCAAGGAGAGAGGCCTGAAGCGTCGGTACACGAGCTGCTGCAATACGCCGATCGGCAATACAATGGCCACGGCCAAGATCGCCTTCATTGGCGTCCCACGCCTCGCGATTAACACCACTGACGAAGAACTCGATCAGACGGTCGGACCCATCGTTGCCAAGGTAAACGGACGTTTCGCCCGCGGCGAAATGCAGAGCGATGTCCACGCCCGTGCACCAATCGGTATGCTCGCTCGCTGGCTACGGGTCGGCCTCGGAGCTCAGATTCGAGGGGAAGCCAAACCCCATCCGTTCTTTAGCGACGAACGCGAGCCAGTGGTTGCCACACAAGTCCTCACCGCAGCTGAGCGCGCAGCGTTAGAGAACGTCTAGCGAGGCGACCGATAAGGTCTAAAACACCAACGAGACGTCCCACATCAACGCCGAGAGAGATGCCTTAAGCCAAGGTCAAAAAGGCGGCGAGAGAGGCCTGTTCGTGCTGGCGGCGTTGGGTCTGGTCGAGCTTAGATGGCCGGCGAGAGTCGAAACCTGCCGTACGGATTAAAGCCGAACTCATCTTCTTCGTAACCGTCGCACTTCCAACGGACGGCCCGCCATCGAAGCCCGTCTTCGTCGACTCTGAACGTGTAGCCGTCTCGGACCGACTCCGGGCCTCCTTCGGTCAGGAATTTCCTGCAAAGCACACTCATGACACGATCGGGCGTAGAACCCGGGTCGACGTCCGCCACATCCAGAATCACATCGGGAGCAGCCAAGAGGTGCATGCCACAGGAGAATGCTTCGCCGTTGGATCGACCAACGGGATACCGGACCAGCCCCTCGAATGCTGCGCCCCAGAACCGATAAGCATCGGCGATCGTCGCCCCGGTCGACGGAATACCAACGTCGACCTCCTCCACGAGTGTTCGCCAGTGACGGAGTGAGTGTGCCAAGTCGGATGTATCGATCTTCAACCCGCTCGCTCCGGCATCGAGAATGCGGCCGACCACCGACATGATGACCTGAATCGTGACCCGTCGGTAGATTGGGTCGAGCTTTGAGTAGAGCGGGGACGACTCGAAGTACGAAACGCTCCTGTGCTTCCCGATCACGTCAAGGTGGTCGGGCCCAAGAGAGTTCGCGTTCCGACACGCGGACGCTTCAAACGAGCGACGCATACCGGCATTCAGTGGGCGATCCTCTCGGTTCCAATCATGCGGGATTTTGACTGGCTGCGGCTCACCATCCCAAGTCACACAGAGGACGAGACGAGGCAGGAAGTCAGAGAATCGGTTCATGTAGAGTCAGCCATAGGGTCAGTCCCAGATAGTAGCTGGTCGCCCGACAGTGAAGCCTGAACATGTCAGGTCTGGCAACCAGCGCACTCCTGTGGTTGCTTTGGGGCATCTTGATTCAATGATGCCATGCGCCTCCGACACCTACTAGCCGCCACGATCCTCTTGGGCTGCGGCGAAGATTCGAACCTGACAGAACCCGATGTTTCCGCGGACACACGCCAGGATACAGGCGTCGACGGCTCCACGGATGCGACGAGCGAAGACACCGCCCCGGACACCCCATCCCGCGACGCAGCCGCAGATCTCAGCGATAGCGCAGACGTCGTTGACGTCGTTGACGTCGTTGACGTCGTTGATACCGATGAGGACGCCTCAACTCCCGAGTTCGTCACCTATCTCTACGACCCGCTCGGACCGGTACTCACCACGCTTCCGGACGACGCTCTCACCGTCCCAGATGCTGACTCCGAGACAGGCATTCGGATCGCGCTCGGCCCGGAGCACCCGTGGTTCGTCGATGCGGTCGGTCTACAGCGTGGTGGCCTCGCCGGACTGAACGGGTTGGACGGATGGGGCATCAACGCCGCAATCGCGCTGGTTTTTGATTCGCCAGTCGGGGAACTGCCATCGGGCCCTGAGACGTCGGATTCGCAGTCACTGCTCCTGTTTGAGTTGGGAGAGTCTCCACGACCACTCCCCTACGAGATTGTGCGTACGGAGGACGGTAGCTTCCTCATGGTTCCGATGTTCCCACTCGAGCCGGCGACTCGGCACGGGGTCGTCGGAACAACGGAGATCTCTGCAGCCGACGGCCGCACGATCGTCCCTGGTCCGACGATGACAGCGCTGCTCAATGGCGACGCATCCGGGCCTCTTCATCCGATGAACGAGCGCTACACGGAGCTCCTGCAGGCGGCCGATATCGATGTCGATAATGTCGCGTTTGCGACAGTCTTCACGACTCAAAGCACCCTGTCATTTTCCCGTGACGTCGCGAGTCAGATTCGAGAGATGGAGTTCGCGTGGGACGAGGTGTCGTGCGAGGAAGCAGCCCCAGGTGGCGTGGAGATGTGGCACTGTGAGACCGGGTTTGAAGCATCGAGCTGGCGCGATGAAGATGGCGTTCTTGGAGACGGCGAACCCGTCCGGACATACACGTTGCCGGTCTCGATCTGGCTTCCGCTCGGCCCAGGTCCCCACCCCACCGCGGTCTTCGGTCACGGGCTCGCGCACGGCCGAGATGTGTCACGCACGATCGCTGAGCTGGTGGTCCCGCTCGGGGTAGCGGTGGTGGCGATTGACGCGGTCGCGCACGGTGAGCATCCGGACGCGCCGGAAGACGACGCCATGGTCCTCTTCGAGTTCTTTGCTCTCTCGCTGAACCCGTTGGATCACAACCCGAGGGTTCTGCGGGACAACTTCCGTCAGTCGACCTGGGACAAGCTCCAGCTCATGCGTTTGCTCGAGTTGTCGCCGGACGTCGACGGCGAAACGGGTGCAGAGTTCGACCTCTCCGAGATGATCTACCTAGGTGAGAGCTTCGGCGGCATCATGGCGATCGAGTTCTTGGCGCTCTCCAACCGTTTCTCGGCTGCTGGTCTGCAGCTAGGCGGCGGAGCGGTCACCCGAATCATTGGCGGAGCGCGCCGCTTCGAGGCCGTCAGGCTGCTCGCCGGCGGCTCTACCTCAGCAGACGCTGCGCGCTTCTTCCCGATCGTTCAGGCCGTTGCGGACGCCGGAGACGCTTCGAGCTGGGCGCCCTGGGTACTTCGAGATCGGCTCCCTGAGATTGGCGGAGAGGCACCGCATCTCCTCCTCCAACTGGTCATCAACGATGACACCATCCCCGACGGATCGAGTGACTCGCTGATCCGCGCGCTCGGCCTTGAGCATCTGCCGCCAGTCGCTCGGCCGGTTTCGTTCGCCGAGGCAACGGAGCAAGCCCCGGTCGCAGGAAACAATGATGGGCGCACGGAGATATTCTTCCAGTATGATCGCGTCCGGCGGGGAGAAGACGCCGAGATTGAAGTGGCTACACACGACTACACGCCTGGCTCTAACGAGGCCAAACACCAGCTTCGTGAGTTCGTGCGAACGTGGCTCGAGACTGGGACGCCTACCGTCGTCGACCCGTTTGAAGAGCTGGGCACTCCCGAACTCTGAGCTGCGACCTTGCGGGTCTAGCTGCCCGGGCACTAGGACAACGGCATGAAATACTATGAAGATGTCGTTGTCGGCGAGGTCCTAGAATCACAGCCCTACCGCGTGACGAAGGAGGAGATCATCACCTTCGCGAAGCAGTGGGATCCGCAGCCGTTTCACGTCGACGAGGCGTACGCAGCGACTACTGAGATGGGGCTGATCGGCTCAGGTATTCACTCGATCGCGCTGGTCGCGAAACTGGCGAATCAGACCGTAGCTGACGAGCCAAACTCCACGATTTGCGGCCTCGGCTGGGACGATACTCGCTTGGTGACCCCGCTGCGGCCTGGCGACGACGTGCGCGCCCGAATTGTGGTCACTGCCAAGCGTGAGTCGAAGTCGAGACCCACGGCGGGCATCGTCAACTCGCAGCTCTCGCTGGTGAATCAGCGAGACGAGACTGTCGTTTCGTACCTCTCGAAGACGTTGATGGGGCGACGGCCGGAGTGAGGAGCGCGTCCTTCGGCGGTGGCGTGAGAGCGTGAGACGAACTCGTCCGTCGTGACGGCTACATCGGCCGCGAGGATAGTGAGGGCTCTCCGACGGACGACTGATTCGCCGTCGCGCCGAAACACATTATGCGCACCGTGCCGGCCGGAAATCCCGACTTCCACTACTTCTCTGTAGCGTGCTGCCATGCGACCGGTCACCGCCGGTTCGCCATTCGAGTCCTCTCCGAAGATCCCTTCGTCTCGACCGGCGGGGATGCTCGTGCGACCTAGATCGTTGAGTCACCAGTGGTCAAAGTGGGAACATGGCAACCAACGCAGTTTCCTTCTTCGAAGAGCGACTGTCCCAGAAGAGCATCGGGCGAGGTGGCACCCCGACGAACCGGAGCGCGCAATGTCCGCAGATAGAAGTTCACCGCGAGTAGGCTATCAGAAGCGATTTCCGGGTCGGCGACCGCATTGGCGGCAGCGAGCCCTACCGCGTAGTTGATCGGGTCTTAGAGCGCGAAGTCCGATGTCAGGCCCATGTCCTGATGAAACGCCGTGAACGTCTGATGGAGCAAACTGATGTTTGACGCCTTACGCCCGAAGCGGCCGACATAGTAGTCGCCGTATGTATTCAACCGTCCTCCGGCCCCTCGCTCCGCGAGCGACACAATCGAGGTGAGCACCACCGTTGGCTCAATCCAGTTGACCCGCTCCGAAGTCCCATCACCATCCGCGGCGTCTTCATCAGCGAGTTGCATGATGGTGTTCTCGTCAAGGGCCTGAAGCAGACCCCATCCCGCGATCGCAGGAGCAAGAAGAGCCGTGGTCACAATGGAGCCGTCGGGCAGCGATTCGGCCGGATAGCCAGGTACCGATCGATCCTGCGGTTGGGGCCCACCCCGAGACAACATCGGATCGAATTGGCCCTCCGCGTCGTACTGCCCAAAGCGAACCAATCCAAACTCGGGATGGCTGCGTCCCTCTCTAGGGTGACACGAGTCACACGAGGGTGTGTTGAACACGGGCCCAAGTCCGTCCGAAACCCGAAACGCCGACCGAACTCCTCATCGCCTCGGACGAATAGTTGGGTCTGAGCACGCGTCAGTCCGTCAATCGGACCATCG
>JBLHWZ010000057.1:0-23867 GCA_047629415.1 Bradymonadia bacterium | reverse complement strand
CTCGCCACAGACGCGCTGCCGACGAGCGCCTCTGGTTTCAGGCCGAGGTCCCGCGCCATCTGGGCGACCAGGGCGTAGCGCTCAGGGTGCACCGCCGATGCGTCGAGCGGGTCGGCGCCCTCACGAATACGCAGGAAGCCCGCCGCCTGCTCGTATGTTTTCGGGCCGAGGCCAGGCACCTTCAAGAGGTCGGCGCGCCGGAGGAACTTCCCATGCTCGGCCCTCCAGGCCACGATCTTGTTCGCGATACCGGGTCCGATTCCCGACACGTGCGCGAGCAGCGAGGCGCTGGCGCTGTTGAGCTCGACGCCGACCTGGTTGACGCAGCTCTCGACGACGTCGCCGAGCTTTCGCGTCAGCAATGTTTGTTGAACGTCGTGCTGATACTGCCCTACGCCGATCGCTTTGGGGTCTAACTTGACCAGTTCGGCGAGCGGGTCCTGGAGGCGCCGGCCGATCGACACGGCTCCGCGCACCGTCAGGTCGTGGTCCGGGAACTCCTCGCGTGCCACATCCGAGGCGCTGTACACGCTGGCGCCGGCCTCGTTGACCGAGACCACCTCCGGCTTGGGTTCGGCATCGGCTGGCTGCGGGGCGGAGGAAGGTTGGAGCTGCGCGATCACGTCCCTGACGAAGTCCTCCGTCTCGCGGCCCGCGGTTCCGTTGCCGACCGCGATCGCCCGCGGTCGGTGCTTCTGAATCAGCCGATCCAGCGTGAGCTTCGCCTCCGCTTCGCCGCCGCGGCCGCTGTGTGGATAGAGGACCGTGTGGCTAACTAGGTCGCCCGTCTCGGTCAAAACCACGGTCTTACATCCCGAGCGAAACCCTGGATCTAGAGCGATCACAGGCTTCTGACCGAAGGGCGGGGCCAGCAGGAGCGCGCCGAGATTCTTGGCGAAGACCTCGACGGCGTCGTCGTCGCTCCAGCGTTTCAGGTCCGCCCGGATGTCGTTGACGACCCCGGGCTTCAGCAGCCTTTTATAGCCGTCGGCGACCGCTTCGCGGAGCTGGTCCGCGTAAGGAGACCGCGTGTCGACCGGTACCAGCCTGGCGACCTCACCGACGAGCCAGTCATCGTCGAGGTCGAGCTTCACGCGCAAGAACCCCTCGGCCTCGCCCCGCGCGATCGCCAAGTAACGATGCGTGGCGATCGACCGGGCGGGCTCGCTGAAGTCGTAGTACGACTCGAAAGCCGTGCGAACCCCGGCGGTCGTCTTCTTGATCGCCTTCGAACGCACGGCGGCCTTTCGGCCGACCGCTCGGCGCGCCGTCGCCCGCACATCCGCGCGCTCGCAAACCAGCTCAGCGATCACATCTCGCGCTCCGGCGAGTGCCGTGTCGACGTCACCGACGTCCCGCGTTGGGTCAACATAGCCGCGCGCATCCTGACGCGGATCGCCGCGGCGAGGCTGCGAGAGGATGAGTTCCGCGAGGGGCTCGAGTCCTCGAGCGCGGGCCTCGCCTGCCCGAGTCTTCCGACTCCGCTTGTAAGGTATATACAGGTCTTCGAGCGAGGTTCGGTCCTCACAGGCGCGTATCGCTCGCTCGAGCTCTGGGGTCAGCAGTCCTTGGCCGCGAATGGCTTCGATCACGGCGCTGCGACGCTTCGCGAGCTCCGCCAGCGCGGTGTTCTGCTCGCCGATCGCTCGAATTTCGACCTCGTCCAACCCGCCCGTTCGCTCCTTTCTGTAGCGGGCGATGAACGGGACCGTAGCGCCCTCTGCGAGCAGGGCGAGCACCGCGGCGACGTCGCGGCGGGCCAATTTTAGGGATGCGGCGATCGCGGCTTCGTGCGTGTCTTGCATGGTGCTCTGCTGGCTCAAGCGACCACGTTCGTCAACGATTCAGGGCGGCACTGGCCTGGCTAGAGCGCCCGCGCCGAGATCAGCGACCGGGCGGCCCAGACGGCGGGGAAGGAGCGCAGCACGTAGTCGGCCTTCGTCGCCTTCATCGTCTCTGCCAGGTAAACGAGCCCGCCGCCGCCGGTGCCCGGGCGGGCGCCGATCATCAGCTCGACGAAGCTGAGGTGCGACGTGCGCCATCCCATCAGCGCGGCGTCCAATTCCAAACATTGCTCGAGCAGCCGTTTGAACTCACGTCGGCCAGAGTCGCTGAGGTCACCGGCACCAAAAGTCGGGTCGTCGGCCAGAACCGCGGTCGCCGCGATGGACTCGTAATGGGAGAGTTGCGAGCCGACGACGCGCCACATCTCTCGCTCGCGTTGCGTGTGCGCGAATCCGTGCTGCCGCCTTCGTTTGCCGGTCTCGTAAAGGTCGGCGAGGTTGGCCGCGGCGACACGATCTGCGAGGTCGCGCCTCGTCTCAAGGTCGCCACACCCTTTGAGCAGTACCATATCTATCAAGTCCCGAAGAGTTGGCTCGAGCATGCGAGCCCGAACCCGCATGAACTGGTCCTCCGGCAACGCTCTTTCAAGGACCGGGTTAGCCCGGGCTGCCAGCTCAGCGGCTTCAGAGCGCGATCGCTGCGCTGCATCTTGCTCGATGGGCTCTCCAATGTGTTCGCAAAGGAGCGCCCAGATTTCGGGGTCAACCACCTGCCCTTCGGCATCCAGCGATCCAAAGCTCGTGAAGTGGCGTTCGCGCTGGCCGGTGAAGATCTCTAGTTCGCGGTACTGGCCTGAGCCAAAGCCCGAAGCTGGGTCCAGCCGGGAGCGGAACTCTAAGAAGCTCTTCGGTGGCATTCGCCGCAAGATATCGAAGAACGCCGTCGCCGTTCGCAGGATCTGAGCGACTCGCCCGAACCGCTCGGCCCAGAGCGGGAAGCTGTCCTCGATTGCGCTGAGTTTGAAGTCAGGCAGTTCCACTGAGTCAGGGAATGCGCCCGGTCGGGGAGTCTCCCGAATCCACTCGGCATACTCGATGAGCGCAGGGTCGTTTGCTGCGTCCGCTTCGATGCGATCCACGAGTTCTGCGAGTCGCTCGTGTCCGCGCAGGGTCTGTTTGAAATGCATGCGAGCGACCCGCTCTGGGCGGCGCCGCATGAGTCGACTGTGTGGAATTTCTACGTTGAAGACGCTGTGCTCCTCAAGCGAACGATCCACTCGCTCCATCAAGTCATCGAGCTCGAAGAGCGCGTGGCGGAACCAAACCTCGAACGCTTGATGCGTAGCAATGAAGAGCACCTCGTCGTGCGCCCATGCTGCATGGTCCGTCGGGAGCTTCGGTAACCGCCAAGGCTCGGAGCGCTCTGGTGCCAACGATCCGCCGCCATGAGTTGTGATGCTCGGCTCGTACTGTCCCCACGGCCACTCCATCTCGGGGACGCCGCGCGGCGGATCGGCTGGCGGGGTCAGACCCCCGAGGATGGCTGGCACGCCAATATAGTCGCTGTAACTCAGGGCCGCTGGGCCTGGCTGAGGTTTGGGGCGCCCACGGCCAGCGGGCTTCTTCTTCCGTAGGGCGGACCGAACGATGCGGACCGTCTCGTCCGCCACCACCGATGCGGAATCTGCACCGGCTGCGAGGCGTTCCTGAATCGTCTCGTGTCCCTCGTTCGAGTCGAACTCCAACATTGACTCGCGCCAGGGCGACATCAGCTGGTCCAATCGTTCGATGAGCTCATCGCGAAGCTCACTCGTCGCGGCAGCGCTATCGCGAAGCTCCGCGTAGCGCGCTGTGAGCTTGATCCCTCGATCCTCGTCGAGGTGGCGCAATAGATTGAGGTGAATGCAGTCTTCTGCACGGTCCGGCAGCGACTCACCAGCATGGAGCGAGATCACGTACGCGGTGATGACCTCGCGCTCTGCGACAAGGGAGAGCCCGTTGTGCGCGCTCTTCGACATCTTCTCGCCGTCGCTGCCCAGCACCATGCCACGTGAGCGCTGAGGCTCCCGCTTGAGGTCGTCCGTGACGACCGGGCTCTCGCACCGCTTGTTCAAGAGCGTCGCGTAGTGGCGCACCATGCGAACGTGCTGCTCTTGGTCGGCGCCGACGATGATGCGGTCGGCGCGAACTGCCAGAACGTCCGCCGCCATCAGCACCGCATAGTTGGCGCGTGCCACTGTCACGGAGGCGCCCCGCTGCCGACGCGCGCTCACGCCCTCGTCGATGTCTAGCTCCGCCAGCGGTACAAGGGTGGCAAGCAGCCACTGCAGCTGCAGGATCGCCCCGACGTCCGACTGTCGGTAGATGTTCGTCTCGCCCCGCCCCAGACCCGTCGCCAAGCAGATCGCGGTCGCACGTTGGATCGAGTCCTCCACGTTGGACGGCTCACGTCCGCTGGCCAGTGCGTGCAGGTCTGCGAGGAAGTAAAACGCGTTTGGGCCCGCGTGATCCGCTTGGTCCGATAGTGCCCCGAAGTAGTTGCCGAGGTGAAGTTCGCCGGTGGGCTGGATACCTGAGACTGTTCGGGACATTGGCACTGCTGGTTTGAGTGCCTCGCGACTACTACGGAGCGGCGGACTCGGAAAGCCGTGCGTGCGGCTCCGGCTCCAGAGGAAACGGACGGTTCCGAGTGTTGGTGGCGTAGCGGTACCATCATCATTGCTCTCGCCGGCACGAAGCGCTGTGCTTGGAACAATCAACAATCGATCCGCGTTAGAGAGTTCATGTCCGACTCCGAACAACTGCTCGCGCCGAGCCTGCGTCGAGCCGCCGCAATGGTGTTGCGCCAGCGGAAGACGGCGTTGGTTGAGGCCACTCGTGCCGCGGTCCGGGAGCATGTGCCTTTGTCCATTCGGATCGAGCGAAAGCGTCTAGAGCGATACCCCTCCTGGCTCGCGGAACACGCCGAAATGGCGACCGCTCGGACGACCCCTAAAGACCGCGCGGCCTACATTCATCTGTTGGCGTCGAAGACATCTCCACTGCAGCGCGGTACCGGCTACGGGGGGGCGAAGCAGCAGGCCAAAGAGGCCAACGTTCGGCGGGTCGCGGGCCTCATCAACGGCGTGCGGATCGGGCCCGGACAAGTCTTTTCGTATCACCATGTCGTTGGGCGGCCCTCGCTCCTTCGGGGCTTTGCGCCGGGTCCGGAACTGCGGGAAGGCAAGCTCTCGATCGGAGTAGGAGGGGGGGCGTGCCAGGTGACCAACATGCTTTTTCAACTGGGGCTGCTCTCAGGCTTGGAGGTTGTCGAACGGCACCGCCACGGGCTGGACCTCTTCCCCGACGTGGGGCGAAACGTCCCTTTCGGGTGCGGCGCCACAGTGTTCTACAATATGGCCGACCTGCGGCTTCGTAACCCGCACCCGCGCGCCATCGTATGGCGGCTGCAAGTTCGCGATGGTCAGTTGATCGGCGCGCTCGTTTCACCCTCGCCACCGACCGATGCGTACGAGGTGTTCGAGACGCTGCATCGCTTCACCCAGCAAGGCACTTGTTGGCAGCGCGAGAACCGTATCGTCCGACGGACGCTCCCACGAGATGGAGTCCCATGCGTAGACGAAGAGGTCGTGCACAATATTGCGACGACCGCCTACACACCCCAATGCTTGGACGCGCCCAAACATGACCTGCGCTCGGAGCCGGTCACGTGGTTGCCAGCCAGTGACGCCCTTCGCGCTACTGATGCGGTTTGAACACCTGGTGCAGCATCCCGCGTGGACCCTGCCGGAATAGCGAGCTGAGGAAGAGGGCGGCAAGCGCGATGACCGAGACCAGCTGATAGAGCGGAGCGGCGGCGTGATCGTGGGGGTTCAGCGCGACCTCGATATCGGTCAGCACCGCATCCACGCCCCAGCCGGACAGGATTGCGGTCACTGTAACGACGACACCAAACACAACGGCGACCTTTCGGCAATGCAGCTTCTGCAACACGCCAAAGGTCGTGACGTTGGTGGCCGGACCGGTCAGCAGGAACGCTAGCGCGGCACCGGGAGAAACCCCGCTGAAGATGAGCACCGCGGCAAAGGGAGTCGCACCAGACGCGCAGATGTAGAGTGGGATTCCGAATATCGCAAAGAGCGGAACTTGAGCCCACGAGGACATGCCAGCGAATGCGGTTGGCGTGATGAGAGGCTCGATAATTGCCGCGACCGCGATGCCGAGAATGATCCAAGGCAGAGTGTGATCGACAAGCTCTCCGAGCCCATACTGCAGGCCTTCGCGGAGGCGGGTAGCGATGGGATCACGCTCCTGCTTCGTCTCTGCGCGGTTCGGTTTGACGGTCACCATACGTCCGACGATCAGAGCGGCGACGACGGCGACAACAATGGCAGCGGCGACACGCGCGAACGCGAGCTCCGTTCCCAGTAGAGGGATGGAGAGAAGGACAGCATCGACCCCTAGCTCAGGAGTCGCCACCAAGAAGGCGATCGCTGCGGTCGGGGGCGCGCCCTTCTTCGCGAGTGACTCATAGAGGGGCAGAACGCCGCACGAGCAGACGGGCATCGGCAGTCCGAATGCCATCCCGCGGGCCGCCTGAGCACCCCGCGACCCGCGGCCCATCCATGCGATGCCAGACTCCAGCGCGGTCGCACTCAGAACACCGGCAGCCACGTACGCGAAGACCAAGGCAGGAGCTGACTCAAGTACCAGATGGAGGAGGACCTCCTGGGACTCTGAGGCTTCGCCAGAGAAGGCGAAGTACGCGAGTGTCGCGATCCCGAAGAGCGCACCGAGTCCTTCTACGCCAGCGGCGGGTCCGCCATGCGAATGGCCATCTTCGGCGTGGTCATGCGCGTGGTCGTGGCCGTGGCCGTGGTCGTGGTCGTGGTCGTGTTCGGGGTCGTGGCCGTGAGAATGGCTATCTTCGTCGTGGTCGTGGCCATGGCTCGGCTCGCTGGTGACGGGTGCCGAGTCCCCGCATGTCGTGGCGGCACAGCAGCTATCGTCAGGCTCGGCTTCGTGGGTGTGGCTGTGACTCGCGTGGTCATGAAAGACGACATGCAGCAGCGCGCCAATGACGAATGCCTCGAAGAGCAAGGCGGCGTCGCTCGACATCAACTGCGTGACGGCACCGCCGCCGTAGAATCCAAGCACTGTCGCGAGGGAGAGGGCGACGATGGCACCGAACGCGGCCGCGCGGCCACGGACCTGCTCAACCATGGCGAAGACCATCAGGCCAACAGGCAGTCGATGCAGGATAACCGCCCACTCTAGGCGTCCACCGTGGCCGTGGCCGTGCATGTGCCCGTGGTGCTCGTGGGCGCCGATATGCCCGAGCGCACCGCCGTCTAAAAGGGCGTGGAAGAGCAAACCCGCGAATGCGAGCCAGGCGACGCTGCCATGGCCACCGCGCGTCTTTCGCTCCAACCAGTTGGGAAAGATCATGCCGAGGGCGATCGCCACCGCGGCCGCAATGCCACCTTGGCCAATCGCATGGGGGAGCATCTCCCAGCCGACCAGACCCACCATCGCTACAAGGACGTAGCCGTCAAAGAAGGCGTCCCATTTTTGATTGCGACCGAAGGCGACGACCAAGATCGGTGCGATGCAGAGGCCGAGAATACTGAGAAATAAGGCCACTCGCTACTCGCGGTGGAATGCGAAGCCAGCCCACGCCTGCATGGTTGGCATGACTTCCATTGAGTTAATGTTCACGTGTGCCGGCAGGGTCGCGACCCAGAAAACCGACTCGGCGATGTCGTCCGCGCTCAGCGCTTCAATCCCCGCGTAAGGTACTTTCGCCGCGTCGGTGTCGCCCTTGAAGCGCACCAGCGCGAACTCGGTCTCGGCGTTACCTGGTTGAATGTCGGTCACGCGAATCGCGTGTCCGAGCAGGTCTGTTCTCAGATTCTTGGAGAACTGGCCGACAAAGGCCTTCGTGCCGCCGTAGACGTTGGCGCCGGGGTAGGACCAGTTTCCAGCGACGGACCCTATGTTCACGACATGACCGATTTTGCGCTCGATCATGCCGGGCAGCACTGCGTGAGTGCAGTAGAGCAGCCCGTTCACGTTGGTGCGAATCATCGTGTCCCAATCGTCGAGATCGGCGTTTTGAGCAGGGCCCGTTCCGAGCGCCAAGCCTGCGTTGTTCACTAGAACATTGATTGCCGAGAACTCGGCTGGAATCACCGTGATGGCGGCCAAGACCGCCTCGCGATCGCTCACGTCAAAGCAGACAGCGTGGAACCGCTCGCCGAGCTCTTCTCGCAACGAATCAAGCCGCTCTTGGCGACGTCCAGTGCCGATCACCTTCGCTCCCTCGGCAATGAATCGACGGGCGATGGCGGCGCCAAATCCAGCGGTAGCGCCGGTGACGAGGACTGTGAGCGAGGCGGCGTTCATGACGTGGTCGTGGGGCTCGGGGAGGGTCGCGCCGTCATAAGCGCGGGGGGAGACGGGGTCTAGGAGAAATAGCGACGAGCTGAACGAGGGCAGCGGTCAGCAACTGGAAGTCGAACGTCGCGCTCTCGCCGCGGTGTCTGCCTGCGTCATCGCGATCAGGGCGACTACGCGAATACTCAAAAAGCCTGCGGGCTTTGTTTTAGAGGATACGAACATGTCAGAACCCTCGAAGTTCTTACCCGCGCCATTCGCCGCGGTACTTGCTGGAGCCCCTGTATTCCCGCCGCTTGGCTTGATGGTCCTCGTCGATGCCGCAAAGACTGTCTCGTTGGTCGAAGCAGCCTCGAGCCCGAGTGCGCGCGGTGCTACTCGACCTCAATAATTCTGTAGGATCGAGAATCGCTTGACGCCCTGCGCAGCTGAACCTGCTGGGGGCGAGTGCCTGATCTGCCAACGGGATGGGGCACGTGCCTGACGGGGCGGCCACAACCGAGGTTCTGGGGGAGGGCGCTCGAGACGAACGCGGCCCATGCCATGGGCGCGTGCCTGTTCAGATGCGCAGGACTACTCGCGGATCAGGCGCAGTCCTGCCCCAAGCTCGATCGCATTCTCCGAGTACGACATCTCTTCTCCGATGATGTTCACCACGGTGCGAGTTTCCCTGGATTCTCCGTCCGCATCGACATGGATCGTCGCCCACGTCCCGATCGCCTGCGCGCCGGTGGCGGTGCCGAACGCCGAAACGTATCCGCCGGGAAGTGCGGCGAAGCCATAGAGGTCCGTCGCACTGTCGCTACCACCTCTCCAACCGATGGTGGCCTTCAGCGCCGCTGGTCTCTGCCCGTCGTCTGTGACGAACTCCTCATGCTGTTCGAAGTCTTCCCGCGTCGGGATTCTCCAGCCCTCGGGCGTCAGGCTGTCCGAGCCGAGCACGACTTCGATTTAGAGCGCGCCGTAGAAGTCTTCCGGCAACTCGTCCTCGTGCAGGCCGTTGAGGTCCGAGGTTTCGGCCCACTGGAAGAAGCCGAGCAGTTCGGTGCGATGGAACCAGTCGTCGCCGAACGCCCACTCTGTGATCGGGGTGCCGTCGGTGAAGCTCGTCGCGCGCAGGTTCTCCGCCGTCCAGCCCTGTTCGCCGATCCGCACCGTTGGGTAGACGTTGCCGTTTACGTCGGTGACCGTCTCGTCGTCTGAAACCTCGGTGTCTTCCGTGTCGTCGGAGACCTCGGCTGCGTCGGTGTCTTCTCTAACCCCGCCGTCATCGGCGACGTCCTCCACTCCCTCGGTGTCCTCCGTCTGCTCGGCCAAGTCCGCACCTGCGACATCTTCGGGGAGCTCGCTATCGTCGTCCACGGCATCGCCGGCCATGTCCTCCTCGTCGCCCGTGTCCGGCTCGACCTCCACAGCGTCCTTCGCCGACGCGTCCTCTGCAGTTTCCGCATCGTCCCTCGTGGACGCATCTTCAGAAGGGCCCGTGTCGTCCGTGCCCGACGGGTCATCCGAGCAAGAGACCAGACCGAAGGCGAAGAGCAACACGTAGATTAGGTTCAACGACTCAATCCGTGATACAACAGACGAGCATCGGTCGGCAGCGAAGTTCCGGCGTGGCTGAGCTAAGGCGGGGGAGTGCTATAGGGCGAGTCAAGGGTTCGCCTACAGGTATCTTGGGGCTCCACCTTCTTGCTCCAGGCCTCTGTAGACATGGTCCGCCAGAGGACTTCCTTGTCCAAGGCCAGCGCGGCGAAAAAACTGACCAAACGCGGAATCAGGGTCATCCAACCTGCTTGAGGAACGAGTTGATCCTGCGCGGTTCAGTCATCGAGGTCTGTTTGCCCTGCTCACCGATCACCACACAGGGGGACATGAATGGTCAATTCAGCGCTGGAAAGAGTGGGCAGACGGCCGGCGAGCGCGGGCCTAGCGCGACGACATTTTCGATGCAGTCGCCACTCGTCTGGCGAGCGCCTGTTTGTCCCCGTGCTTTGTCACGATCTCCAACTCGCCTGCGCCCGCGTGAATCTGGAGAGACAAGCCGTCTGCGCCGCGAGCGCAGTTCTCTCTAACGCTTCGCCTGATCTCGTCAGCTACTCGAGACAGTAGCCCCGCAGTTCGAAGATACCGTCCGCGTCAGTTGTGCACGTGGCGGAATCGCATGGATGAGCATCGTCGCACGCGACGGAGCAACGCAGCTCGCCATCCGACCATGGAATGCAGTCCATGCCAGCTGCGCAAACGGCCCCATTGAACGGCTGGCAGACTTCACCCAGCTCGGCCGCTCCGGTAGCCGCGCAGAACCCATGAAGCTCGAATTCTCCCGGCGTCCCGCTGGCTCGCACGACGCACGTCAGCCCGTCGGCTCAGCGGAGCTCTAAAGGCGAGCACGTCGGGATGCAGAGGCCTGGACTGTGACCCCTCCCGCTGAACCCATGACACACTTCACCGCCCGCACAATCATCGCCCGTCATGCAGGTTACGCGACAGACCTGGGACTCACCGGGAGTGATGTCCCAATTGCCGCAGTACAAGCTGGCCGCGCAGTCGTCATTCCCGGCCTCCCCGCCCACTCGAGTACAGGTCTCTTCGATCTCGCGATCTCCCGCGACGCTGCACGAAGTTCCGTAGGAGCCCTCACCGTCGACCGACGTGAAGAGGTGGACGCGGCACTTACTTTGCTCTGCGGGGCACTCGTCGCCCATGACGTCGCACTCGCGTGCGTCCAGCAGAGTGAACTCGTCGCAAGCAATGAAGGCTACAGTCACCATTCCTGCCTCGACGACGACATCGAAGCTCGACGCGATTTCGTAGCTCTCCCACGCCCCAGCGAGGACCCCCTCACCACCCTCTAGCCCGCCCGCATTGCAGGCGCTGAGTGGGTGACTCACCGTGATCTGCAGTTCTCCGGGCGCCACATTAAAGCGCCCGATAGTGCCCTGGCCGTTGGTGGCCGCGCCGGACGTGGCGAAATCGCTATTGGCGTCCGTGTAGATGGTCGAGCCTACCGTGCCGGAGACGACTTCCGCGGTCGCGTCGTGGCAGGCGCGCGGATCCAGCGTATCCGGGAGCATGACCATCGTCACTGTACCTTCGTCATCGACGGGTGTGGTACCAGCCTCGTCGTGCGCTCTGTTGAGAGCGACCTCCGGGGTGCCGAGCGCGAGGAGCGCTTCGTCAGCGGAGTGTCGACTGTTGACCGCGTTTAGCGTGGGCACCATCTTGTCCCCTCTGACCAGGAGGTGAAAGCGCTCACCAACCGGTGCTGAGATTTCTACCTCGCCGTCGGCGACGGTCTCGCACGTGACATCGTCGAGGTACTCGTAGACACACACCTCAAGGCCGTCCGGGTTCGGGGGCTCAGTGTCGAGATCCCGGACAAGCGCGACCAAGACAGTTCTAGTCTCAAACGTCGGCAGTGTAGACGCATCGTCCTGGACGTCGGATCCGACATCATCGAACGCATCCGAGCCAAGTTCGCCGCTGTCCGAAGCGTCCATGACGCTGTCTTCTTCAGCGGTGTAATCCGCGCAGGCGACGAGAGCGAGCGAAGCAAGAAACAGGAGTGGGAGTGGACTCCTTAACATAGGGCTGGCCTTCGCGTGCTGCGGAACAAAATAGAATCCCCGCGCCACCGAAATTGGTGGGCGTTCTACTGGTCCGTCAGGAAATTGGTGTGAGATAAAGGTCACATTTTTCAGGGGGAGTTGGAATTGTCTCGCCCTGCCTCGGGTGAACTCCGCCGCCACCTGCCGCCCCTTGTTTGGGCGCCGATTTGGCGAAGGGCCGCGTCCAATACTGACGGTGACAATGGGCTCGCGTGGCCCGCTGACCAAGGATGCGCCGGTATCGAGCGAGCGTCCGTAACACACCGAAGTGCCGGAGAGACCGTGCCCTTCGGTGTCCAAAACGACGAAGAGTGCCTCCAAATGGCTCGGCGTGAATATCCGGGCGAATGGACGATTTTGCGTGAGTACCGTCGAGTTCGGCGCGCAGAATGCGACGAACGCGAATTCTGGGACGCTAGAAAAGGACGTGGATGAGTTCGATGTCGCTGCGTCAGAAAAGGTGTTGTGCGAAGGGATCGCACATGGTCACGTGGCCCCGACTCCGGCAGCCATTGAGTGCCGCCTTCAACCGTTCGCCTCTCTCACCGGAGAACATAATGTGTTGGTTGTGGGCGCAGTCGTCAGCGTCAATATACGCGATGGCTGCTCAGAGAGTGGTCGCTTCGATGTGGCAACACTTCAGCCCCACACACGCATCGTCGCGACTCGCGCGTATTCAGGTTGAATACGAAACATTCGTGCATCGGACCCGCTTAGTGAGACGACGTGCTAGGATTGCGGCACCTCCAAACAGAGGACTGGGCATGCTCCTCGCACGTATCCTCGTGGTCGCATCGGCGACGCTGGCAGTATTTCTGATGGACGTGTCGCCCGTTGCGGCGTGTGGCTGTTTCCACCCACCCGAGCCAGAAGACTTCGACGATGAGTTCGCGGTGAACCAGGCCGCCGAGCAAATCATCTTCGAAGTGGGGGAGGGCACGATCACTGCGCATGTGTTGATCCAATACGCCGGCGATCCCGCCGCGTTCGCCTGGATGGTACCCGTACCCTCGGCGCCAGAGCTTGCCCTGTCTCACTCCGGAGTTTTCTCGTGGCTCAACGACGCCACGGCGCCGAGCACTGACTGGAACTCCGTGAACCAATGCCCAGCGAGTGCCTACAATTGTCGTCGGCATCGGGCTGAGCAATGCCCGCCGTCGCCGGACGATCCGAACGTGCAAGACGCTGGGACCTGGGTTGACGCCGACGCCTTCGCCGACTCCGAGCCTGGTCCGACCGAGCCTCCGGTCGAAGTCGTCTCCCGCGAGCAGGTGGGGTCCTATGACACGGTCGTCTTTGCCGCCGAAGAAGCGGACCTCGCGATTGGCTGGCTGCAGGACGAAGGGTTCATCGTGAACGATACGATGACGCCGTTCATGCAGCCCTATCTCGATGCAGGCATGCTCTTCCTCGCGAGCCGGCTGATCCCGGGCGCCGGCGTCGAGGAGATTCGGCCGCTGCGAATGACATTCGTCGCGGACAACCCGATGATCCCGCTGCAGCTCACCGCGATCGCAGCCGACCCGCACCTCACCGTCACAAGTTACGTTGTTGGTGATTCGACGTTTGAGCCGACGGCGCAGCCTATCGTTGGGGTCGACCCAAGTCAGTTCGCGGTCGACGCTGCTGGTCGCACCAACTACCCGATGCTCCTCTCTCGGACCATCGATGACGCAGGAGGAGCCGCGTTCGTGGTCGAATACTCGGGCGCAATGCCCCGAGCCTCGCTCGGCGACACTGAGTGCTGCGGGCAAGGTTTCGATCTTTGCGCCGCCGGCACCGATGGACGTTGCCAGTGCCCCCTAGACGATTGGGACCAGGAAGATTGCTCCGAGGTTCCGGATCTGGCCGACCTCGCGGAGGGTATCGAGCGTGTTGCGCTCTATCCATACGTGACGCGGCTGACCACGCGGCTTTCGCCGCACGAGATGACCTTCGACCCGGTCTTCCGTCCCACGTTAGTGCTCCGCTCACAGCCGCGTCGAAGCTACTCGGCGACCCGCCCGGAGATCGAGAGATGTGTCGACGACCTCGTTGACTCAGACGCATGGGAGACCTTCGACGTCGCGTCGGCCTGCGCGACGGTCTATTGCGATGCAGGCACTTGCGCTGTCTCCGACGGGGCCGCTGGCTGTGTGTGTGATGAGGGTTTCGTTGGTCGGACGTTCCGAGATCTCGACGGCGCGTTCAGCGTAACATGTGTGCCGGAGACTCCCCCCGTTGACTTTTCCGCCGGTGGTTTGGTCCTTAAGAGCGCTTGCGAAGACGAAGGCGAGAGCTGCGTCGACGTCGGTGGATTTCTCGCTCGCCGCTGCGCGGAGGGCGAGGTTGCTGTCGCGCAGCTCGGCCCTGTTTGTTTGCCCATTACCGATGAGGTCGATGCTGGCCCAGGCGGCTTCGATTCCCACACGGACTTGCTGGTGGACGTCGAGATCTGCATCCCCGCCCCCGCGACCGATTGCGGAGAGTTTGGTTGGCTTGAGTATGTCGAGCCGCGCTCGCAGTTTGCGGTGATGTGCGAACAATCGAACCCCGATCCAGCCTTGCTCGAGATTCCTCCACTCCCACCGGAGCCGGATTGTCCAGAGTACGACACCGGCGACGCGACCGACGACGCGAGTGGCGACACGAGCAACGACGCGAGCAACGACGCGAGTGGCGACACGAGCAACGACGCGACTGGCGCGACGACCAACGACGCGACTGGCGACACGAGCAACGACGCGACTGGCGCGACGACCAACGACGCGACTGGCGCGACGACCAACGACACAATCGATGACGGTCGAGGGTGCGCGACTTCCACGTCACGATCCGCTCAGGGATGGTTCTTGGGCCTCGCCTTTTTCGTCGCCGGGAGCCGAAGGCGGCGGACCCGAGCTCTCGCATCCGCTCCACGGGAGTCGCTCCTGTCAGCGTAGATGCAGCAATAGGGGACGGGGAGACCCCCGGTTGGTCGAGCGCTGCTCTGAGACGAAATTGCGGTTTGCGTCGGACTCATAACTTGACCCGAACACGGACTCTCGACAAAACGAGGGCCATGAACCGACTCTCCCGGAAGACCCTCGTCCTCGCGCTGCTCGTCGCGCCCGCCTGCACGTCTACGTCGTCCTCAGACGGGCCCGATGTGGAGGTGCAGAACGCCCTCGCCGACACCGACGCGCCGGATAGCCATGTCCACGACGTCCACGTTCATGACGTCCAAGTCGACGTCGATGCGGTGGACGTCGATGTGGCGGACATCGATGTCGCCGGAGACGCTCACCCGCACGATGCCGACGTCGATGCGGACCATCCGCACGGCGATATGGAGCTCGATCATCCGCATGATGGCGCTGAAGACGCGGACCACACGCACGACGTGGAGTCTGACTCTCTCGAACCAGATGTCGGAGACACCGACATGATCCCGTACGCCTGCGACGGCCCGATTCGAGTGGTAGATTCCTGCGTTGACCCTGTCCGGACCGACACCGAGTGCGATGCGGCGCGGGCGACCCACATCGATGAGCCGACCCCGATCGAGTACGAACCGCTGCCAACCTGCGACAATCACCGGCCGCAGTGGGGCAAATGGGGAGAGTACGAGTTCATGCCTCCACAGCGCTGGCTGCACAATCTTGAACATGGCGGCGCCGCGTTCCTCTACGACCCGTGCGTCGAACACACACTGATCGAAGAACTACGCGCATACGCCACGGCGGTCGAACCCGATGACGGGGGTGACTTTAGATGGATCCTGACGCCTGCCCCCGGTCTCGCCAGCCCGGTGGCTGTAGTGACCTGGGGCCACGCGCTCGAGATGACCTGTTTTGCCGCCGACACTGTCACCGCGTTCCTCGCGGACACCTACAGGACCGCGCCAGAAGACGTGCGCAGCGACGGTGCGTTCGTGCGGCTGTGGCTCAACCGAGGGCCGGAGCTGGCTCCGGAGCCGTAGCCGTAGCCGTAGCCGTAGCCGTAGCGGACCCAGTCGGGCACAAGCTTGAACCTCTCCAAGCCTCGGGGGACGGGGGGTCTCGATCGATGCAGAGATACGATCGATCACCCGCTGCAGTCGAGCAATAGAGCTGACAATGGAGCTGACAATAGAGCTGACAATGGAGCTGACAATGAAGCTGACAATGAAGCTGACAATGAAGCTGACAATGAAGCAATGCGTCTCACCTCTGCAACACGGGGAACAATGAAGCGACACACTTCAGAGAGGGAACGGTCCGGCAAGGTCGTGTTCCACACATACGCGTTTTAGCCGCTCACTCTTGGAATCACAGCTTGCGCGATCTCGTGCGGTGATGGTGAATCCTCCGACTCAATTCAGGCCGACAGCTAGCCGGATACCGTCGAGAATCCCATCGATGGGGGGACCATCACCGGCGCGACTGCCGGCAGCGATACTGAGCAGCCGATGGATGTAGCGGAAGACGTACCGTTCTTTCTCGACGCTGACAGGGGCGACGACGGACCAGAGACTGATCCATCGGACGTGAAAGGCGGGACCGACGTAATGGACGCACCGGATGACTCGTCAATCGACACACGTCGACGACGTTGTGGCTGATACGCCCGCTGATGCGCCTACCGACGCTCGGGCTGATGGCGCCTGCCGCCGCTCGGGCTGATGCGTCTGACGATGTCGTTGCCGACGCGTCAGAGGACGTGCTCACTCCGTCGCCGATCGGGTGCGGTGGCCGCTCAACCCTTATGTGCGGCGGCCATCAGGCTGATTCTCTTGAGCGATGCGACGTTGGGGGGCCGTTCGAGAGCGCAGCAGGTGCGCGACCGGGTGCGCCGTGTGTCGCCGCTTGTGGTCCCGGGGCTCTGCGGACCGCTCGAGCGCAGCCTGGAGTGCATCGCTGACGCGCAGTGCAGCGCGTCCGGAGGCAGTCTTCAGCTGGCTGCCTCACCGGGAATGGTATGCGGGGCTGGTTGGCTCGACGCGGTGACTTGTAACGGTGACAATGACGTGGCGTGCGCCGGAGACGAAGGACTAACCTTGTGTGGAAGCGACGCTGGCGATGCGTCGGAGTCCGCGGGTGATACCTGCGGCGACGAGGGAGCGCACGCCTGCACGGGCGCCGGAGCATAGTGCATGGAGCCGGACCCGACCGCCAACAGCTGTGGTGGGGCGACACCTCGTCCCGTTGTCACTGGCCGCCGCTGTGGTGAATGCGATGCCGGCACCTGGACCTGCGACGGCTCGGATGCGATCGCATGCGAAGCGCCCACGCTCGAAGCCAGAAATGTGTGCGGCGGCTGTGCCCTGTTGGCCGCGGCTCCTGGAACCGCGTGCGGAGAATGCGGAGACGGCGAGTTTGTGTGCAGTAGCGACGATGAATCGTTGCTCTGCGATGAACCCGATTCCACACGAAATGAATGCGGCGGCTGTAGCGTCCGGCCTCGACGACCTCAGGGGAGTGTGGTCTCTGCGGGCACTGGATCTGCGATTCATCGGCGGGACGCTACCTGTGTCAGCCCGAGGCCTCCGGTCTTGTGTCTCCCCTCCGCTGATATGCAGTGATGTTGGGCCGGGTTGTAGCGAGCACATTCGACGATCCGTCGCCGCCACGCTGACCATCGATGCTGCGTGCGGCGACTGCCTCACGGGCTGGGCACCTGTCGGTGAGACCTGTGCGGGACTCTTGGCGGGCCCACTGACTGTCGCAGCGTCTGACGGCGTGAGTGATGTGCGGGCACGCGTCGCTTGGGAGTCCGTTGATACAGCCTCGGGCTATGAAGTGCTCCGTGATGGGGAAGTCGCGGGAGTTGCGGAAGGTGACGAGCTGGAGTGGCTCGACATCGGCGCTGCCGCTGGCAGTGCGCCGGTCGCTCCGTCGACGGCAGAGGTTTTTGGGACCGTCGAAGGAGCAGAGCTGAGCTGGAGCGAAGCATCGGCGCCTCTCGGCACCCGGCATCTGTATCAAGTGAGCGCGCTGCAGGATGAGCGGCCAGGTTCGCTCTCTATTTCGGATGAGGGCCTTCGCGCGGCCTCGTCCGTCACACACTATGAGATGCGTCGCGACCATGGTGCGTAGAGCAACATCGGCGCGGTGCTCGCCTACTGGACGCGGTAGCGCCGCCCGGTGCGATCAGCTGGGCCGGTCTTGAAGCCTCACCAAGTGTGAGCAGCGGCATCGAACTTGAGCTCGTGAGTCCCGCATCGGCTCCGTCGGCGCCGTCTTCCTGGTAGGTGCGCGTCATCAATGGGGCCGGTGCCGGCACTCCCCCTTACCCTGTTGAGGGGCCAGGGGCGTCGGGACCGTCGCGCTGCAGTGGGAAGGTGCTGAGTTGGTAGAGGCCCCTTGGCAGAATGGCCGGATGCCACAAGTTCCTCCGAAGTCGACACGGAGGTCAGCTCCGGTGCAACGCGCTGGTATCGCCTGCACCTGCAGGCCTCTGGCGCTGGAGACGTCGTGACCGAAGCGGTGGACGGCTACCG
The DNA here is from genome assembly GCA_047629415.1 of Bradymonadia bacterium. GTDB lineage: Bacteria > Myxococcota_A > Bradymonadia > REDH01 > REDH01 > CBDUJZ01. The sequence goes on along the minus strand of JBLHWZ010000057.1, from coordinate 5,640 downwards.
GTCGCCGCCCCAACCCTGGGCGCACTCGGCAGCGCTGATGAAGACTGCGGGTTGGCAGAGTGCTGCGTCCCGGCGTTCATCGCCACGGTCGAAATCTGTCCTGCCACCGTCGATGTCGACTCGAGCGTGTATGCCCCGCGCCCCTCGTTCGACGAGATTGATGTCGCCTTCGGCTTGGTTCCGGCCGAGTCCGGGGTGTCATTCATTATCGGCTCACCTGCCTCCGGAGTAGGGCGCAGCGCGAGCAGTAAGGATCAGGTCGAGGTAACCCTGTCTCGGCCGTTCTTCATGCAACAGACGGGGCTCACACAGCAGCGGTGGGATCTGCTCATGGGTGTCCGCGACGATCGCTAGGGGACGACGTATGCGTTGTCCCCTCCCGGTTCGGCCGCACCAACGGCGAGTGCAACGACATCACCTGCCCGGTGGAGTCGGTCAGCTTCAATGAGGCGCTCGAGATGTCGAACGCGCTGAGCCGTGTAGAGGGGGGGTAACCCCTTGTTGTGATCTCAGCGAATGCACCATGATCGGGGACGACGCCGTCCGTGCCGGATGCCCGCCACGCGATCTCGACTGCGACATCGGCTTCATCTGTGCTGTGCCGGGGTTCGAAGGCCTGGATTGCGACGTATGTCGGCTGCCCATCGAAGCCGAGGGGGAGTATGCGGGATGCGCCGTCGACGCTCGTGCGACCTACAATAGCGACTTCCCTGGTCGCACCTGCACGTCCGTGGTCAACGTGCTCCGACCGATCGCCTGGGCCTATTGCAATTCAACGACCGGTGGCACGCGTGCCACCCACTCAGCGGCTGGAAAGTGTCCGAACCGATGGGGGTGCTACGACATGATTGGCAACGTGGCCGAATGGGACTTGAACGTCGTGCAGGATGAGCACCAGGCTGGTCTGGAATCGGTGGGGATCCCCACCGCATCGACGCCGCGTCGATGCGAGTGTCCCGCGGCACGAGTGACGGTGAGAGCCGGAACGTCGCTCGCCCCGCACGGCGTAGAGCGAGGGGGAACAGGTCGCGGGCCGGCACGGAGAGCATCCGACTGGTTCGCGCAAGCCCATCTGCGGAGTCATTTGTCTGCCCTGGTACCAGAGTCACTAAGGCGACTGTTCGCCGTGGGTCACGGTTGAGGCCGTTCCGTTTTTGTGGTCGCCCAACGGCTCAAACCATCAGGCCAAGCAGCTCCACCGGGCCAAACAGCTCCGTCAGACCATGTGGTTCAAGACAAAGTAGGCGCCGGACTAATCGGTGATCTCCTCGTCCTGATCGAGATACTCCTCCAACGCGGCCATCTGCGACCAGAGGAAAACGACGATCAGCACCGGGAACCCAAACGTCTCAATCTTGACCCAGGCATCTGTGGACATGGTCCGCCAAATGACTTCATTGGCCAAGGCTAGAACGGCGAAACCCGCGGCCACACGTCGAGTCAGGATCATCCAACCTGCGTCCTGCATCGGGAGCATATCGCCCATGACATAGGCGAGGTAACTGCGCCCCCGTAGCAAGCCGATGGCCAGCACCGCGCTGAGCATCCCATAGACGAGCGTCGTCTTCATCTTGAAGAACCGCTCGTCATTGAACCACGCCGTTAGTCCGCCAAAAAACAGCACCATGAAGGCGGTGAAGACCTGAATTCGGCTCAGTTTCCGTGTCATCGCCCACAACGCTGCCATCGCGATCAGCAGGATCGGCACAAAGACCAGCGTCGTCATAATGAAGCCGGAGTACTCCCTGCCTCCGAGGAGGAAGGTCTCGTCCCTTATCCGTAGATAGATCAGGAAATACGCAACGGTCGGCCCCAACTCTAGCACCTGCTTGACGATCGGGTTGATCGTCCGTGGTTCACTCGTCGGGGTCTCCGGCTCCGAACCCCTCAAGTATCACCGGCCCGGGCACGATTACGGCTGCACAATCCATCGCGAACGACGGTGACGAGGAAGGGAAGTGAGGAGGAGTTCATGGCGTGGTCGTGGGCTTTGCTTAGGTCGCGCCCTCTTAAGCACGAGGCGGGATTGGATCTAGAGGGAATTCGCACCGCCTACCATGCCGTTCTCGCGGCGGGGTCCCCGCCCCGCGCCCTCGTCGTGTCTAAACGGTCTGAGTCGCTGGACCTCGAACCATCGAGTAGAGACGGTCCGCACAAAAAGGCCGGTCGTTTTGTCGAAAAACGGCAGCGTACTCGCCGCCGCCATTAAGCCGAGCTGCTCAAACGGATGTTTGGGATCTACTCGAACGCGGTTTCTCACTATCCGAATCTGAAGCAGTCGTGTCTTAGTGGAACACCCGTTTCATTTTTTGTACCGAAACGGGACAGTCATTCGCTGAATTCATGGAAGATGCGGCCTTTCACGGACGATCCATGCCCGTTTATTGGCATAGATAGTGCTTTGAGGGGGGTCGTCTTCCTCAACAGGCAGAATGTCGAAATCGCTCCCCCCCAGTTCTACGAAGGCGCTCCTCTCGAGTTCTACAAAGGCGCCGCACCTGACAGAACCCCTGCTGGGAACGACCTCTACGCCGGCCTCGGCCCGAGCGCGTTTTGTCACGGAAGATCGTACATACCTCCTGCAGCTGCTCATGCGAGAGCGGGGCGGCCACGAGAACCCGCTAGCGGTCACGGAGGACCACCGGGCGGCCCGATACGCGGTCTTACGGACCACATCGGAAGGGCCCTCTACTCGTGCTGCCCCGTTGACATGGAGGTCCCGCAGGTGGCCGGCTACCCTGCAGTTCGCGAAATGAGACTCGCAGAGATCACAAGTCCAGTAATCGGTGTCACTGCCCAGGCGCTCCTATACGACTGGGGACTTTGTCTCGAAGGTTGTTTTGGGCGCTTCATATCAGAGCCGAAAGATTGGAGTGGACGAGGCGCGTGCTCTAGACTTCTGAGCGAATCAATCCGAAGGATCGAAGGATCGAATCTCGATCATGCTGAGGGCGCACCATGAAAGGAACACTGTTTGTAATTTTTGAAAAGTTTGTGATTCATAACTGGGGGGAAGATGGACTTGAAGAGCTCATGGAGCTTTGTCCACACGTCTTCGTAGAGCCCTTTATTTCTCCGGAAAACTACCCGGATCAATGGATGACGGACATGCTGCTCGCTCTATGTGGGAAGCTGAATGTCACCCCTGAATCGGCCCTGCATTCATTGGGGAAATTCGCGTTTCCTGAACTGTATCGATACGCCCCGGTCGCGACGAAAACCATCACGCATCCTCTGCCGTTCTTGCTCCTGCTCCACGGAGTTATTCATGTGGAGGTTCGAAAACTGATGAAGGAGGTTTCCCCACCGGGTTTCACATATGAGCAGCCTGCGCCGGACCAGCTGATCATGCACTATCACTCCAATCGGCAGCTGTGTTATCTAGCGGAAGGGATTCTGGACGGTGTTGCTGAACACTTCCAAGTTCCCATACAACGCAAACAAACATCATGCACGCATCGGGGTGATTCGTCTTGCGTGTTTCTGCTTCAGTTCGCGACGGTCCCGTGAGCGATGAGCGCTGGCAGCGACGTTTAGATCGGCAGCGCCGCCGGGTGGACCTACTTGAGGAGGCGGTCGAATCTCGGACGCGAGGGCTATATCAAGCCAACTTGAGCCTGGAGCGGGCGAACGCCGACTTGGAAGGGCGGGTGGAACGACGCACTAAGGCTCTGCGAGTAGCTTTGAGACTGACAGAAGCCAGGGACGTACAACTGACAGAAGAACGGAGCCGACTGGAAGCACGGGTAGCGGAGCGCACGACCGAGCTACGTGTCGCGAACGCCCATTTGATCGCGGCCTCCCGTGCAAAGGACGAGTTCCTCGCCAGCATGAGTCATGAACTTCGGACTCCACTTAATGTCGTTCTCACCATGTCCGAGTTGATACAAGAGGGCGTTTATGGCCCGCTAAACGAGCGTCTGGACCGCTCCGTCGGGATGGTGGCGGAGAGCGGTCGCCACCTACTAACACTCATCAATGACTTACTCGACCTCGCCAAGGTGGGAGCCGGCACTCTGGAGCTTTCGGTGGAGTCGGTCGATCTGACCCAGGTATGTAATGCGAGTCTCCGATTCATCAGCGAGGCAGCACAAAAACGCGGGTTGCAGGTGACGCTGTCCATCGATGCGCGGGTGACGCGCATTATGATGGATGAGCGCCGCCTTAAACAAATTCTGGTGAATCTGCTGAACAACGCGGTGAAGTTCACCCCCGAAGGGGGCGCTCTAGGCTTAGATGTGACGGGTAACGTCGAGGAGAACACGATCAACCTATCAGTGTGGGACACGGGAATTGGCATTTCCGAGGAAGATCAGTCACGTCTGTTTATGCCGTTTGTTCAACTCGATGCCGGGTTGGATCGAAAGTACGAGGGAACGGGGCTAGGCCTTTCGCTTGTATCGCGGATGACCGAGCGACTTGGCGGAACCGTGCATTTGGAGAGCTCCGGACGCGCTCAAGGGTCTCGCTTCACCGTCTCGTTCCCGTGGGTCGATGCAATGAGTGCAAGCTCGTCAAATCTGCCGAACCGTGAGGTTCCAGCTGATGCGCCGCTCATCCCAGTCACAGAGTCTGCTGTGTGTTCACGTCCACTCGTGCTGCTGGCAGAAGATAACGAGGCCAACATCATCTCTATGACAGACTTTGTGCGCGCAAACGGATACGGGATAGTGGTTGCGCGAGACGGAGAAGAGGCCATCGAATTGACCCTCGAGAAGCGCCCTGACTTGATTCTGATGGATGTCCAAATGCCGAGATTAGACGGACTGGAGGCTACGCTTAGAATTCGAAAGGACCCCGCTTGTGCCCAAGTGCCAATTATCGCGCTGAGCGCGCTGGCAATGTCGGGAGACCGCGAGCGATGCTTAGCCGCAGGCGCTAGCGCCTACATGGCCAAGCCCGTCTGTCTCAAAGATCTCTGGGTGACCATCCAAAGGCTGCTCGGAGAACGGGGGGCGAACTAGAATACACGACGGACTAGACTGCTCATCGCTGGACTCGGCCGCCCTCGGCGTTGAAGTGCGACTATCGGCCTCGAATGGGCAGCATACATGGTCCAAAACCTCGCCGCGAGATGAAAATGAACGATGCTGTCTGTTATGGTCGAGCGAGACTCATGTTTGAAACGTGAGTCCCTGAAAAGCTCATGTTACGGCTGAGCTCCTGACCTGCCCCACTTCTTCGGACCAGTCATTACCTGACACACGCCTCGGGGGTAAGGGACTGTTTGTTTGCTCTGCTGAACGCGCCCGGCGTCATGTAGTCGAGGCTCGAATGAGGCCGCTCTTCGTTGTATCGGCGGCGAAACGCTTCGATGAGGACGCGCGCTTCGGCTCGGGTCCGGAACCACTCAAGATTGAGGCACTCGTCTCGGAACTTGCCGTTGAAACTCTCGTTCATCCCGTTCTCCCACGGCTTTCCAGGCGCGATGAAAGCGGTCTCGATGCCGTTGCGCTGGAGCCAGCCTAAGACAGCCATTGATACGAACTCGGGGCCATTGTCCGAGCGAAGGGCCTGCGGTGCACCGCGCTCGCTTACGAGACGGCTGAGGACGTCAATCACCCGACCCGAGCGCAGTCGGCCAGCCACATCGATCGCCAGCACTTCCCGCGTCCACTCGTCGATGACCGTCAGGCACTT
>JBLHWZ010000056.1:0-24293 GCA_047629415.1 Bradymonadia bacterium | reverse complement strand
CGCTCCAACAGCAACTCTAGGGCCAAAATGCGAACACCGAATCATACACTCTCTCTCGCTCTCGCGCTCTCTGCCTCACTCCTGGTGGGCTGCGGCGACGAAGACGACACGACCATAGTCACCGACGCAGGAGCCGACGCTCTGGACACAGGTACGGACATCGCGGCCGATATTGTCGAAGACGCAGGTCCTGACTCGGTGACTGGTACTCAGTGGTGCCGCCAATCCGCCGGGATTTGGTGTGACTGGATGTACGCGTGCTTCGACGACGATGACATCAACACCGCAGAGCAGGGTTTTCGATTCGAGGTGGAACAGCGTTGTTTGTCGACCCTCGATGCCGATTGCCAAGCCCGCACGCTGGTCTCCGTTAGTGCGGAGCGTCAGCAATTCAACGGCGAAGAAGCGGCAGCCTGTCTGGACGCTCTTTTAGTAGAGCCTTGCGGCACGTTTGCTGAGATGGTCGCGGGCGACGTCTTCAACCCACCGGCCTGTTTCGAAGTCAGCAGCGGGTTGGTCGATCGCGGCGGCGAGTGCACGAACAGCCCGGACTGCACGGCCGACGACTCCATCTGTTGGTATACGGATGACCCGCCTGGATACTGCACGGGCCAGCTCGGACGTGACGCGTTCGTTGATGAGTGCGATCCAAGTGCTGAGACCAACGACTGCGCAGGTGTTCTCTGCCTCGGCCTGCCGGAAAACGGTGCAGACCTGACCGGTGTTTGCAGCGCGTTCTGCCGTACCGATCGCAACTGCGGACCAGACGCAGGCTGCTTCCAACTGGAAGAAGCGCAGCTGTGTTTGGGCCTCTGCGAGACCGACGAGGACTGCGGTGGCGAGCTTACGTGTGTCACTACGGGAGACCGAAGCGCATGCACGGCGCCGCCGCTCTAGGGCGCCCGAAAACCCAGTTCGGGGCTGATCGTCTGCCGGGATGCTGCTTGTCGCTCCCGGTGTCTGGCCCGACGATGCACGTGGAGTCCGGAGCGCGACACCCTGGCCTCGCTCTGCCCGCTGGCCCCGCCTCTCCGATGCGCGCCGCTCTGCCCGCTGACCCCGCCTCTCCGATGCGCGCCGCTCTACCCGCTGACCCCGCCTCTCCGATGCGCGCCGCAAACTCTCTGGGAGCGCGTGTCACGCCCCAGCCTGTCGCCTACGGATTGACCATCGTGGGCGCAGCGAAAGGGTCTCTTCCTCCGACCGTCTCCCGCATCGGCAACGGCTCAGGGTCCGAGTCAAATACGAACTCTGGTTCGACTTCGACGAGCGTAACCGGCACAGTCACATATGTGCTGGGCTCCATCAGGTCGGCAGCAGGGCTATTGCAGCGCGTCGGCTCTGGCGGAGTCGCCGAAGCGAATGCCAGACACGCGAGCGCGAATGAGAGCAGAATCGTCGTCGGGTGAAGGCCGCTCAGCGGATGTGGTGATGCTCCATGCATGTGCCTAGAATAACGAGTCCTCTAGTTGGAGTCCAGGCCTAGCCTACGCCGTTGAAGCCGCTGACGATGGCTTCGACCACCGAGGGATCTGCCAGCGTGGAGATGTCGCCGAGCTCGTCCGCGCGGCCCTCGACAACCTTTCGCATGATGCGGCGCATGACCTTGCCGGAGCGGGTCTTGGGCAGCCCAGGGATGATCTGCATATCGTCGAGTTTGGCGTGAGCACCGATCTGCTCGCGCAGCGTCATGTTCACGGCCTTCAGGAAGTTCTCACCGACATCCACACCGGGCTGGAGCACGATGAAGGCATAGACGCCCTGTCCCTTCACCGGGTGGGGGAAACCGACGACCGCCGCCTCCGCGACTTGATCGCGGACAAGGATGGCCGACTCAAACTCGGCGGTCCCCATCCGGTGTCCGGCGACATTGATGACGTCGTCAACGCGGCCAGTGATCCAGTAGTAGCCGTCCTCGTCGCGGCGGCATCCGTCCCCGGTGAAGTATCGCCCGGGATAGGTCGCGAAGTAGGTCGCTACAAATCGCTCGTGATCGCCCCACACTGTCCGGGCTTGGCCCGGCCACGGGTACGAAATACACAAGTGCCCTTGAGCAGGACCGTAGAGTTCGTGTCCGTCGGAGTTGACGAGGAGCGGATTGATCCCTGGCATTGGGAAGGTCGCCGAGCCAGGCTTGGTAGGAGTCGCCGGCGCGATTGGAGAGATCGCTATGCCTCCTGTCTCTGTCTGCCACCATGTGTCGACGATCGTGCAGCGGTTCTCGCCGACGACCTCGCGGTACCAAACCCATGCCTCTGGGTTGATCGGCTCGCCAACAGTTCCGAGCACGCGCAGTGAGCTGCGGTCGTACTTGGTAACGTAGGACTCGTCTTCTGCAGCGAGGACCCGGATTGCCGTGGGCGCTGTGTAGAAGATGCTGATCTTGTGGCGCTCGACCATGTCCCAGTATCGGCCAGCATCTGGGTAGAGCGGGGTCGACTCGAACATGAGCGTTGTCGCGCCGTTCGCGAGCGGCCCGTACACGATGTAGCTGTGACCGGTGATCCATCCAACGTCGGCGACGCAGGCGAAGACATCATCCTCGCGTAGGTCGAACACCGTCTTGTGGGTGAAGGCGGTGTACGTGATGTACCCGCCGCAGGTGTGCACCAGGCCCTTCGGCTTTCCAGTACTGCCGGATGTGTAGAGGACGAAGAGGGGGTCTTCGGCGTCGCACTCGGTCGCGGGGCAGACGTCGCTCTGCTCATCGACGATCTCATGCCACCAGACATCACGGCCCTCAACCCAGTTCACGGGGGCGTCCGTGCGGCGCAGGCAGAGCACCTTCTCGACGCGTCGCTCACCTTCGCAGGCAGCGTCGGTGACGGCCTTGAGCGGTATTGTGCGCCCGCCACGCATGCCGACATCCTGTGTGATGACCACGCTCGCCTCGCAGTCGCGGATTCGGTCTCTCAGGGCCTCGGCCGAGAATCCTCCAAAGACGACCGAATGAATGGCACCGATGCGTGCGCAGGCCAGCATCGCGATCGCGGCTTCGGGGGTCATGCCCATGTAGATGATGACCCGCTCGCCCTTCTTTACGCCGAGCACCTTGAGCGCGTTCGCGCACTTACAGACCTGCTTCAGGAGCTCGCTGTATGTGATGTGCCGAGTCTCTCCTGGCTCATCGCCCTCCCAGATGATCGCGACCTTGTCGGGTTGGGCGGCGGCATGTCGGTCGACACAGCTCTCGGTCACGTTGAGCTTTCCATCACCGTACCAGCTCAGCGGGGTCTCACCGACTGTACGGAAGCTCCCTTCGAGTCCGATCGTGGGCTCGGTCCGCCACTGAATCATCGACTTGGTGATCCCGAGCCAGAAGCCATCGGGGTCGCTGTTCGCGTGGTGCCACGTTTCGCGGTACCGATCCATGTCGGATGCGATATTCTGTGACGCTTCAGAAACGCACGACGGTACTTCCCAGCTCTCAGTCATTTTCGGCTCTCGTGAGTGACGTTCACGGCTAGTCTAGCCGGATGGAGCCCGATGGAGAAGCCGGTCAGCTGCGGACTTGATTGCAAGTCGATAGGGGCTGGGGCATCCCAATTGCATGAAGCCAGAATTCAAACCGCTGACCGCGTTTCGGGGCTACCCCGCGCCAGAGATGGCCGAGCGGGCTGCGGCATTCCGGGTGGACCTAGAACGTCGTCGAACCGTTCGCGACTACGCGCCGACTCCGGTCCCTCGCGACGTGATCGAACACTGCATCATGGCGGCTTCGTCTGCCCCCAGCGGGGCGAACCTGCAGCCTTGGCACTTTGTCGCGGTGCAAGACGCGACGATGAAATCCAAAATTCGTGCGGCCGCAGAGGTAGAGGAGCGCGAGTTCTATGAGGGCGGGAGGGCCCCGCAGGAGTGGCTCGACGCGCTCGCACACATCGGCACCGACGCCCACAAACCGTTCCTCGTAGAAGCGCCCTGGCTGATCGTTATCTTCGCCGAGCGCTACGGGTTGCGGGCCGATGGCGGTAAGACCAAACACTACTACGTGCAAGAGTCCGTCGGGATTGCGACCGGCATGTTGATTACAGCTCTGCACAATGCGGGCCTCGCGACGTTGACTCATACGCCGAGCCCCATGAACTTCCTCTCGGATGTCCTCGGGCGTCCAGAGAACGAGCGCGCGTACCTCGTCCTCGTCACCGGACTGCCGGCCGCGGACGCGGAGGTCCCCACCATCATGAAGAAGTCGCTGGCTGATGTCGCGACATTTGTTTGAGGCGAAATGGAACGTGTCACGCTGACTGCACCCGGGTTTGATACCCCACTCTCCTACTCGTCGAATGATGAGGCTCCACCTACGCCTTCTGGCTCCGACGTCGTTCTTCGCGTGGACGGATGTGGAGTCGCGCATCGGGATTTGATCGACCGATCCGGGCGCATGAAGTTCATCGCCATTCCGATCGTGATGGGACACGAGTTTGCTGGTGAAGTGATCGCGGCAGGACCTGAAGCCGATTGGAAGATCGGTGACTACGTCGGTGCTTTGCACCGGGACTCCTGCGGGATGTGTCCACGCTGCGTTGAAGGCGAGACAGGTCAGTGCGCGTTCGCGATGCGAGTTTTTGGAATCACGATCGATGGAGGTTACGCGAGCCATGTACTTGCTCCGTCGCGAGCGCTCTATGCGCTGCCCGATTCACTCAGAGGGGCAGCTGGCGCAATCCTGAACTCGACGTTCGGGACGGCGTACCGCGCGATGAACCGCTTTGGTGGATTGAGCCACGGCCAGACCGTCCTGATCACAGGAGCAAACGGCGGTGTCGGCATCGGCGGGATTCAGATCGCAAAACGCCAAGGCGCGGACGTCCTCGCTGTCGTCCGGAGCGAAGAACACGTAGACTTTGTCACCTCGCTCGGCGCCGACCTTGTCATCGTCGACGATGGTTCGGGCTTCCACAAGAAGCTCCCAGGCGATGGCGTCGATGTCGTCCTGGACTGCGTTGGGAGCCCGACGTTCAACTCCAGCCTTCGTTCCGTTCGTCTCGGAGGCGGGATCGGGCTCGTCGGCAACGTCTCCGAAGAGCGCGTCGCCGTGAACATGGGCAGGATCGTGGTTGGAGACGTCAGGATCTGCGGCTCTACTGGTGCAACCCCGAGGGATTTGGCTGCACTTGTCGCCATACAAAACGGGGACCCGATGCGATTCGTCATCGAGGAACTCCCTCTTTCAGAGGCGAACTCTGCCCATGAACGGCTCCGAGTTGGAGGTCTCCGCGGCCGCTTGGTCCTAGTTCCTAAGATCTAGGAATCTGCGCGGCCTCAAGCCCCGTCATTGCCTTGTCGCCAACGGTCTCAAAGACGCGCCGAAGGAGGCGGTCAGCGATGCGGCTCGCGGCCTTGAACGTGAACTCGGCTTCGTAGCGGATCTCTGTTCCGCCGGACTCGTTCGCTCTGAAGGAGATTCGGTCGGTGGCCCGTACCACGAGGGCGATGCCCTCCAATTCAACCACATTGGGCGGATCCCACTGGGTTACCCGGTAGCCCATTGGGGCATCTGCCCCCATGAACTTGGCGACGACGTGATACTCTGTGCCCACTCCGGTGGCGCCGGCGGTGGTTTTGCGGCAGCTGACGACACCAGGATCCCAAACGGCGACGTTGGCGAACTCGGCAACGTAAGCAAAAACGTCCTCGAGCGGTTCGGGGCGGGTGACTATTCGGTCGAGTCGGATCATCGGTGTGGGGCGCTGTGGGAGCGGACTTCAGAAGCGCGGCTTGATCGGCACAAGGTGGCTTGCGTCGGCCGGCCGGCGTAGAATGCGCTTGCCACCCTCAAGTTCTCGCTGCAATGCCCAAGCTCAACCGTCCCAAGCGCCGATCGATCGCATTCCAACTCTTCCTCGTGTTGGTCAGCGTCGTCGTGGTCAGCATCGGAGTCACGTGGAGTATCTCTCCAATCGACCCAGTGGGTTGGCAGAGTCAACCTGCTCCTGCCTTGATCGGCAACTACGAGCCCAACGGTCGGCTCGCTAATATCGACCGCCTCAGCGTGCCGAACGGACCGGAGGACGTTGCTGTGAACCCGGCGGGCGACATCATCACGGGCGTGTCCGACGGCCGACTGATGCGAGTCACTTTGGGCGAGTCGCCAGAGGTCTTCGCACAGCTCGGTGGCCGCCCCCTTGGGATGGACTGGCATCCTGACGGTCGCCTGATTGTATGTGTCGCCGACGTCGGTCTGGTCGCGGTCGCCGAGGACGGCACCACCGAGATAATCTTGTCGCGGTACAACGGAGCTGACCTCAAATTCCTCGACGACGTCGACGTGGCGGATGACGGCACCATCTATGTCACCGAGGCGACTAACCGATTCTCCTATGCCGATTGGAAGCTCGACATCATCGAGTCACGGGGCAGCGGTCGACTCTTCCGTATAGCACCTGACGGTGGCGTCACGGTGCTGATGCACGACCTTCACTTCGCTAACGGCGTGGCCGTCGCCAACGATCAGTCGTACGTGCTGGTTGTGGAGACCTCTAGGTACCGGGTTCGGCGCCTGGTCCTCGGGGACACGCCGAGCTCCGCTACCTTGATCGATAACCTGCCGGGGTTTCCTGACGGTATCTCCAACGCTGGCGATGACACGTTCTGGTTGACCATCGCATCGCCGCGCAACCGACTGATGGACTTGCTCTCCGGCGTCGGTGGCGCGCGCAGGCTTATCGGCTCGATGCCGAAGGAACTGTTACCGGCGCCTCAGAACGTCGCCCACGTGATGCGCCTCAGCGCATCGGGCGTCATCCTACAGAACTTGGACGATCGGAGCGAGTCGGCGCTTGGCATGATCACCAACGCGGAGCAGGTGGGCGGCAACCTGTATTTGGGCTCCCTCCACGGCGGCCAAATCGGCGTCTACCACCTCTCAGACGAGGAGGCGGATCCGCAGGGTGATGCCGACGCTTCGGGTGAGCCGGTCGGCAATCGAGCCCCAACACCCGAGGCTGACGGGTCCGGGGACGCTCAGGAGTAGGGCGCCAGGACCAGAGTCCAAACTCGCGCTCTTTGCGCTCGTAGAAGTCGATGACCTGCCTGGCGGGTCCTGCGACGCAGCAGTGGGGCGCTAGGACCGGAGTCCGAACTCGCGCTCTTTGTGCTCGTAGAAGTCGATGACCTGCCTGACGTAAGCTCGCTTCTCGCGGTACGTACCCGGGAAGAACGACCGCTTAAATCCGTAGATCATGAGGTTCTTCACTCGTTCGGGTGACATTGGGAAAGTGTCGACCGCGAGCTGAATCTCCTTCGTCATCGTCGTGTCCGAGATGAGCCGGTTGTCGGTGCAGAGGGACACGCTCATTCGGTTCTCGAGCATCTGCTTGAACGTGTGGTTCTCGATCGACCCCATCTCAGGGTTGGTCTGCAGATTCGAGGTGAGGCAGACCTCGATCGTGATGCGGCGATCGGCGCAATACTGTGCGAGCGCATCGCAGTAAGCTGCGGGATCCTCGATGTCGTTGGACTTGATCTTGTCGTGCGAGAAGATGTGGAAGCCATGCCCGATCCGGTCAGCGTGAAGCTCCGTGATCGCCTGGAAGATCGACTCTGGTCCATACGCTTCGCCAGCGTGAACCGTCTTCGCCATGAAGTTGCGGTGCGCGAACTCGTAGGCGCCACGGTGCGGACCGGCGGGATGACCGTCTTCCTGTCCTGCGAGGTCAAACGCGACGATCGGGAGCTTGTGCTTGTCACGGATTGCGACGGCAGCACGGACGAGGTCCTCTGACGCCATCACGATGACATCGCCCAGGTCACGGTACTCGTGGGAGTCGACGTAGTCTTGGAAGAATGGTGAGAATCCACCCGTAAAGAAGCGCATCGCGCAGACGATGATTCCTGTCCGGAACGCCGGCTCGGCACCAGAGCGAATCTTGTCGTCTGCGTTGTACTGATCCTCCGCCTTCTTTAGGCCGCGGGCTACCGCGAGCAGCGTATCCTCGATCGTGAGGTTGTCATTCGCGTGCAGCTGCGGGGCGAAGCGGACTTCCATGTAGCGGACGCCTTCTAGAAACGCGTCCTCGGCCATCTCGAAGGAGCATCGTTCAAGAGAAGCTTCGTCTCGAAGCACTCCGCACGTGTATTTGAAGCCGTGCAGGTACTCGCCCAGATCGGCATACGAATCGCGGAAGACCTCGGCGCGCAGTCCCGCCTCGGTGTAAGCAGGGAGCTCAACACCGCGTTCTTGGGCGAGTTCGATCAACGTTGGGATCCGGAGTGATCCGTCCAAGTGTACGTGGAGATCAGTCTTCGGGATCGCCTGGATAAACTCAGGCGAGTATTGGATGCTCATGACGTCTCGGGGGCCGTAGGTTGACGGACGGCCTTAGGGCCGCGGCGACGATGCGACAAGCCCCTCGATAAGAGCTTCATACCTCGGTAGGACCTGCGCGGCGCTGAATTGCGCGACGAACGACCGTCGATCAGCTCTTAGGACTTCGCCTGCTTGGTACCGAGCGCAGAGCGCTTCCAGGCGAGCTTCGAACTCGTCATCCGTTGCGTAACGGAACTCTGCTCTCACCGTCTCACGATACGCGAGTCGGTTGGGAACGAGCGGCATCGCGCCAGCGTGCGTGGCCTCAACGATCGAGATGCCGAAGAACTCATGCACCGCCGTGGACGCAACGATATCGGCTCGCCTTAGCAGCGACTGATACACCTCCAGTGGTTGGTGTCCGAAGGCGACAACGCGGCCGCCAAGCGCCTCGCGGGCTCTCTCGAAACAGTCCGGCGCTTGCCGAAAGCGCTGCCCACAGAATGCCACTCGAAAAGGCACGCCGCGCGCCGCGATGGCCTCTAGGGCGTCGCAGAATAGCTCCGGATTCTTGTCGAACTCCCACCGGTGGTTCCAGAGAATCAGCGGGCCCAGCTCTGAGTTCTTGAGGACATCGGGCGCCGCATCTGGCAGGGTGAGCGGGAGCGGCAACACCAGCGACTTGGCCTGGATCTCCGAGAGCCAGCTGGCAGGTACTGCGTCTGGCATACGCTTCAGCAGGTTTTCTGCTGCCTCGAAAAACGAGCTCCGGTTGTACTCGCTGTTGAATACGACGGCCGACGCTGCGAGCGCCGAGACGAGCTGTGTGAAGCCGAATTGATAGTTCGAGCCTCCGTGCTCACGTCGGATCGGATACGCGAGTTGGTTCTCGTGAAAATAGAGGACGGACGGAATCTGAGCGGTCGCGGGAACTAAGCCGTGCAGCTCGACGAGGGGCAGGTAGGAGCTGGCGAATAGCAGGTCGTGGCCGAGCTCAAGTTCCGCCCGATGCTCACGAGCGAACCAGACCGCCGAGCCACGCATCCGCCATTTCCAGTGACGACCCGGCAGAGTCAATTCGGTCCAGTCGGCCACAACTCCAGCCGTTATCGATCGGCGAAAACTTGCGTGAGATCCGACATCGAACGGCTCGATGAAGAGGGCCCGCATGCTACTCTTCTTCCGCAGGTCGAACCGGGCCCCAATCGTCGGCGCCGTCGACGAAGTCCTGGAACCAGTCTGCGACGAGCACTCCGTTCACTTCCAGCTCCGTCATGTCTCCGAGGTCCACACCGTCCGCCATACTTGAGTCTCCAAACTCCGCGCCAAGCACGCCCGAGATGTCTCCGACGAGAACGGTGTGCACGCCACCTGGAGCCAGAAAAGCGGCATAGCGGCCTGGGAAACGCTCGGCCATCGCATCGGTCTCCGCGATCAACATTGGCTCGAAGGCGCGGCCGCCAATCCGCAAGAAGATGTCCGCGATGACGAAATCTCTGAGGCCGCTGAACGCCGCGATGCGGAGATCCGGATCGTGCTCCAGCTGCCACGCCACAATCGGCATCAAGTGTCCGTCGCCGAAGCACTCCGTGCATGACTCGGGGACCAGATCAGCGGCGCCCCATTCTTCGACCATATTTTCGACAAAGAGCAGGTCCTCCTCCCCCTTGGTGACGCCGACGCCCGCGTCATTGAAGACAAGAATCTCCACGCCTGGGTAGTAGATGCGGACCAACATCGTCGTAAGTATTGTGCCGAAGCCGCCACCGCTGGAGCCGGCGAGCAGGATTCGACTCGGCGCCGGGTACCGCTGAGCGGTGGCGTCGAGAGCCGCCGAGAGGTTCCGCAGGCCCCGCTGATAGCGATCAATCTCTCCGTCACCGTCTTCATCGACGTCGACGTCTCCCGCGAACAAGGAGCCGTCACAGTAGTTCCAGTAAGCGACGTCAAAGTCGCGAGCCGGGTTCTCCTCCAGCTCCGGATCCAGAATGTCGAGAGCCACTGGGACTCTCGGCAGGGTGGCGTCCAGCGCAAAACAGAGCTCGGACCAACAGGCGCCGCCACCCTGTAGGAAGATGAGCAGATCGTCCGACGCCTCCGAGTCGCGAACAGAGATCTTGTAGGGGTCGCCATAGAGGCAAATCGGCCCCGACTCGACGTCGAAGGCGTAGGTGGTCTCTGGGCCCTCCTCGAACTCCGTCGTCCAGGTGGCCTCGCCGATGTAGCGACCGGCGCCTTGGTCGATGACCTCTTGGAACGGGTTCTCGTTCGCCTCAGCGAGATCGCCCGAGTCGGCCTCGGCGTCCTCCTGTTCCTCGTCTGCCACATCGTCCGCGCCGGCGTCGGTGCCCGCTAGGGCCTCCGATGCGAGGGTCTGGGTTTCGTCGCACGATGCGAGGGCGAGAATCATCAGGGGGAGCAGCTTCTTCATGGGCGGCAAGCTGCCGGAAGGTGGCGTAGTGGGCAAGGGAAAGCCCGCGATCGAGTCGCTCCAGTAGGCTGACACCGACCCACCGGCCTCTACTCTCCGCAGAGTTCCTGCTGATTCCACGGGTCGTCTGAGCGTAACCTAGCGCTCCCGCGGCTCAACCGATAACGATCGCTAATCGACCCACTCGAACGTCACGCGACGGTTCAGTGTCAGCCCGAACTCGGTCGACGGGGCGATCGGTTGCGAGGAGCCCTCTCCGCTCATTGTGATTCTGTCCGGTGAGACCCCAGCTTCGATCAGGGCACCGCGTGCAGCGTTTGCCCGTTGCTCGCTCAGCGTCGCGTTCAGGGCCGAGTCGCCGCGCTCGTCTGCGTGCCCCACAATGTGCAGTCCGCGGCCGGTATCGAGTGCAATCGAAGCGATTTGCCGCAACTGCTCCATCGCCGTTAGAGTCAAAACAGCCAAGTCGGTATCGAAGTAGATCGCATAGGAATCACTCGTTTCGGGTGCCCGTCGTTGGCGGTCGGCAACACCGGCGACTCCGCTCTCGGGGCAGCCGTCATCATCTTCGAAGCCGTCGAAGTCTTCGGCCGCCTCTGGGCAGGCGTCATCGCTGTCGGCGATGGCGTCAGCATCCTCGTCGTCCTCGGGACATCCGTCTGAATCAGCCACTTGATCGAAGTCTTCGGCCGTCGTCGGGCAGCGGTCCCAAGCGTCCGCGATGCCATCACCGTCGTTGTCTGCTTCGGGGCAGCCGTCGTCGTCTTCGAAGCCGTCTAGGTCCTCGGCTACGTGCTGACAAACATCGTCCTGGTCGGGTACGCCATCCTGGTCGCGGTCGCGGTCTGTGTGATCGAAGATGCCGGTCACTCCAAGCGTAACCTGTGCGCGCCACAGCGGTGTGAGACCGTTGTCGAGCGGACCGAAGGCGCCTCCAGCGTCAACGAAGAGTCCGTTGTGCTGCAGCCGAGAGCCGGCCTCGATCTCGACGCCGGCTCGTTCGACGCTTGTGCTCTCGGGCGCGTCGGCGGTGACGATGTTACCGAGTACGCCGAGCATGAAGGAGGCCGGGCCAGCATGCACTCGTCCTAAGAGCGAAACGTCGACGAAGTCTCCGAAGATCTGGTCTCCGACAACTGCGCTATCGTTCTGGGTGAAGCCTGTGTGCAGCTGCACATCATAGCGCTCCGATGGCGCGATTCCGATGGTTGAGAACAGGCCCAGCCGTGTGCTCTCCGCGCCGAACATGAGTACGGGATCACCCGTTGGGGCGATGACGAGCGCACCGACGGACCAGAGCAGGCAACTTGAGGGGTCGAGCAGTTGAAGCCGCGCTCCAAAACGATGGTCGCCGAGCGCTGATGACCTCGCCTCTGGGCCCTCGATTTGCTCACCGTTACGCGTGGCCTGGTGCAAGAGGATGGGCAGGGCTGCGAACAGCTCAAGCCGAGAGCCCATGGCGATCGCGCCGCGGAGCACGAGGATGTCGCGTGCCTCTACGAGATCGATTTCCTCGGTGCGGTTGCCGCCGCGGACGACGTCGAGAGGTGCGACGACACGAATCGGAACACCATCATGGTTCCACGTGAGCGACAGTTCCCAGTCTTCGACGAAGCGCACACCGGGCGCGGTGAGGCCGCCGGCGGCTCTCGAGCCGATCGCCCGAACGGTGTTGGCGTCGGTACCGACCGCCGCCTGTTGAGCGTGAGCTGGCGCAGACAGAATCGTCCCGAGGAGCGAGATTCCGAACGCTGCAGAAAACGCGCAGCGTAAGAATGTGGAGGTCATGAGAGTCCGAGGTCGCTTCGGTGATGTCGTGATTGAATTCAATGCTTGATGCCGGTCTTTAGACCGGTGTCGGTGCGCCGTTTTGGCGAGTGTTCTACTCACATTGCCCCTGCGGAAAGACGTCCTGGTACGTGTACGAGAGACGCAAACGAACGTCCTCGAGCTGCTCCCAATCAAACTCGGCGTTCGACGGGTGGTTCAGGTCGATCAGCACCGTGTAGTTGGACGCGAAGGGCAGGCCCTCGAGGGTACTGCTCCAGCTGAGCTCGGGCCCGTAATCGCCGATGCCCGCTACCGGGGAGATTGACCTTCCGGGCGTCCGGAACGCGCTGATGGGGCCGAACGCGGTCGCTCCGGGTCCGAACTGTGAGACGTAGTCGTCGATGCCTGGTTGGCAGGAGCGAACGCTACCGGCACCCCCGTAGATCATGGTGACGACCGGTTGCGACTGGCCGGGGCCGATGTCGCCGTCTTCGCCTACGATTTGCACGGCGACAGAGGACAGCTTCGCGTTACAGGTCAGGCCTAGGTTCGCGAAGCCCTCGACGTCGATGTCGAAGGACGCGGCCCAGATGTTTCCGGCGTCGAGTCGCTCTCCGACCGAGCTGCGGTCGCTGTACCGAACGGCGCGGGAGGCGGGCGTCTCAGCGCGCGCGAGCAAAGCCCTTAGGCGGGCGGGACCAGAAACCGTGGCGCCGGTGTCGGCGTCCAAGGTGGAGAATCCGGTCGATAGCAGGTCATCGCGCAAGGAGAGGTCGACCGACTCGGTAGTGACCGGCCCGCCGCACACAAGCTGAAGTCGCGAGAGCTCGTTGGCGATGGCCTCAAGCTGTCCAGGGTTTCGAGCCAGAAGCAGCGCCAGTCGCTGGCTGACGAACGGGCGCACCGCATAGTATTCGAGCCCGGTCAGCCAGTCGTCCATCGCCCGTCGGGCACGCTCCAAGCGGCTCTCGGCGAGCGCGATTCGGTTCGCGGAAGAGAAGAGCACGTCCGGACTGCCGAGGAGGTTGGAGAGGTCGCGCGAGCGCGCGACCGAGTTGCGGTAGCGGCCCTCGATGAGCTGCGCGCGTTGCACGACACCGTAGTAGCTGAGCTCCCGCTGGCGGGCCGTCAGCTGGGCCTGCATTACTTCGTATTCGAGCCTCTGTAGGCTCAGCAGAGAGATGAACCAGCGGTCGCGTCGGTCTCGGACCTCGACGAGGTCACGCTCGTACGCGAGGTCGAGCGAGAGGTTACGCTGCAGCGCTTCGATGAGCGCTGCGAGCGTGCTCTGGGCCAACTCGGACTGAATGGTGTCGATCGCGAGATCGTCCTCGATTCGAGCGAGGTCGAGGTCGGCTTGTGCGCCGATGAGGTCAGCAGCGGACTCCAAACGGCCCAGCTCGGCGTTTCGGAGCAATTGCTGGCCCTCGAGGGTGTTTTGCATCCCGTCGGCGATCTGGCTGAACACCTGCGCGCCTACGCCCGTCACTGTGCTCGCGATGAACGCCGGGTAGCGAATGGCCAAGCGCGCCGCGAAGGACGGGTCGTTGGTCGCGCCGGTGACCGCGGGCGTCCCATCGACGAGGATTCCGGCGAAGAGGTCGACGCGGTCCGCCGCTAAGTCGAGCACGCTGGCGGCGCCGTTGAGGCCAGTGATGGTCCGCATGAGCGAGATGTCTCGGTTGATACCGTTCACCTCGACCGTGTTTCGCTGCTCCAGCTGGGCTTCTTGCCGGGCATAGGCCGAGG
Organism: Bradymonadia bacterium; assembly: GCA_047629415.1. Lineage (GTDB taxonomy): Bacteria > Myxococcota_A > Bradymonadia > REDH01 > REDH01 > CBDUJZ01. Next base: position 10,095 of record JBLHWZ010000056.1, on the reverse strand, counting down.
AGCGCATCCGCTGCGCCCGGCCGATGTCGCGGACAACGGCGTTGGCTTCGTTGAGCCCCAGCGCGGTTATCTCGTCGAGCAAACGGTCAACCTCTCGGCTGACACCACGGCGCTGGGAGTTCCACTGCTGCGCGCGCTCCGCGAACGCCTCCGCGGTTTCACCGAGCAGCTGACTGATCTGCACAGAGCCGGTCAGGGTCGCCTCAGTGGATTGTACCGCCAGGGCGGCTTCGCGAAGCTCGAAGAGCGCTTGGCCCGCCTGCGAAATCGACGCTTGGTCCGCGAGGGTTGGGAGCTCCGCGTTCGCTCCACCATTCGCGCGAACCGTGCCGCAGATACCGGCCCGGGTGTCGATCTCGCAACTGTCGATGACCCCTACGTCCGCTGCCGTGCATCCTGTTGGTAGGCCACACAGCTCGATCAACTCGTTTCGCAACGCTTCGACTTGGTCGACGTATCGACCGACGAGGTTTGCTTCGAGGACGGCGGCGTCTTGCTCTTCGTCGAGGGCGCGGTCGACGCTCGACGCCGAGTCGGCGATGGCCGCTCGGGCGTCGTCAGAGAGTTCGCCGAGAAGCGAAGCGTTGTTGCTTGTCGGGTCGACGGACTGAGCCGTGACGACTTCCGCGTCGCGTGCGAACAACAAGTCGTCGAACGGGGTGCGCAGCCGGTTGCCGGCGATGACCAGAGACGCGAAGCCGGTGCCGAAGGCGCCGCCCATGTAGCTGGAACCGGATTCGCGCGCGGCCTCCTGGAGGACCGCCGCGACCACGTAGAGGCGGGCGTAGGTTCGCCGCACGTACGCCGCCGCAGCGTCCCGTTGGGTGTCGTTCTGGTAGAGAACGTCCCATCGGGTCGCCAGCAGCGTCAAACTGTCCATGGACGCGCGCCACGAGTTGATCAGGTCGGACAAGAGCGTGGCACGGGTGGCGAGGGCATCCGGGTCGGTTTGTGCATGCGTGAGCACCGCCAGACCGGAGGCGTCGAGCTGTCCGAACACGGAGGAGAGGTGCGCATCGAGCACGCCGGATTGATACTCCTGCAGGATTGACTCGTTGTACTCCTGAAGAGCTACGGCCAGGAATTCGGGGGCCTCGGAGCTGCTCAACCAGTCCAGTCGGGTCGTGGTATCGAGGTAGAACGCGACGAGTTGGCGGCCGATGTAGGCCTCTCGCGTGAGGGCGTCATACGCCTCGCTAAGGGCTCCCGCGTTCGTCACCGAGGAGTCCGCGGTCGCGATTGCATAGGCGACGAGTTGGCGAGCGCAGAGCTGGTTCGCGGTTGGCTCGCAGAGGCCTTCTGCGCCGGAGGCACAACCGGCGATGAACTCCCGGAAACTCTCTGTTGGAGCGGCACCGTCGGGTGGGCTGATCCACTGGAGAAGCTGCGCGCTGAGGGATTGCTCTGAACGGGCCACGCCGGCCAGTGCCTCTGCACATTCGGCACGTCGTGCTGCGCCCGCGACCTCGAAACCGAGCGCAGTCGATAGCGGTCCGCAGGCCTCTGCTGCGAGGTCAGGGTCGGACAAGAGCCCGAACATCGCGTCGGCGTTGCAGGCATCCAACTCGGGGTAGTCCTGAAGTCGCGGTGGGGTGAGGATCAGGTCGGCGTCGACGCCGTCCACTGTGGGCGCGGACACGCCGTATCGGTCGACAACGAACCGACCGGAGACGGTCGCAACCCCGGGCGTTCGAACGCCGTCTGCCGTGGTGCGATCGTAGAGGCCGCGCCACCGGTCGGCGATGGCGCCACGCAGCGTGTCGCCCTCTTCGCCGGAGATCTCCACGCGGAACGAGCGGTTGGCATCCGAATAGACACCGGGGCCGAAGATCGCGTCGCTGTCCACGTCGCCGGCAAAGGTCGCGACCCACGCGCCGGTGTCGTCTTCGAACACGAGCGGCCGTCGGATCCACTCCACGTCAGCTTGGCCGAGTGGCAGCGAGATCAGCTCGGCGGAATCGGTCGTTATGGCGAGTGTGGCGCTGGTGGCGTCGGCTAGCGACGCGACCCGATCGGGCACGGTCTGGATCGAGAACCGGAACGGAAGCGGCGTGCCGCCAAAGGCAGTCGCGGCGAACGTGCCGCTGTACATGCCCGCTCTCGGGGCAGCTGGAGCCAAGTACACCGTGCGCTCACCGAATGGGGTAGCGAGCAACACCGGAGTCACCGTCGGTTCATCCTCCAGGCCGGCATCGCCCGTCGGCACGCGCAAGGTGAACTGCGTCTCGCCCGTGGCGCGCACGGCTTCGAGGGTACCGAACGTGTTGTCGGCGCGAACGGAGTAGAAGATCTCACTTCCGGGCACTGGCGCGCTTGTCTCAATCTGCAGGTCAACGAAGAGTTGTCCTGCCAGGACTGGCACGCGGAGAGGGGGCCACTGCGTGACCTCGATTCCGGTCGAGATCACCGCCGAGTCGCGCTCGGGGACGCTTTGTGCCTGATAGACGGTTAGGAGCTCACCGGACGCCGTGCGCGTCGCGTCGGGAGCGACGCAGCGCGATCGGTCCGAGCACACTCGGGTGTCACTGCAATCCGCGTCGGTCTCGCACTCCCAGACGCAGGTTCGCTGAAAGCAGAAGGTGCCTGAAGCGCAATCGGAGTCAAGCGCACACGCCACATCGCTGCCCCAAACAAGCCCGGGCTCAGCTGCCGCCAACTCGGCTGCCGAGTCGTCGTCGTCGTCGTACGTTCCGCAACCGGCCAGCGTGAGAGTGAAGGCGCACAGTAGGAGCGCCATTGTGCTGCGCGACTTGGCGTCTGTGAGTGTGTTCGCGAGTGTCTTCATGGTGACGGTACTCATTCGCATTGTCCTTCGGCGAAGAGGTCCTGGTATGCGTATGTGAGGCGCAGCTGGATGTCGTCGAGTCGACTCCAATCGATGAAGGCGTTCTCGCCTTGCGTCGGGTCGATCAGGATGGTGTACGAGGAGCTCAGAGGCAGGCCCTCGAGGCCGCGGTTGGCGTCGTCGCCGAGGCCGAACGAGTTCAGGCCGGCCAACGGTGAGACGCTGCGCCCGGCCGTGCGTAGGGACGTCACGGGGCCGAAGCTGGTGGTGCCGGGTTCGAGTCCGCCGACGATGGCCTCGATGTTTGGCTGACACGACCGAAGCGCGCTCGAACCATCGTAGAGGATGCTCACGGTTGGGCGTGCGCTGCCTAGCCCCTCGCCCACCAATTGTACGTCGACCGAGGCGATCTTAGCGTTGCAGGTGAGCGGCAGGTTGGCGAAGTCGTCGAGGCGGAGCGAGAAGCTCGCCGCCATCACGTCACGCGACCCGATAACGTCTCCGATTCGCTCGTCCGTGCTGTACCGAATCCGGGTGCTCACCGGCACGTTTCCATGAGCGATAATGCTCCGGAATCGCGAGCCCGCGTCGAGGTTGATGTCCCCGTCCGTGGAGGTGCTGAAACCCTGCGAGAGCAGGTCGTCACGCAACGACAGGTCGAGGACTTCGAAGTTCACGTTACCGCCACACACCCGCTGCAACCGCACGAGCTCATTCGCGATCGCTTCGAGTTGGGACGGGTTGCGCGCTAGCAGGATCGCCAAACGTTGGTCGATGAACGGCCGAACGGCGTAGTACTCCAGCGCGACGACCCAGTCGTACAGGAGGGTCTTGGCCCGTTCGATACGGGCTTCGGCCCGCTGCAGTCGGTTCGCGAATGCGAAGATGACAGACGGGCTCGCGATGAGGATGTCGAGGTTGTTGAGGCGCTCCAGCAAGGAACGGTAGCGGCCGTCGAGCAGCTGGGCGCGCTGGACCACCTGCATGTATTGTTGCTGATGCCGCAGTGCGACGACCTCGGCCCGAAGGATGTCCACACGGAGTCGCATGGAGTCGGCGAGCACGATTTGCACACGGTCGCGGCGGTCGCGCAGCTCGACGAGGTCGCGTTCGTAGGCAAGATCCAGCTCCAGACTGCGCTGCATTGCATCGATCCAAGCCTCACGCGTGCCAATCGCGGTCTCGGCGACCTGTTCGCGGGCGCGCATTTCGATAGCCAGGCGCTCCAGCTGGTTTTCGCTGAACTGGGCGTCGAGGGACGCTAGGTTCTCGAGCTCCTGGAGTTGCACTTCGCGGCGGGCTTGCTGCTCCGCGAGGGAGAGGCCAACGGAGTCGGCGGCGGTTTGCAGCCCTTGACTAACCGCCCGCATGGCCGTCGTCGCGCCATACGCGCTCAGCGCGATTCCGAAGCGCGCTGGCGCGCTGATATCGTTCGATAGACCGACGGCCTTGGGAAGGCCGCTGGCCGTCGCTGCGGCGAGCCGGTCGATCTCGCCGCCGGTCAGTGTGAGCCACGCAGCCGTCTGCGAGAGCGCATTGATCGTCGTCATGCGTCGCATGTCGGTGTCCACGCCGTTGTACGAAAGCGTCGCCCACCGCGCGAGCTGTTGCTCTTGCCTTGAGTGAGCGCGGTCGCGCACCGACATCTGAGCGTTGAGCGCGGCCATCTCGTCGGCGGCGAGCACTGTGCCGAGAATCGTCATCTCGTCGAGCATCCGGTTCACCTCCTGGTCCACGGAGCGGCGTTGCTGGTTCCAGCTCGCGAGCTGCTCCGCGAATGCGTCGGCGGTCTCAAGCAGAATTCGCGCCTCTTCCTGATTCGCGCGGTACGACTCGTCGGCAATCCGCACGTCGAGCACGGCGCTCCGTATGCGCAACATCGCCTCTCCGGCCTCCGATACGTTTTCGGCAGCGATCATGTCGTCAAACTCGGCGTATTCGTTCGACCCAGGATTGATGAAGAAGCCGCAGCGACCCACTGCAACGTCGACCTCGCAGTCCTCGCGGACGCCGACATCGAGCGGGGAGCAACCCACGGGTAGCCCGCAGAGGGAGACCAACTCCGAGCCAAACTCCTCCGCTTGTGTCGCGAGTCGATCGGTCAGGACCTGCGCGTTGAGCGTGTCGCTCTGAACATCTTCGAGCACTCGGTCGACCGAGCGCTGAGCGTCTGCGACGGCAGTTCGAGCGATATTCTCAAGGTCTCCGAGCAGTGTCTGGCTATCGGACGACGGATCGACGGAGCGAGAGACCACGACCTCGGCGTCGCGCATGAAGATGAGGTCGCTGAAGGGGAGCGAGAGCTGTTCCAGCGAGCGGAGTAGAGCCGCGAAGCCACTGCCGAACGCTGAGTTCGTGCCCGCGCTGCCCGATGTGCGCGAGAGCTCGGAGAGCACCGCTGCGCTGAGGTACAAGTCGAACATGCGGCGCTGCACGGCCTCCGTCGCTTCGGCGCGTTTTACATCGTTCTGATGAACTGCGTTCCAGCGGGTGGCGGCGATTTCGAGTGCGCTCATCGCGCCCTGCCATGTCTGAGTTTGCTCAAGCAGGAAGGTGCGCCGGACGGCTAACGCGTCCGAGTCGGTAGGCGTACGTGCCAGCGTTTCGAGACCACTCGGCGCGAACTGGATCGCCAACACGTCGAAGTGTGCGTCCAGAACCCGTGCTTCCCAGCGCTCCAGGATTCCCTCGTTGAAGTCGCGCAGCGCGGCCGCCAGGAAGAGCGGAGCGATCGAAGTGCGCAGCCAATCCAGTCGAAGCTGGGTGTCCACTTGGAACGCGGCGAGCTGGCGGCCCAAGTACCCCTCGCGGGCGACGTCTTGGTACATCGAGATCAGCGCGCCGGCTTCCGGGAGCTCCGAGTCTTGAGACTGGTAGGCCGCCGCGAGCACATTGCCAGCACAGAGCAGCTCTGGCGTGGGGGAGCAGTAGCCGTCCATCTCAGCGCAGCGTTCCAGGAAATCGCCGAAGGAGAGTCCGCCGGGGTTCGGCGAGTCGTCGTCGAGGAAGGAGCGCACCTGTGCGGCGGTGGTCTCGCCAGCCAGAGCGACATCGCCGAGTGCGAGCGCGCAACGTGCTCTTGCGCCGCTGTCGACGGCGTCAAACTGGGCCCGTTCGGCTACGCTCAGGCAGGCGTCGGGATCGGTGAGGCGCGCCGTCACGACCATCTCGGCGTAGAGCGCGTCTGTGCACTCGGTGAGGCTGATGATGTCGCCGATCTCGGGGCGCGCGGCGATACCCTCACCGGTGATCGCCGCGACCATTTCGGCTTCGAGAGAGCCCACGCGGGTGGCGGACATGCGCCCGGAGAGCACGACGCTCGCCGGCGTGACTACGCCATCTGCACTGCGTGCATCGTAGAGCCCTAGCCAGCGGTCTGCCAGCGCGCCTTCGACGCCCTCTTCGTCGACGTTCTCGACCTCGATGCGCATGGCCCGCACCACCTGGTCGCGTCCGCCGAACATCGAGCCAGAGGCGGGTTCGAACGTGTGCGCGTAGCGGGCAAACCAAACGCCGGACTGGGCATCCAGCTCCATTGGCCGCTCGACCCATGGGTCGCCGTCCCACTGTCCCGGCGCGAACACTGAGCGGGGCGTGGAAGGCATGATCATGAAGCGCTCGTCGGCCTCGGCGAACGTCGCCTCGGGCGGCTCGACGCGCAGCGCGAAGAGCACGGGGATGGAGGAGCCACCGAACTCGCGAACTTGGACCTCTCCAGCGTATACGCCGTTGACGCCGCGTCGCGGAACCACGTTGATTGTGAAGCCGCCAACCGAGGTCACCAGCGTGAGTCGCTGGACCGAGGGCGGCGCATCGCCGAGCCCTCCTGCCGTGCCGGTGGGAATCCGGAACACGAACGTGTCGGTGCCAAGTGCTTGCTCGGCACGTGGTACAGCGACCGCACCGTCGGATTCGACCCGATAGAGCAAGGCGCCTCCGGGCACCGGTTGATCGGTACGCAGGGTGACGTCCACAAACGCTTCGCCGATACCGACTTCGACCTCCGAAGGAGGGGTCTGCAGTACTCCGACGTTGGTCTCCTGGCTCCTCGCAGCGGCGATCCGGTCTTCGTCGCCCACGCCGATGGCGCTTTCGGCGCCCGCTGAGGCGTCGAACGGTTCCTGGGCTTCGGCCAGCTCGCTATCCAGGCACCGTCCGTGCTCGGAACAATGGGCACCGGCAGCACAGGTTGTGGTCTCGTCGCACTCCCAGGAACACTGGCTTTGGAAGCAGAAGAGGCCCGCAGCGCAGTCGTCATCGAGCATGCAGCCCGCCGTCGAGGCCAGGAGTAGCGTACTTGTTGGGATCTGAAGCTCTGAGTCGACGGCGCGGTCCTCCACACCCCCTTCTTCACAAGCGAAAACCGCGACCGAGAGGGCGGCGACGGCGATGAACTTTGTAAGGTGGCTGCGCATCAGCGGTCCCCCGAGGTGTCGAGGAAAGTGAAGACCTGCCCGGCGCCGCCGTCGGTTCCGGCACCGCCGTTAGGAGAGGACGAGGTGCATCCGGTGCTTCGCGCCCCGTCGGCCACCCCAGCGCGGGGAGGTTTGGTCCCCTCAACGCCGCCGTCTCCCGCTTCGCCCGCGTCCCCTGAATCACCGATGGTGAAGTAGTCTGCGGGTGCCGCGAGCATCTGGGGAGGCAGGGAGAACGTGCAGGTGGTTCCGCTGGGGCACATGCGCACCAGGGCGACATTCGAGCCCCCGGTACCGCCTGCACCGCCGCCGCCACCGCCGCCGTTTCCTCCGTGTCCGCCCTGCCACCATGCGTGGTACACGTCTTGGTACTGCAGCCGCCCGCCATACCCTCCCGGAGCGCCGTCACTGCCGGACGAACCGTTCGCTCCCGCTCCAGCGTTTCCGAGTCGAACCGTGAATCGACCGGGCGCCGCAACGACCTGAGTCGCGCCGCTGATCGGCGGGACGAGCCAAACGCCGATCACCGAACCTCCGTGTCCGCCGTTCTGCCCGTCGAGGCCTGCGCACCCGCCGCCACCGCCCGCTCCGCCGACCGCTTCAATGGCCGAACACGTCCAAGCGGGGAAATTCTCACCCATGAACTCGAGGTAGTGAACGAGACAGCCGCCGCCGCCGCCACCGCCGGACCCGGAGTTTCCGCGCGTCGGATTCCCTACCAACGCCTCGTTCACTTCATCCAGCGCGTACCGGCTCGCCCCTGTCGTCGCACGGACAATAGGCGTCGCGCGTGCGGGCGCCCTACCTCCGCCGCCTCCAGATCCGTCACACCCACGCTCTGCTGCAGCGGGCGGGATTGTGAAGGGAGACCACCCTGGGAACACGTCGAGAGGCTGCCAGATCCCGCCGCCTGCGACCCCCGGGCCGTTGCCTGCCTCGCCATGGAAGCGGTACGCGGCGTCTGGGTGGGCTTCGCTCGGCGCCCCCGTGCGAATTGCTCCCGCGTAGCCGCCGGCAAACGAGCCGCCGGCCGTGCAGCTGCCACCGGAACCCCCATAGAACCCGGGAATGACCCCCAGGGTCGTGTAGCTAACGCTGGCCTCCTGGGCAGGGGTAGCACCGTCGGGCCCGTTTTCGGCGTCTGTGGCCGGGATCGTCGCGCTCACCCCGGTTCCCCCGTTGAGGGCTGGTTCGATATCGATGGTCGTATCGACGAACTCCAGGCGCTCGCAGCCGCCAGCACCGCACTGGATGCCGATCTGGTCGGGTCCGGTTTGTCCGTCCGAGAGGAAGGCCGCGCCGGGGGCCGCTACTTCGATCCGCAGCCCTTGGAGCAACGCCGTCACGGAGGTGGCGTCTGACCCCGTGAAGGCCGCGTACGAGCGTCCGTAGGGGTGTGAACTGGTGTTCGCGGCTGGCGCAAGTCGGCGAATCGTCGAGTGGCCGGCGGTTCGCTCCCACGTCAATTCGCACAAGCCGCTGGAGCAGTCGATCCGCGTCTCGAACCCGCCGTAGATGCGCACTCCACCCGCTGCCGGATCGCCGCCCGGAAGCTCGATGGCGGCGCTCGACTCGAAGACCCCCACGCTGACGAAGATGTCCTGGCAAACGGCGGTCCCACCACATGCGAGGGCGAGGGCGCGGTTGAGGGTCGCCACCGGCCGTTGAGCCGTGCCAGGGTTTGCATCGTTGCCGTCCAGCGACCCGCCGGCCGACCGAGGCCGCACGAACACGGCGCCGGAGAGTGTGCCATCCGATCCGTCGCAATCGGTGTCCTCAAAGAGGTCATCGATGGAATCCGAGGCAGGTGCAGCACCGACGCACTGGAACGCCGATGAGTCTGGGGTTGCTGTGACGGGTAGGCATTGGAAGGTACCGAAGCCGCAAGCGCCGATGCCGTCTGGCACGCCACAAGCCACGGCAGCGCCGGAGCCCCCCGGGTTCGATTCGCCGAGGTCCTCGTGGTAGTCCACGCCTTCGTCGACGGCACCGTCGCAGTCGTTATCGCGGCCATCGCAGACCTCGCCAACGTCCGCGACGAGTGATGGGTCGACAGTGCCGTTGCACACGAGCGCTGCAGTGTCGGTTCCCGCGTCTTGGCACGCAGTCATGCCGGGACCGCAGATGCCGTCGACGCCGGTGTCGCAGGCGACGTCCATCGAGATTGGGTTGTCGTCGCGCTCGTCGTTGCAGTCGTTGTCGACGCCGTCACAGATCTCGGGTGCAGCGACCAATATCGCGTCGCCGCCGTACACATTCCGCGCCTCATCGTCGCAGTCCAGGTTGTTCTCGACCCAGTCGGAGGGCACAGCGCCGGGACACATGTAGCGCGCCGTTGCTGGGTCCCCGCGGCCGTCCGAGTCCAGGTCGTTGTAGCGGATTCGGTCGTCGCCGAGCGGCGTCTCGCAGCCCGTGCTCAGGTCGCCATCGCAGTCTGCGAATCCCGGTTGGCATGCAGCCACACACTCAAACGTGGTGGTGGCTTCGTCCTCGACACAGGTCGGGATCGCGTTCGCGATCTCGCCCGCGCGGCCTCGACAGACATCGCCACAGGTGGCGCAGTGGTCCGCGGACCCGAGCTGCTCGACGCGGTCAGAGAGGCCGTTGCAGTTGTCGTCGAAGTCTCCACAGCGGTCTGGGAACGGGTGCCGGGGGTTCGCGGCGCTGTAGTAGACGCCTGGATTGTCATCGTCGCAGTCTACGTCCGTGATGGCCTCGTCGACCGCGCCGCAGCGTCCAGCGCCGCGCGTGTCGCCATCGTGGTCCAAGCAGCGGCCGCAGGTGCCCGCGATCGGCTGGCAGTAGTTGCCGCCGTCTAAGTCGTCGCAGGCGAAGCCGAACGGGCAATCCGCGTCGGCGTCGCAGGTGTCCACACAGCTGCCCGAGGGGGTAGCC
>JBLHWZ010000055.1:0-24360 GCA_047629415.1 Bradymonadia bacterium | reverse complement strand
GCTCCGAATGGAACTTGCTCCATCGCGAATCCCCGTGAGTCTGGTTCAGCCCGGTGCGATCGCGACGCCGATCTGGGACAAGTCGAGCGAGATGGCCGATGCCGACATCGCGGCCCTGCCTGAAGCCGGACAGAAGCAGTACGCGATGGCGATCACGAAGCTCCCGCAGATGGTTGAGACCCGCAAACGCATGGCGATTCCCGCCGACCGCGTTGCCGCAAAAGTGTGGAAAGCGACAACGGAGCGGCGGCCGAAGCACCGCTATCGAGTGGGGCTAGACGCCCATGCGCAGTACGCGTTCGCAAGGCTGATCCCGCAACGCATTCTTGACTGGGTAATGGTCCGGGCGACGAGTTAGCTCGGGGACTGACCGCGAGCGTGGGATGTCGACCTGCAACGGTCAAAATACGAGCGGGTGCAGTCTGAGTCCGGATAGGAGGTGCCGTCTAACACTTGCGAACTGATCCGGCGTGAGGCCTATGTGCCCGAGCCTCAACGTAGAGACGGGTTTCGGTACGCTTCAAACGATTCTTGAGAAATGAATCCAATGAATCGATCATCAAAGCTCCTATTCTTGTGCGCTGCCTCAATCATTGTGGCGTGCGGCGACGAAGTCACTGAAATCACAGGTGACGCGCTGCTTTCTTCGGCGGCCGAGCCGGCCGGAGACAACTGTGAGTTGGGGGGCACCGCGCTCTCGGTCGGAGTCGACAAGGACGGCTCGCTTGCAGGCTCAGAGGTCGAGAGCACTACCTACCTTTGTGATGGAGCGACTGGTTCCATCTCCGGCATCATCGTGCTGGCGGACGATGAACCGTCCTGCGACAACTGCAAAGGCGGCGGGCTCGCGCTCACGACTGGGATTGATGCAGACGCAGACGGAGCTCTCACAGGTGATGAGGTTATCGACATCTCCTACGTTTGTCAGAACGCACTTACGGAGGTGTCTGACGAGTCGCCTGGCGACAACTGTGAGTTCGGCGGAGTGCGCGTTGACGCGGGCTCAGACGCCAACGATGACGGAAGCCTCGGCGAGGATGAGGTGACGGTAACCTAATACGCGTGCTTCACAGCGCCAGCGCGACCCGGTGAACTCCTCAGCGAAGAAGCGTTTCTCGGCGACGGAGACGCTCTATGCCTGGATGGCCAGATCCAAGACCACGTGGGCTTCGACGAAAATGGGAACGGCACGCTGGAGGAATCCGAGCGCAACTATTCGTTCGTTCGGTGCAACAGTGCATCGGTGTTTACGAGCGAGACTCGGTTGATCGTCGAAGACTGCGGTGAAGGTTTCACCTTCAGGCTTGGCGCATCTGATTCGGATGGAACCGTGGTCGATTTCATGTACGAGTTCATTGGCTCGGGCGCAGTCGCGGATCTCATTGAGAACGACAACGGAACGGTCACGTTGCCTGCCGGTGAACACGTTGGAGGCGCCTGGCTTCGCGTCGTGGGGGAGGACAACTACGGAGCGCCCAGCGAAGCGCTAGTCACGCTCAGTTTCAGCGGAGACAGTTGTGTAGCTGCGGACGGCTTCTTCGGGGTCAACCCCGAGACCTGTGTCGAGATTGAGGTAGTGTCCCTCGCGGGCGACGATCGGAGTGCAGTGACCCTCTCTCCGATCTATGCCATCCACAACGGTGATGATAGCCCTGTTCGCGTCAGCCGCGACCTCACTGAGGTCGTGCTGGTAGTAGACGGCCCCGTCGACACACTCTTCTCGGACGATGTTACGGGTCAACTCTACTCGTGGTGGTCGTCCGAGTTCGAGTTCACCGGGCTCGCTGGCTCAGACGGCGAGTTCGAGGACCTCTCCGCAGTTTTCGACCAGATCGTTCCGCTAGACGAAGAGACGCTAGAGGCCGGTACGCCAATCACGATGGCGCGGACTCTGCTGCTGAATTCGGGCGTGACCTTGAATCTAGGCGCTGGAGAATTCGAGTACATTGCTCGCGACATCGCGACCGGCATGAGCGGTGATCGAATCGTCGTCGCTTCCCGAGGATATGACGGCACATCCGATAGGGATGTCCTGTTCTATACCGTCTACGATGCGACTTCGGGAGAGGTACTTTCGACCCTTTCCATCTCGCCCGATGACGACAACTTCAGCGGCTACCGTTGGAATACGCAGGAGGTAGACATGCAGGACCATCCGATCTTCGTACGCGATGACGAGGAGTACTTCGTTTATCAATCGTCGTCTGATTGGTGGGAAGTGAATGTCCGGACTGGCGTGATCGCGCTCGTCAGCGACTCGTGCGCCGAGCGCTGTGATAGCGCCACCGTATCGGTCGACCTTTCAACCTTCAGTGCCTACGGCCACGCTGAAAGCGGCTGCTTCGGCGAGCGGTACTCCGAGGAAGCGGTGTTCGTTTTCCAGATGCTCTTCGCTCCGAACGACGGATCCTTCGGCGATTCGGACCGCAGCGGCGACTGAGCGGCCTACGGGCAATCTAACGAATGAGCCGGGCGCGATGAGCGTCCGGCTCGTCTGGTTTTGACGTCTGAGGACCATGAACTGGATCCCCAGGGTAGCACCGGATAGCAGCAGCGCATGTGATACGGAGGGGCCCCGCGTTGCTCGAGTCTCGCGAGTTGTGCTCGCGAGACTCGCGTCCTACTCCCAGGTCTCAAACAAACCCTCACCGACTCTGACCGTGAACGACGAACTTCCCCAGTGGGCCCGAGACATCGACCGCGGTGGCCGCTTCACGCTGCTCGGTAAGCCGCCAAACACCGATTCGCACTGGATCCACTCACGACGTGAGAACGGCATCTACTGCGACTACTGGATCGACCGCGGCGACCGTACTTTGCTCGGCGCGGTCAGGTTCGGCGCGCAGACCGAGGGCCACTCTAACATCGTGCATGGTGGCGCGATCACCACACTGGTGGATGACGCGCTGGGCACCACTGCTTGGCTGGCCGGCGAGAATGTCGTGACGCTCTCGATTCAGACTACGTTTCGGAAGTTCGTGAAGGTCGGCGATTGGGCGCGGGTCGACGCGGAGGTCTCTGGAGCGACAGGTAAACAGGTCAAGGTGACTTGCCGAATCACCAACTCGCAGACCGGCGTGCTTCACGCTGAGGCAGAGGGCCTCTTCCTCCAGTTGAACCCGGCCAAGCACGTCGCTCCCAGGAAAGATCAGCCAGCGTTTCCCTGGGTGGTCGAACGCACCGATGACAATGGTAACTCGTTCGTTTTGGCTGGGTTCAAGACCGAAGCCGAGGCGAACGACCGCGTGAGTGAGTTCGAGAATCACCAGCACAATCAGATCTATGTTGTCCGGAAGAACGCGTAGAATTCTTTCCCGCTCTCGGCCTGGAGTTGGACTGCGAACCTCGAACTTGTCCTGGGTATCGCGGCAGTCGCCGTCGGGTACCCACTGGCGGTATGGATCGTCGTAAAGGGCTTTGTGGAACCGGTCGCGGAAGGAGCCGCATCATTGCAGGAGCCGCATCATTGCAGGGGCCGCATCATTGCAGGAGCCGCATCATTGCAGGAGCCGCATCATTGCAGGAGCCGCATCATTGCAGGAGCACTGGACCGCTGAGTCAGCGACCGCGCAAGCGAAACACTGGCTTCCTGAGGGGATTGAGGCCGAGTTCGCAAGCATCTCTGGAGCCGGCGACCCGTTCAAGCGCTGGCGGCAGGACGGGCGCACGATCGAGGTGTCAGAGGTTCGGGCCACGGGTGGCAGTCACTCCAGCTTCGAACGCCTCCGCGTCAAGGCTACCTCGGCGAGCGGCCGCCGGTCGGAGAGCGAGTTGAACTCCACCGGGCATCCCGAACGTACCCGAGTAGAGGAAGCTACCGAGCGCGTGCTGAAGGCGTTGGCGAGGGCTGAAGGCGTTGGCGAGGGCTGAACTCATCGCTTTCTGGCACTAACATCGAGCACGTCGCGACCGCTCGGACCGCTCGGAGGTCCAGGAAATGGCAGGTAACACGACATCTCCGGACTGTTGGCTGGAACGGATCCATCCTCGCGTCCGGCGCCCGCATCGTCTAAGTCGCGCAGACCCCGCATAACCAATCGGCACCTGCCCAAACATGTGTCGCTTCTCTTATGCCGCATGACCGAGCAGAAGAAGCCCAAACATCCGCGAATTCTCTATGTCGCTCCGACAGAGCGACACTTTGCTGACCTCTTCAGCCGACAGCGCGTCGGCTAGCCGAGTGATCGACCGCGACGGTCGTGTCATGCACTTAGACACGGATATGGGGACCGTAGAGGTGGTGCCTGCCACCGGCGCCCTGGAGGCTATCGACTGGCTGCGCGACGAGTACATCAACGCGGTGCTTCTAGACGCTCGCTGCCTGAGTCGCACAGCTTGGCCAGAGACGCGAAAGTCGGTGCGGGACGTGCTGAGAAGGCTAGATGATGCCGACGACATCGAAGGGCGGTACGGGTTCCATCGAATCGTCGCGCTCGTTGGCGGAGACGCACTGACTGCAGAGTTGGACTCGTTCCTCGCAGAGTTGGACTCGTTCCTCGCAGAGTTGGGCGGCTCGGCATCCGCCACGTGCGCCGGCAACGAGAGGACAAGTCCGCGGCGGATTTTGAACACGACGCGATCTGCGCCACGCGTATCCTCATAAATGAACGCAAACGGGGTCGCCGGGCACTTTGCGCGTCCGGCGGAGGCATCACCAGAATCTACTTCGAACTCGGCGTGCTCAAATGCCTCGATGACGCGCTTCTGGACGGCGGGCTCCACGACTTCGATATGTACTTTGGCATTAGCGCCGGAGCGGTCGTTCTCGGTCTGGTTTCGATGGGATATTCTTCAGCCGAGGTCATGGCGTCGATCGTGGGACACGAGGGAGGGCGGATTTCCTCGATCAACTTGAGCATGATGCGGCTCGGACACCTCAACCTCAAAGATATGCGTCGCAGGCTCGGGACGGCTGCGCGTCGCACTGCTGGACAGGTGGCGACGATGCTCCGCGGCAACGTTCGTCGCGGGGTGGAGGACACGTTGCTCGAGTACACGGCGCTTGTAGAGACTCCGTTTCACTCCGATGACTTCAAGAAACTCCTTCGAGGCCTTCTGACCGCATCCGGCGCGACGAACGAGTTCGCCGAAGCTGCCCCGCGAACTCTACTTGGGCGCCACCGACCAGGACTTACGAAAGCACGTGCTCTTTGACTCGAAGGGGTGGGACCACGTGCCGATTAGCAAAGCGATTCAGGCATCGCTCTCGATCCACCCTGCGTTCTCGTCGATCGAGACCGATGGCCGATACTACGAGGACGGCGCTGTGACCCGGACCTCCGGCTTCGTTGAGGCGATTCGAAGGGGCGACTCGAAGAGGCGCCGACCTCATCTTCGTTGTCGAACCGCTCGTGCCGTATATTTCGCAGGAGGCTGGAGCGGCCCACCGTCGTGGAGTGCTCTACAATCTCGATCAAGAGGTCCGCACGATCTCGTTCACCGGTTACCGGAGCACGCGCGATTGGGCGTTGCACAAACACCCCAAAGTGAGCTCGTACGTTCCTTCCGTCCAACCGATTGCGTGGGGACCTACTCGCTCACGGGACCGTGCTCGATCTAAGCAAACCTCGGACGATTGCGCTGCGGCTTTGCGCGCTTGAGAACTCACGGTTTGAGGACTTCTCCCTCGGCGGCCGCGTTGTAATCCCTCAGCCATCGCTCGCTCTCGACCCCTAACATCTGCGCGCAAACATCACTGTGCGGTGGGATGCGGCGGTGAGATGAAGGCACGCCTTCCGTGGTGCGGCTAGCGGAACTCCAGGAGCATCGCGACGTTCAAGATGACCGCTGCCGCGACGTCGATCGCCGCGATCTGTCGCAGCTGCGGCGAAGCGCTTCGCTCACGCCACCAAATCCAAACAAACGAGAGCATACTGAACTGACCGGCGAGGCCTGCCACCAGGCGCAGGTCCGGTCGGAACGCTGCGACGAGCAAGAGCACTCCGACAACCGCAAAGAGCGCCGCGCGATGTCGGAGTAACACCGCCAACTCGGGCGTCGACACATCCACACCGTAGGCCCGGGTCAGGGCGCCGCGGGACAGGATTCCTGCAGCTGGTACGACATTGGCGACTCCGGCGATCAGATAGCCGGAGACGATGATGGAGTCCTGCCAAGCCATGCTAGGCCTCGCTCAACTCCAACGCTCTTGCCTTGGCCCAGCGATAGTCGGGCTTTCCGCTCGGCTGCCGGTTCAGGGTGTCGACGAAGAACCAGCTGCGCGGCGTCTTGTAGCCTGCAACTTTCGAGCGACAATGCGCGCTGATGTCTTCCTCGGAGCAGGTGTGCCCGTCGCGTACGAGCACGAGCGCCGAGACCCGCTGGCCCCACTTCTCGTCAGGCAGTCCGACGACGATGGCGTCCATGATGGCGGGGTGTCCCTTGAGCGCTTCCTCGACTTCTTCTGGGAAGACCTTCTCGCCGCCTGTGTTGATGCAGATCGAGCCGCGGCCTAGCAGAATGATGGTCTCTTCCTCGAGAATACCGCGGTCGCCGGGCACAACGTATCGCTGGCCGTCGATCTCGGTGAAGGTCTTCTTCGTCTTCTCCTCGTCGCGGTAGTAGCCGAGAGGAACGTGGCCCTTGCGTGCGATCCAGCCCTCCTCACCGACGGCGACCGTGTTCATGTCGTCGTCGACGACCAGCGTCGCGTCGCCGTGCATGAAGAAGCGCAGCTTTCCGTCGCCCATGTCGACCGCGGTGCCTTGGTGTCCGGTCTCGGAGGCGCCGAAGTTGTTGAGCACCATGGTGTCGGGCAACGCAGCCTCAAGCTGCTTCTTCACACTATCAGAGAGGATGGCACCGGCGGAGGAGAGGGCGACGAGCCCGCTCACATCGTAGTCGCTCGGGTTGGCCAGGATGACCTCCGCGAGGGGGCGCGCCATCGCATCGCCGACAAGGTTGATGACGTTGATGCCTTCGTCGCCGATCGCTTTAGCGGTAATCTCTGGAACGAAGCTGCGGCCTTTCACAAGAACCAGACGGCCGCCGGTGTTCATGCAAATCCAGGATGCGAGCTGTGCCGCTCCATGAATAAGCGGAGCCGCCGGGTGAATGTTGAGCGCGTTCAGCGGCTTCGCGGCGAACTCGGCGACCTGTTCCGGGCGCTCGACTCCGTCGCCACCGGGGCGGCCTCCCTGAAGGCCGGCGAAGAAGATGTCCTCGTGTCGCCACATGACGCCCTTCGGCATGCCCGTCGTTCCACCGGTGTAGATGATATAGAGATCGTCAGCCGAACGCTCTTCGAAGGTGGGGTTGGGGTCGCCACTCTCGAGCGCCTCCCAATACTCCACACTGCCTTCGATGTGGTCGGTGCCCGACTCGTCATGCAGATGCACAAATGTATGCAGCATCTCGTTGCCCTTCGCCGCGTCTGTGACCTCGGGAGTGAAGGCGCTCTGCGTGAACAACGCGACGAGGTTTGCATCCTCGAAAATGTATCGAAGTTCGTCTGCAACGTATCGATAGTTAACGTTAATCGGTACAGCTCTTAGCTTGAGTGCCGCGGTCATTCCAATGATGAACTCCGCCGAGTTGTAGAGGTGCATGCCGATGTGGTCACCGGCCTTCACGCCTCGCTTCTGGAGGAAGCTGGCGAGCTTGTTCGCCTTCTGGTTGAGCTCGCTATAGGTCAGCCGTTGCTCGCCGCACACGAGCGCGGTCCGGTCCGTACAAACCTCAACCACGCTCTCGAAGATGTCTGCGATGTTGAATTTCATGGTCGTGATTTGGTGCTGTTTGGTTGGACTGTGAGTCGTTAGTTGGGTCGTGGAGGGGACCGAGCCTAGGGCTTCTCGGAGCCGACGATCCACATCGCAAAGAACTGGGAGCCGCCGCCGTACGCGTGGCCGAGCGCTCGCTTCGCGCCATCGATCTGAACGCCCCCCGCCGTGCCGCGAACCTGGTTCGCCGCTTCGAGGAAGCGCAGCATTCCGCTCGCTCCGATCGGGTTCGACGACATAACGCCGCCCGAGGGGTTGACCGGCAAATCGCCGGTCTTCAGCGTGACATCATCGTCCACGAGCTTCCATCCTTCGCCTTCTGCGGCGAAGCCGAGGTTCTCCAGCCACATCGGCTCGAACCACGAGAAGGGGACGTAGATTTCGGCGACGTCGATCTCTTTGCGGGGGTTGGTAATGCCCGCTTGCTTATAGCAGTCAGCGGCGCAGTCTTTTCCTGCTTGCGGCGACACCTGGTCACGTCCCGAGAAGAGGATGGGCTCGGTGCGCATCGCGGTCGCATGGACCCACGCGTGCGGCCCGGGAGACTTCTTCGCAGCGTCCTCGCTTGCGAGCACCATTGCGCCGGCTCCGTCCGAGGACGGGCACGTCTCCAGATAGCGAACGGGGTCCCAGAGCATCATGGACTGAGCGACCATCTCCTGAGTGATTCCAGGAATTTTGAGGTGCGCGTAAGGGTTGTCGAGTGCGTTGACTCGGTCCTTCCAGCCCACCTTCCAGCCGATGTGTTCGGGCGCCCCGCTGCGGCGCATGTATGCGCGAATGAGTGGGGCGAAGTAGCCGCCCGCACCAGCGACCGTCGGCGGCTGGAATGGATAGGACGGGGAGAGCGCCCACATCGCGTTGCTCTCGGACTGCTTCTCGAAGGCGACGGTCAGAACTCGCTCATGCACGCCTGATTGGATCAGGCTTGCCGCGACGAGACTGGTGGAGCCTCCGACAGAGCCGGCGGTGTGGACCCGCATGATCGGCTTCCCGACGGCGCCGAGGGCCTCCGCGAGGTAGTGCTCGGGCATCATCACACCCTCGAACATGTCGGGGGCTTTGCCGATGACGACCGCGTCGATGTCCGCGAACGTGCAGTCTGCATCCTTCAAGGCGCGCAGCGCCGCTTCGCGCAGGAGTCCCGGAATGGAGAGGTCACCGCGGACGGCCGCGTGGTGGGTTTGGCCTGTACCAACAATCGCGCAGTTGCGTGCCATCAGTTAGCCTCCAATACGACGATCATGTTCTGCTGCATGGCCGGGCCAGCGCTAGCGTGTGCGACCGCGGAGCTCGCGGTACCGTCCACGATACGTGCGGCGCACTCGCCGATTCGTGCCAGACCGGTCGCCATGACTGGGTCGTTGGCCATCGCGCCCCCAGAGGGGTTCACGGTGGTGCCTTCAGGCAACTTCAGAGCGTTGCGAACCATAATGTCCTGGTGGCTGAAGTTCGCATGAATCTCAGCGATATCGAACTCCCGTCCGATTGCTCCGGCCGCCTCAGCCGCCTGCGCGGTCGACACGCTCTGCGTCAGGTCACGAAGCCCTAGCTGATGAGCCTCGATTCGATGTTCGATCGCCCGAATCCACGCGGGACGATCACAGAGCGACCTCGCTCGGTCTCCTGCCGCCAGCACGATCGCAACAGCGCCGTCCTTCGTCTGAGCCTCGTCGTGAGCTCGCAGAGGAGCCGCGGAGTAGGCCGCTTTCTTGTCGACCGTCGCACCCGCCGCCTCGGCGACGGCTTGGAAATCGCGTTCCTCGCAGGCGCCCGAGTCGACAAGCGCTCGCGCCTGAATGCCTGCCAGCGCGCGGGCACCCAAGCCCAACGGCGCCATTGTATAGGGGTCGAGCTGGGCGCCGAGCACTTGGTTGATGTCGCCGGTGGACGGCTTGCCGAACGCATAGACCAGGGCGGTGTCGATGTGCCCCATCTGGATCTTCACCCACGCTTCATAGAGCGCCCATGCGCCGTCCATTTCCACGTGCGATTCAGAGATGGGCGGCCACGCTGTAATGCCATCGAGTGCTGCTACGAACGAGAACGGCCGTCCGATGAGATAGTCGGACGAGCCACTGCATGTGAAGCCGATTTCGCTCATCGCGAGACCGGTCTCACCGAGCACTTTTTCGACGACTTCCTGGACGAGTTCTGCCTCGCCTCTTTTTTCTCGATCGACCCACTCAGTGTGAGCGTACGCCACAATTGCCACGTCACGCATTTAGAGGTGCTCCGCGTAGGTTTCGTAGGCGGCGTCAGGCTCGCCCGTCGGTTCGAAGAACTTGATGGCCTCGAGCGTTGGCGCGAGCTGGTCGTCATCGACCCACACCGCGCGCACACGCATGCCCATCCGAACATCGTCTGGCGAGACACCGGCGACGATATGGAAGATCGGGAGGTCCGCGCCATCGAGCACAATCGCACCGCACACATAAGGAGGTGGCAGCCGTTGCCCCTCGAACGGGATCGCGATGATCGCGAATGTCGTCAGCGTGCCGACCTGCGAGACTTCGACTACTCCCGACGGTTTCTCGCCGGTGGTTGGCTCCATCGTCCGCGTCGGCACGTAGGTCTTTTTGCTCGCATCGAAGCGAGACCCGGTGATGACCTTTTTCTCGATCGCCCGCAGGAACGCGGTCTGTGTCGGACCCGGCTCGACACCGAACTCGTAACGAACCGGCATCCGGAGCGAGGTGATGGTCTCCGGAATGAAGCACTCAATGTCACGGACACCGTGCCCGCGTTCGGCTTCAGGCTTGAATCGCGCCTTTACCCGCATCCCCGTCTTGATCGCTTTGTGCGTGCGAACGCTGACCGCGTGAAGGAACGCGGTGTCGGCTCCGTCCAGTTTGATCAGCGCCCACGCGAAGGGCTTATCACAGGGGTGCTCGGCTCTGGGCTCAGGCTCCCACGTCCAGCTTGTGACGACCCCGCGTTTGGCCACTGCGACGGTCTCAGTGAGGGTTGCCCCGGTGGCCGGGTCGTACTCTTGCGGCGGGACGAGTACGCGGCCGTCCTCGGTTCGCGAGCCAAGGATGACGCCATCCTCAAGCCCGGTGACGAACTGAGAGAGGATCGGGCCGAGCGACCTCTTGTAGGTGTACTCAAGCAGGTAAGGGGCACTGAGGGCTTCCGTGGTCATGTTTCCCTAGAAGTCGAAGTCGTCGACGAGCATGCCGAAGTAGTACTTGATGTCGTTTCCATCCGGCTGCCCGATATGGATGTGTTTGGTCTCCAAATAGTTGGAGAGGCCCTCGGGGCCCAGCTCACGCCCGATGCCTGACTTCTTGTATCCACCGAAGGGATACTTCGGGTTTAGGAGATGGAAGTCGTTGATCCAGACGGTGCCTGCCTCGATGGCGCGAGCGAATTTGAGTCCCCGCGCTTCGTCCTTCGTCCAGACGGCTCCGGTGAGTCCGTAAGGGCTGTCGTTCGCGATGGCGATCGCATCTTCGTCGGTGTCGAAGGGGATGATGATGACGACCGGGCCGAAGACTTCTTCGCGGGCCAATCGCATATCATTCGAGCCGTCGACGAAGATTGTGGGCTCGATGAAGTAGCCCTTGTCGAGCCCTTCAGGTCGCTTGCCACCAAAGACGAGCTTGGCACCTTCAGACTTGCCTATCTCGATGTAGTTGAGCGCTCTGTCGAGCTGCGCTTGGTTGATGAGCGGCCCAAAGGTCGTCATCGGGTCCATCGGGTCGCCGACCTTAATCTTGGCAACGTCCGCAACGATGCGCTCGACGAATTCATCTAAGAGCGAACGGTGCACCAGCACGCGTGTGCCGGACTGACACACCTGTCCGCTGTGGAAGAAAGTGCCGAAGATCGCACCGCGAACGGCGCCGTCTAGGTTGGCGTCATCGAGGATGATGTTTGCCGCCTTTCCGCCGAGCTCTAGCGTGACGTTCTTGATCTCATCCGCGGCCGATTTCATCACCGCGCGGCCGACTGCCGTGGAGCCGGTGAAGGCGATCTTGTCGACGTCGGGGTGCTCAACTAGTCGCATGCCGATGTCCGCATCGGGGCCTGGCACGACGTTGAATACACCGTCAGGGACACCCGCATCCCGAGCGATCTCCGCCAGCATGATAGCCGAGGTCGGCGTGAACGGGGATGGCTTGAGAACGATCGTGCAGCCGGCGGCGAGCGCAGGAGCGACCTTCCAAGCGGCGGCCGCCAGCGGAAAGTTGAACGGAACGATCGCGCCGACGACGCCAATCGGCTCCTTCGTCACGATGTTGCGGCTCAGGACCGGGACCTCTTCTGAGTCCTCGCGATCCCACTCCATCTTCTGAATGAGCTCCGCGTAATACTGGAACGTCTGCATCGTCGCAGAGATGTCCGCCGTATTTGCCTTGCGGAAGGTGCCACCACCGTCGGAGACCTCGGCGATGCAGATCTCTTCCTGCCTCTCGATGAACATGTCGGCCATGCGATTGAGCACGGCCGCGCGCTCGGCGGGAGTCTTGGAACGCCATACGCCGCTGACGTGCGCGCGCTTTGCAGCGGCGACGGCTAAGTCGATGTCCGCGGGGCGGCCGGCGGCGATGGTCGCCCACGCCTCTTCGGTCGCTGGGTTGATGGACTCAAAGGTCTCTCCGGCAATTGCCGGACAAACCTTACCGTCGATGAAGAGGCCAACCTCTCTCATGCGTTTCTCGCTCGGTGGAGGGCGTCGCCTCGCATCACGATGCGAGGCAGGGTGATGGTGGCGGCTCGCTCATGAGCCGCCGAAGACTCCGCTAGGAGCCCTGCGGGAAGATGGTCTTCATCTTCATCGCCATCGGGATTGAGCCGGCGATCTTCATCTTGCCCGTCATGTAGGCCATCTGGCCGGAGAGCGTTCCGTTCGACATCTTCACGAAGTTGCCGCCGTCCATTTTGATGGTCGTGGTCGGCTCGGCGTGCGCCTCATTCGCCATGGTCATGGCGCCGTCTTTGACGTGCACGTTCCAAGTACCGGCTTCATCACCAGAGAGCTCGAACTGAAAGACAGCGTCTACATCCTTCGCGCCTTCGGGCTCGAAGCGCTGTTCCATGGTGGCAAAGTACTCTTCAACGGTGGCGGCTTGAATCGCAGGCATGTTTCTATTGGGTGGGACGGATTCGATTAACTAGAACGTGTTCTAGTTAGACCGAATCTCTCAGGCTGTGTCAACGCCGTCGACCCTATATGCCCCACACCTGTTTCCGATGCCTGATTCGGTCCGCTACTCTTGCGGCTCGCCGATCAGGAGTCGTTCGATTCGATTCGGAGCCTCCGGCTCGACTTCAATGCTGATCAGGCCGAGATCGCCTGAAGAAGTAAGGACGTGGCTGTCGAGCTCGGTTCGTGAGTCACGGCCGGCTGTCTCACGGAACTCATCATTGGGGTTGCGAGCCTCCCAGTATTCAAGGTGCTCCCGCAAGTCCGCGACCGAAGTGTTCACGATCGCGGAGGCCGCAAAACGCTGGCTGACCTCGGCATCGCTGACGAGTCCAGCGCGACCGTTGAGCGCGGCCAAAACCCACTCGAGCTAGTGGCCAGCCGCGGTGTCCGGGATCTGCCCCCTCAGCGTGCCGCCCGTTAGAACGGCACCCAGTGCGACACCGATCAGCGCGACCGCGGCGAGAAGCTTCATCATGAGGCCACCCGCTGACCTCTAAGAGGACGCCTCGCTTGGCGCCGGGTTCCGGGAAGGCGGAGAGCGCAGCGCGTTCGGTTGCTGAGCTAGCCGGTCACCGTAATCGCTGATCTTCGTCGGTCCTGTCTTGGGCGGCTGAGGATTGAGTCTTCGGCGTGCGGCTTCTCGCCGGGCTCGACCGGCGCTTCGCTTCTCGTCGTTCTCTGTTATCTCGGTCTTCATCGTATTCTCCGGTTCATGTGGAGAATACTCGCCTGACTAATACCAGCTGACCGAGAAGCCTTCTGTCCGACAGGAGAACCCTTCGAATGCTCCGATGATTAGCCGGGTGTGCGATCGACCTACAGTGCGGATCCGCCGTCGATCGTGAAGGATTCACCGGTCACGTAGTTGGCGTCATCGGAAGCGAGGTACACAATCATGCGGCCTACTTCGAAGGGGCGCCCGAAGCGTTGCATCGGAGGCATTAGCCGCTGAATCAGAGCGAACTCGCCATCGGGTAGGGGAGCGAAGTCCGAGAGGATCGGAGTTTTGATACCGCCTGGGCACACCGCGTTCACGCGAAGCCCGCGCGAAGCATATTCGACGGCGAGCGCCTTAGTGAGCATCAAGACGCCGCCCTTTGACGCGCAGTATCCTGCTGCATAGGGGTGGGCCTTCATCGCCGCTTGTGAGGCGACATTGATGATGGCCTTGCCTCGCGACTTCTTCGCCTCGGTAATGGGCGACTCAGTGTCGACCACGTGTGGGAGAGCGTGAAGGATGACCCGGAAGGTGCCGCTCAGATTGATGTCGATGAACCGGCTCCAGTGGGCCATGTCCGTCTGGTGAGTGTGCTTGAAGCCGCCGATTCCCGCGACGTTTACGACGGTATGGATCTCGCCGTACTCATCAATCGCGGCTTGTACGAACGCAGCGACTTGCTCGTCGGATGTGACATCACACGGAACCGCGATCGCTTCACCGCCCGCTTCCTTGATCGCGGCGACGGTCTCCTCAAGTCCGGTCGTATTGATATCGCCGCACACAACTTTCGCGCCTGCTTCCGCCATTTCCTTCGCGGTTGCCTGACCAATGCCTGACGCTGCTCCGGTAACGATCGCGACTTTTCCTTCCAATTGAGCCATTTATGTTCCGTCGTGTAGGATGAGTGCGCGGAAGGTAGCAGCCACTAGAACGTGTTTCAATTGACCTGAATTCGATGCCAGAAAGAGCTCAACAAATCATGGATGCCGCGATGGAACTTGCCGATGAAGGCGGGTTCGACGCGGTACGTCTTCGAGACGTCGCGGGCAAAGCCGGTGTCGCTCTGGGCACGCTTTACGCTCGGTTCAGCAGCAAGGAAGACATCCTCATCGCCGTGCTTGAGCAGGAGGCAGGAAAGCTCGAAGAGATCTTCGAGATGTACCCCGCCGACTTCCCAACTGCTGAGGAGCGGGCCATCTACTATTTCACGGTCGCGACGCAGGCGATGTTCACGCGGCCGAACTTCGCCAAGGCCGTGCTGCGCGCAGTCGCCATCGGCTCCAAGGACACGGCGTTCAAGATTGCGCGCTACCAGGAACGACTGACCCAACTCTTCGTCACCGCTCTGCGAGGAGACGGAAAGACGGAGACCGGCGTTCCGGTCGCGCGAGAAGAAGAGATCGCGTTCCTGCTGCAGCAAATTTGGTTTTCCGCGCTCGTGGGCTGGATGGCCGGTATTCGCGAAGACGAAGAAGTCATGGAGCAGATGCGTTCCGCGACCTCGCTGATTCTCTCGGGGCTGATCGCCGGAGGGTAGGCCAAACGTGCGTCAGCTAGCCGATCGGTCGCTCATCTTTCGGCGCGCGAGCCCGAAAGCTCGAGTGCCACGGCCCGATGAACACAAAAGCGCCGACTGCTGTCATGGCGAATCGTAGCTGCGTCGAGAACCCACCGCCCATCATGCTAACCAGCAGTCCGTAGACGGCGACGGACTCGACCATCGCCCAACTGATGATGTTCATCGGCAGGAGCTTGGCGATCAAATCGTCGGGGATCGGTCCTTTGAGTTGATTGAGCGGCCGGCGGACCAAGAATGCGTGGATGCAAACCGCGGCGAACACCGTCAGCATCGCGACGAGCGTTAGGAGTTGCACGAAGTTCTCGGGGGGCGTGCCTGTCGCCTGCGCTCCCAGCGTCTTGCCGAGGAAAAGGTAGATCCCCTGACTCACAAAGAGCGCGAACCAAACGATGAAGATGCTCTTGATCTGTCTTTTCACGAGTCACTCGGTGTTCCAAAGAGGGCGTAAAGGGCCGCCAAAGCCGGCTCGGCTCTTAGGGCGTGGTTGCCCGAACAGACGACTCGTTGCCGCTGCTAGTTAAACTCAACGGTGATCTGTTGGCTTGGGGCCCCCCCGCATGTGGGGCCGTCAACCGCCCCCCAGAAGGCTGCGCTCGCGAAGCAGGGGCGCAGCATATAGCCGTCCGGGCAGTTCGAACCGTCGCAGAGGACTGGCGGATCGAGCCAGAGTTCTCCGTCGAAGCGGTCGCACATCGTCCAGTTGTGCCCGTCGCAGTCCACGGAGAACGCGGCGCCGGTGCGCATCCCGTTTGCGATCTCATTGGTCAGCACAGGATCCGTACACGACACACCGATCAAATCTTCGGACCCGTGCCAGGTGACGCTCGTGAACCCCTCACCGATGGTTGGAAGCCACTCCTGCCAAAGCAGACACTGAATTAGCGCCTCTTTTTCTGCCTCGAACCACTGACTGTACGTGGATGATGAGATCTCATCCGCACGCGGCACTGTGTGGCCAGAGAGCGCCCGCTCCGCTGCGGATTGACGCTGATGTCCGTCGTTCGCGACAGAACCGCCGGGCGCCGCGACACCCCCGATGCCCAGGAGAATTAGTAGAGGTGTGAGTCGGAAGCCGCGCATGGGAAAAATCTAGCCTGCGTCGTCTCGTAGGGAAAGGCCCGCGCCGCTAAATCGCGCCGCCGGGGCCGCCACCAAGCTTCTCCCAGTAGGGGTCACGCAGGCGACGCTTGTAGAGCTTTCCGTTCGGATCCCGAGGCATCTCCTCGATGAACTCAAGCTTGCGCGGCTGTTTGAAGCGAGCCAGTTCTTCTGAGCAGAACTCGAAGATTTCTCCTCTCAGCGCGTCGTTCGGGACATTTCCCTCGAGAGGCTGAACGACGGCCATGACGATCTCGCCCAGATCCTCACTCGGAATCCCGAACACCGCGACATCTGCGAGCTTCGGATGCCCGATCAGCACACCTTCGATCTCTGCGGGGTAGATGTTCACTCCGCCGGTGATGATCATGTCCGCCTTGCGGTCGCAGAGGAAGAGGAAGCCGTCGTCATCGACGAAGCCGGCGTCACCAACCGTGAAGAACCCTTCATTCCAGGCCTTCTCGGTCTTCGCCTGGTCTCCGTGGTATTCGAACTTGTGGTCACCCATTCGGATCCACACTGTGCCCGGCGTGCCTGAAGCGACGGGTTGGTCATCGTCGTCCAAGATTCGGATCTCGCTGATCGGCCACGGCTTTCCGACTGTCCCAGGCTTCGCCAGCCACTCTTCAGGCGTTGCGAGCGTGCCGCCGCCCTCGGACGCCGCGTAGTACTCGTAGACCGTGTGGCCCCACCACTTGAGCATCGAGCGCTTTACCTCTTTCGGGCATGGCGCAGCGCCGTGAATCACGTGGGTGAGCGAGCTCACATCGAACTTCGAGCGGATTTTCTCGTCGAGTTTGAGCAGGCGCACGAACATGGTCGGCACCATATGTGTGTTCGTTACTCTGTATCTCTCGATTCGCTCGAGCATGCCCTCTGGCGTCCAGCGGTCCATAAGGACCACGGTATGGCCGAGGTGAAGGTGGTTGCTCGCGAAGTTGATCACGGCCGTGTGATAGAGGGGGGCGACACAGATGTGCACACCGGGTTGGCCGGGAAACATTCCGAAGAGGCTTAAGAAGAGCGCTTGTTGAGTCGACACGATCTCAGGAGCGATGGCGTGCAGTTTCCGGCGCACCCCTTTGGGGCGCCCAGTCGTTCCCGAAGTGTACGTCATCGTGGAGCCGGTCAGCCGGCCTTCCGGCGTCGAAGTCGGCTGGCCCTCGGTGAGCTCCACAAACGGGGAAAATCCCTCGATAGTGCCCAGCGCAAACCGCGCGCTGGTTGGGAGGCCCGCCTTGTCTGCGGCCTTGCGCGCGATTTCGCTAACGCGGTCGGACGCGATGAGCGCCTTCGCTTCGCTGTCCTGCAGAATATAGGCGACCTCGCTCGCCGTCATGTGCCAGTTGATCGGTGTCAGGTAGAGCCCGGCCTGGGCTGCAGCCATGAAGAGCGCCAGGACTTCACTGGAGTTCGGTGCCAAGAAGGCGACCGCGTCCCCTGGCTTCAGGCCCCGGGCCCGCAAGCCGTGAACAAGTTGATTGGCTTGGTCCAGAAGCCCGCCAAACGTCGTCTCAGCCCCATCGGGAGCGACGATGGCCAAGGACTCTCGGTTCGCGGCTGCGTGCTTCCAGAATCCGATTTCGGGCATGTTTGTTAGGTCCATGACGGCTCCAGCGTGAGGTGCAGTCAGGGACTAGAACATGTTTCAGTTCGTGGATCCAGCCTGAGCAGGCGTTCGCCTTCCGTGGCCGCCGCTAGTCACTCCGACAGATCAAATTCCAGCGACATATCTTCTGGAAACGAGTCCTCGAACTCGTAAACCAAGAAGCCCAGCCCGCGCTCATCATCGCGAAGGTAGTAGTTGAAGAATGCCGTGGTGCCCGCGTTGAAAATGTCATGCTGGATCACCGGTGAGATCGACTCCGGGGCTGAGTCAACATCGATGCACGGCGCTGAACACTGGGCGTTCACCTCGGCCGCGGGCCGTCCTCCAATCGCTTCCGCCAACGTGCCCATGTCGGCTACCGGGATGTTCGAGGCGATCGCCGAGCAACCGATCGTGTCGGAGTTCGGAAGGGCTTCCATAATCAACCCTGCGTCTGGAAAGTTCGCGTGGTTGCCGGCGTTGATGGTCACGAAGAACTTGGGCGCTATTGCGGAGGGGTACGCCGCCTCCGAATTCTCGCCGTACGGCAGTATTGAGTCGTTGTCGCCGTGGATCAGTAGCAAGGGCAGCCCGGAGTCGAGCATCTGTGCCGGCGCAAAGCACGTTGGGGGGGCGGCGGCGACTACTGCGTCGATTCGAGGGTCGCCAAACTCCGGGTGGTAGCCGAGCATCAGGCTCGTCATCGCTCCCAGGGAGACTCCGAAGGCGCCGATGTTCTCTCCGTCTACAAGACCGCGCGTCGGCAGGTCTTCGTCGCTGAGTAACGAATCAATGAGGAATGAGACATCCGCCGGCTGATACTCGATGTCGAGAACGTTCTCTCCGCCGGGTGCCCCTCGGTGCGTCAGCGGAAAGTCCGCCGAGACGACGACGTATCCTTGGCGAGTGAGGTGCTCCATCAGCCCGCGGTTGTCGAATCGATTCGACATGAACCCGTGGGAGTAGACCAAAAGGGGGAACGGTCCACCCGCGGCGGGGGTCTCTTCGTCTTCTTGCGCGGGATAGAGCACGATCGTCTCAAGTGTCCGCGAATCGGCTCCCTCGAAACTGCCATTCGCCTGTGTGGGCCGAGTCTCGTCGATGAACTCCATCTCATAGCTGCCAACCTTGTAAGCGCCGCGGTTGAGTTGCTCCTCGAGCGTTCCCGCTTCCACATCGGGCAGAGGCGCGTCGGCCTCCGCATCGAGTCTCCCGTCCGCTGATCCGTCGACGTCAGTGTCCGACGCAACATCAACATCGCGGTCTGTGGCGTCGGTAGTGCCGTTCGGTGACTCGTCCGAGCATGCGAAGAGTAGGACGGCCGCTGCTAGGCTTAGGAGCTTAGGGTTTTTCATCGTCCTCATGGGAAGCAACGTCGGGTCCGATGGGCTCGATCAGGCAATCGGAGGGCTCGTCGAATGCGAGCGAGTAGAGGAAGCCGCGTGGCTGGTAGGCGAACGGTAGCGGGTCGCCGTCTAGGTCCAAGTCGAACCCTTCGTCATCCCAGGCGTCCCAGACGTCATCGTTCCGATCGGCTGCCCGCTCGAGCTCGGCGATCCAATCATCGGGGGTGAATGTGAGGCCCAGCATATTGGCGACGATGCGCTCTCGCTCTGTCTGGACCCAGGCACGGTCGAAGACGTTGAGATTCGATTCACCCTCGTAGACGTACCCGCGGTTGTTCTTGTTGCAGGATCCGACGCTAAGGAAGACGTCGTCCACCACCATGATTTTGGAGTGCACATCCATGTCCAAGAACACGCCGTCTGTCTCGTCAAACCCGAAGCTAATCGCCGTGCCGAACGTCCGGAGCTGGTAGGTGTGGTAGCGGTCGCCGAAGGCCGAGGCGAGGCGCTCGTTCGTCTCGTGAGTCCAGTAACAGCCTGGGTCAGTGAACTCGTTGACCGGCTTCGTAACGACAACGAGGACGAGACCCGGGACCGCGGTCATTCGTTCAAAAACAGCGTCCACCAAGAGAGGCGCACGCCAGTATTGGTCTTCGATGAAGATGTACTGCGACGCGTTGCGGATGGCGTTCAGATGGGACTCGACGATCGAGTACTCGTAGAACGGCTCGGGCATCGTCGCGACCAGCTGGGCCTGAACGCCGCCTGTGATTTCAGGGAGCGGCCGCGGTCGGATCTCAGACGCGTTCCATGAATACTCCTGGCCCTCGTCGATGAGGTGGTTCCAACGAGTAGCGAAGAGATCCTCGACGTCGGCTGCGACCGGCCCTTCCACATATGCGGCGTAGTCCTTGCGGGGCCCACTGTCCGGCTCGCTGTCACGGTCAAGGACGTCTTGTCGATCGCCGGCCGATGAATCGAAGGCCATGCGGCGGTGGTCGAACACCTCGTGGTCAGAGGAGTCCCAGTCGGTGAGCTTCACGTTCATTCCGCTAACGATCGCTTCGTCGCCGTCGAAGACCCAGAGCTTTTGGTGGTACGAGGCGAGCGGGGCGTCGAACCCGAACGGGAAGTCGCTGATGTCGACTGTGTATGCGGGGCCGACGCGCTCCATCGGGAGCTCGCTCAGTAGTGACGAAGTCACGCCGATCTGGGCCGAGAGCGCGTCTCCGAAAGGCGCAGGTTCCAGCTCCCACGGGAACGCGCCGATCGATGGGTTTCTCTGCGTCATGAACTCAAAGTCGTCCCGCGGAATCTCTCCATGCCGCTCCAGTTCGTCGTCGACGTTCAGGAAACTGGCGAGAGGATGGCCCCAAATCATGACCCGTTTAGTTGCGGGAGATGCCTCCAAAAGCTCAATGACTTGAAATCTTCGCCGGGCGGACTCGGAGAGGATCGCGTTGGGCCGGATGAGCTCGAAATCAGACTCCCACCACCACGAGGCAGCGTGCACCGAATCCGTAGCAGCCTCGATTCGGCCAGCCACCAATTCCCATGTCTCTTCGCCATCCATCAGCAGCCGTACTCGGTTTCCATCACTTGGTGCTCGACCAGTCGAGGCAAACCAGCGGTGGGGTAGGCCGACGAAGAGCGTATCCGCTCCGGGGTAGTAAGCGACGCCGATCTGCGCGTTCAGACCGTCGCGAGTCACCGAGACGCTGCCGTCATCCATGCGTTCGATGAGGAGTGACGCATCCCAGTAGTCGTCGGCTGCACATTCCACCGTGGCAGTCTGGCCCTCCGTGAACTCGACGAGCGCGGCCCCGTCGACTGTTCTGATAACTTCCGAACCCGCTCGGACAGAGCATTCGCCAGAGTTGAGTCGGCGGCCCCATATATCCCGGAGGTCGATCCGCAGCTCATCAACGGCGCCGACGTCTTCGGCAGCGTCTGCGTCCGGAGCATCGGGGTTCGGCGGCGTGTCCCGTTGAGTGTCCTCGGGCACATCGTCGCCCAAGTCGCCCACGGCATCGATCCCGCTGTCGGTTGGGGCGTCAGCTCCGAGATCCGTTTGCGTATCACTCCCCCCGGAGTCCGCGTCGGTCCGCAGGTCTTCGACGGTGTCTGCTTCGGCGACGTCGGTGCCAGCGTCCGGCGAGACATCCGCAAGGGCATCTGTGCCCCGGGTATCATCGTCCGGCCCTGATGCGGGCGCCGCGGCCGGCGTGCTTGAGCAGCCGACGAGGAGGAGCGAGAGCGTGAGTAGTCGTTTCATTGCAAGCCAGGGGTAGGCTTGCACACTATCACACAGTCTCGACAGCTTCCTCGCGGGTCTTCACTCGAATCTGACGAGGTGGCCTGGAAGGGCGGTCCTTGAGGCGAATATTCCGCCAGAAATCGGGGTGCAGCAGCACCAGCACGGTCACAATTTCGAGGCGTCCAACCCACATCGCAAGAGTGAGGGTCAGCTTCGCGGGGACCGAGAACGAGGCGTAGGAACCCATCGGTCCCGCCACTCCGTATGCTGGCCCAATGTTGCCTAGGCAGGCGAGCGCGGCGGTGAACCCGGTCTCCATCTCAACTCCCATTAGGACCAGTGTCGCGCCGAGCGCTGCGTAACCGACGAAATAGAGTACTACCAAGGAAATGACCGATCGCATGACGCGGCCTGGCATGACCTTGCCCTGATACTTGTAGGGCGTGATCGCCGCAGGGTGGATCGTTCGGGTGATGGACTGCGTGACGTAGCGCCCGAAGATGAGCAAGCGAACGACCTTTGGGCCGCCCGCCGCCGAGCCGGCGCAGCCGCCGATGAACATCAAGACCAGCAGAAGCGCTTTGCTTTGCTCGTTCCACAGTTCGAAGTCCTGACTCGCGAAGCCGGTACTGGAGATGACGCTCGCTGACTGAAAGAGGCCGTGACGCACGCTCTCGAAGTCGAGTCCGCCGGAAAACACCCAGCCGACCAAAAGGCCGCCGATGATGCTGACCCCATAAAAAACACGGAACTCGGCGTCTTTGAATGGAGCCATCGGAGACCCGGTCAAGGCCCGGTAGAGCAGGGTGAAACTAGTGCCACTGATCAGCATGAACGGAATGAGAATCCACTCCGCTGCTGGATTGGCGTAGCCAGCAATCGACATTCCGTTCGGCGAGAACCCTCCGGCCGATAGCGTCGTCAGAGAGTTGCAGACAGCATCGAAGGCGTCCATGCCGGTGAGCATAAGGCACGCAACGAGCAACGCTGTTAGCGCAGAGTAGAGGACCCAGAGCCGTGCTGCAGCGGCGCGCACACGTGGTCGCGGCCCGTCGGCGGCCGCGTCCGACGCTTCGGCGAAGAAGAGCTGACGTCCAGCGATGCCGAGGCGGGGCAGGACGACGACGAAGAGTGCGATGACGCCGAGTCCGCCGAACCATTGAGTCATCGCCCGCCAGAGGAAGAAGGCGCGGTCGAAGTCGTTGAAGTTGGTCAGGATCGTTGCTCCCGTGGTCGTGAACCCAGAGATGGACTCGAAGAGGGAGTCAACGAAACTCAGGCCGCAGAACATGTACGGGATCGTCCCGATGGAACCGAACACCAGCCAAGTGCCTGCCACGATCGCCAACGCTTCCGTCCTATGCAGCGTGAGCTCCGAGCGCCTGCGAAACGCAGCGTGTGCGACGGTGCCGAGCGCCAGCGCGATGCCCATGGCGGTAGCAAAACCGACCGCGGTCTGCGCTTCGCCATCGAGAATCGCCAGGACCAGCGGTGGCCCAAAGGCGGCGCCGAAATAGAGTAAAAGCTCGCCGATTACCGCGGCGACGACCGGGACTCTCACGCTCGAACCGGAGGTGGTAAGCGCAGCGCCTCGTGGAGCTCCAACTCACGTTCATGGTGGCAGATCAGGAGCAAGTGGTCGCCAGGTTCCAGCATGTGCTTGCCCTTGGGAATCGTAACCGCGCGACCTCGGAACACTGCGCCGATGATCGCGAACCGGGGAAGGTTGAGGCGGTCGATCCGGATCGGCACGAAGTCCTTCGGCAACTCGATGTCGAGTACGTGGAAATCTCCGTGCTCCAGCTCGCCGATGTGTTTCTCGTCGTTGTCGATCAGGTCGCTGACGACTCGTCGAATGGCAGTCCCCTTGGCGGAGAGAACGACGTCGACGCCTACCTTCTCGAAGATCCGCTCATTCACTAGGCGATCGGCCCGGGTGATGACGCGAGGAACGCCCAGGTGCTGCGCGAGAAGCGAGATCAAGAGGTTCTTCTCATCATTGCTGGTGACGGCGACGAGGGCGTCGGGCTCGTCGCTCGCTTCCTGCTCCAGCAGCTCCAGGTCAGAGCCGTCTCCGTGAATCACGAGGCAATCTAGTTGCGCTGCGATTTCGCTGCATCGCGCTCGATCGTTCTCGATGACTTTGACTGTCCATCCCGCTTCGGTCAGACCCTCCGCAACGGCGCCACCCACGAGGCCGCCACCGACGATCAGGGCCTTGCCTCGTTTTCGGCGGGCCTTGGCGTCCAGAAGGTATCGCTGCAGCCGTCTTAGCCCCTTGGGGGTTCCGAGCACCGTCACTCGGTCCCCCGTTTGGAATCGAGAGTCACCGCGGGGGAGAAAGAAGTCGTCTTCGCGGTGTCCCATGACGAGGAGCACACCGTTGGGGAGCTTAAGCTGTGCGACATTCCGAGCGGTGAGTGGGGACTCTCCGTCGAGCAGGAACTTCTGCAGCTGAACACGACCGCCCAGGAACGACCGGACGTCCAGCGCACCGGGAACCGTGACGATGCGAACGATCTCTTCGGCGAGCTGAGCTGCCGGTCGGATGACCGCGTCGATGCCGAGAGACTCGGCCAGCTCGGCCTCGTCGTCTGTTACGGCGAAGAATCCGCGTCGGTTGAGGAAGCAGATAACCTGGGCTGCGCCGAGGCGGCGGGCAGCGACGCAGGCGACGATATTCTTCTCGTCTTCGTTTGATGTTGCGACGAATACATCGGCGTCGCCGACCCCAGCTGCGGTCAGCGCGGATGGCGACGTAATCGCACCCGTGAGGGTCTCGATATCGAGGCGATCGAGACGCGCTTGGTCCCGATGAGTGGGCCCGATTAGCACGACGGAGTGAGTGTGCATCAGCTGTTCTGCGATGCGCAGGCCAACAACGCCGCCACCGGC
>JBLHWZ010000054.1:0-24433 GCA_047629415.1 Bradymonadia bacterium | reverse complement strand
GCCAACGCCGCCAGAGAGGTCACGAGCACGAGCACGCCACGTGTATCGGCTGTCTTCTTCCAACTCGATGTCGACGGTCACTGAGGTCTCGCCCCCGTCCCCCTCGACTACGTCCTGCGCCAGGAAGATGCGTAGGTCTTCACGAGTCGTCGTCCCGTTGAAGAGTTCGAAGTCGTAGACGACCGTCTCAAACTCAGGCTCGAGGGCATTCAAAACGCGGAGGATTGGCGGGTTCTCTGCTGAGTATTCGACGGGAGAAATCGCCGTCGGCCGTCCAGGCGGTGCATTTCGCTGGTTGAAGATGAAGGTGGCCGCCTCCGACCATGGGCCCGTAACGTCAGTCGCCGCGCCGCGGACGCGCCAGTAGTAGATGGTGTCCTCGACGAGCTCTGTATCGAGCGTTGTGACGGTCTCGCCGGGCGCTACTTCTTCGACGCCGCGGGCCTCGTCGAGCAGCTCGGTGAGTTCCTCATCAGAGTAGAGTTGGAAGTCGTAGTTGACGAAGTCACCGTCGGGGTCTGCGGAGTTCTGCGTGACGAGTTCAAGGAAGGGCTGGCGCCATGTCTCGTTGTCGATCGGCGAGATTGGAGCCGGCGCGGCAGGTCCAGAGAAGACCGTCGGATCGCTACCTGCGATGCACTCTTCGGCAACACTAAGGCCGTCCTCATCGGGATCTGAGAGGTCGTCGGCACCGTCGTCTGGGTCGAACCCGTAGGCGATCTCGCAGACGTTAGGTGCACCGCCTGAATCGGAGTCACCGAAGGTGATTATGATCGTCCACTCCTCGGTCGCGGTTCCTCCGTCTCCGTCACGGACTGTGGCAGTCATCGGGACGTCCCCGAAGCCAATCGCTTCGGGTGTCCAGCGGATTTCGCCGGCCGCGCTCACGGTCATTCCTTCGGGCGCGACAGTGAGTTCGTAGGTGATTTCGTCGTCACCCGGGTCGATGACCGTCATGTCGTAGGAGTAGCTGCCCTCTGCTTCGACGACGAGCGGTGCGGTGCTGGTGATAACCGGAGCGACGTTGCGAACGATGAGGTTCGTGCTGTCCGAACGCTCGCCATCATTGTCGTCGGTGGCCGTGCCTCGAATCGTAAACGTTCCGTCGTCGTCGTAGAGACGCGAGGCGGTGAGGCCCTCGACGGTGTCGCCACCGTCGCCAAAGTTCCAAGTGACTACGATCGGGTCGCCTCCCGCGTCACCAACGGTGGCGGTCACATCGACGGTCTGACCTTCGTCGATCGCTGCATAGGAGCCGACGTCGATGGTCGGGGGGACGTTCTGGTAGGTGACGTCGAAGCTAGCGGTCGCTTCCCCGAGGTCGTCGTCCGTGACCGTGACCGTGACGGTGTACACGCCGAGTTCGGTGTAGGCGAAGCTGACCGACTCGCCGACGTCAGTGTCACCACCGACCGTGCCGAAGTCCCACATGACCAGGTGCGTGTCGTCTGGCACGTCGTTGATAGTGACGGAGAAATTGGCGGTCGAGCCTTGGTTCACCGTCCGGTTAGACCCAGCGTTAATCGTCGGGGCGACGTTGATGATGGGGATTTCAATCACGGCGATTGCCGTGAGGCCCGACTCGTTCCGGATGCGAAGGGCCGCCGAGGTGTTGGCCGGACCATCAACACCGGCGCCGCTGACAACAACAGTAGCAGCGGAGCCATCGTCGTAGTCGCCGTCGTCATCGAGGTCCCAGTCAAACTCGAGTGTCTCGCCGAACGGGTCGAAGCTTCCGCTGGCGTCCAGCGTGACTGTTCCGCCCTCGGCCAATTCGTAGGGGCCACCGAGGACGGGGACCGGCACACGGCCGGTACGAATCATCTCGTTGGTGAACAGAGCTACGCGGTCGTCGATTCCGTCCGTGTCGAGGTCCGAGTCAGCAAGCTCGCGAGGAGCGAACGCGTTGACCGCGACTGTGCCGCTGAACGAGAGCACGCTAGCGATCGGGCCCAGGTTGAAGAGGTAGCGTGCGGCGACGGTCGCGTCGCCCGTGGGTGTCAGTTCATCACCGGCGTCGAGGTAGAGAGCGGGCCCGCGAGAAATCGGGGTGGGCACGAACTCCGGCTCGCGGAAGATGTTTGAAGTATCTCCGAACGATTCAACAATCGTGTTCAGCACTGCCGCATCGGATGCGTCGAAGCCAAAGTGCGTCGCGACATCTGGATGGGCGTCGAAGTTGTTGAAGGCCAGGGTCATTCCGCGGGTTTCGGACGTCCAATCCAAAACCCGGATCCACGCTTCGGGTTCAACGAGCGAGTCGCCGGCGGAGGAATCGACGGCGATCTGCTGGAATTCTCCGTCATCGTAAGCGGCGACGAAGGCGGCGGGAGTCGTCACGATCTCAGCGCGAAGGCCCGCGCGCTGCGCTGCCTCGCCGAAGATGCTGGGGCGACCTGCGTCGTCGTCGAAAACAAGTGAAGCTTGGGGGGAAGTGACGGCTGTCATCTCCCCGATCAAAAGTTGCTGAATGTCGCGCAAGCGATCGCCATCCGTGTCGGCTTGTCCAACGCCCTGAAGCGCGAAACCATTGATCACCACGTTCATGTTGTGAGTCGTCGCGACAGCAGCACCGCCTGTTGTGTATCGGGCGACAACAGCGCCAACCTCGTCGAGAGTGAATTCGTCGCCGTAGTCGGTCAGCGTTGATGTTGCTCCGGCCAAGTCGTCGGGCGTGCGCGACGGAATTGCGAAGAGTCGGCCGAGGTTGGTCGGGTCGCGGACCACCGTACGAGGCGTCGCGAAATCGTCGCCAGCGGTGACGCCGAGGACCAGTTGCCAGTCAGCGAGGCTATCGAGGTTGGCGGAGGCAAAGACCAAGGGGTTGGTCTCGATCCACGCATCGAGAGTCGTGAGGAAGGTTGCGGACGCGAACGGAACGGTATCTTCTCCGACGTTCTCGACGAGGATGATGACGACATCCGTTGTGTCCAGCGTCGCATCGGCTTCGTTAGCGTCGAGCTGATGCAGAGGGAACCAACCCATGCGGCGTGCTGCCTCATCCATCTCGGAGTCCAGCCCGTTGGAGCTGGCATCAGAGAGCAGGAGGGCGAAGGGGCCGCCGACCTCGTTGGCGAACGCGACCGCGTTCTCGAGGAATTCAGAGATCTCGGAGATGGTGTCTGCGTCAGCGTCGGTGAGGCCCACTTCTCCGGGGAGAAACGAGCCGACAATGAGGCCGCCGGAGAGGTCGGCTACGGCTGCGGTGCCGCCATCAGCGAAGACGGCAACCGGCTCTAGTGTGCCAGCGTCCGTGATGACGTCTCGGCTGTCGCCAGCGCCGTCGGCAGCGACTGGAAGGCCGGCGACGACGTTAGGCTGGTTGAAGAGGGTGCGGAGGAGGCCCGAGGTGCCGGGAACGACGTCGCTTGCGGTGTCCGACGAGGTGCCGGTCGTAATTCCGAAAAAGTCGGCCCAGCTGCTCGCCGCGTCAAAGTCGCCGGAGAAGAAGAGGACAGGGGTCGCGCTGGCCAAAGCGCTCGTGATGCTCGTCTGGAGAGCGACGTCGGCAGCTGCGAGGTCGGAGAGCGAAACGTAGAGGGCGTAGTAGTCGTCCTCGGCCAGCAACGCGTCGAGCTCGGTCACGTCGGCGGGCCGAATAACCTCAAGCTCTAGTTGGCCTGACCAGGCATCGATCTCCGGCGTGGGGCCGTCTGAGTAAACGACTAGTGCGGGAGTCTGTAGATCGAGAAGAGCGAGGATTTGGTTCTCGATCAATTCGCTGACGTCGTTGAGGCCATCGCCGTCAATGTCGGTATTCGGGGCGCGAAGCGAGTCGTAGACAATGCCGGTGTACATTACCTGATTGTCGCGACTCGTCACGACCAGGGCTGCACCGCCTGCATTGGCCTCACGGGCCAATGTCAGACCATCAACGGCTGGATCGCAGCGATCGCCGTTGTCCGTGTGATTGCTCTGACCGAGGAACGGGCTCGGCAGGTTCTGCGCTAGATTGAATATGTCGTATCCGCTCTCTGGAGTAGACGCCAAAGAGAGCGTGCCTGGATCACCCGAACAGGTGAGCTGGAACGCGTCGCGCACTGCGACGTTCCCATCCATGTTCCCGTACGACACGAGCACTGGACCGCCGTTGGTCATGTGCTCCTCGATCGGGGCGAGCAACGCTGCGGTGAAGACCAGGCGGGCCACATCGACCACAATAAGATCCCACTCCTCGCGGGATTCGTACTCCGCCAAGAACCCGGCAATATTACGAGTCGCGGTGACGTCGAATCCCATCCGTTCCGCGGCGTCCTGGGCCTCGGTGGTGGAATTCGTGTCATCGAGAACCAGGACCGTCTCGCCGAAGGCGGCGGCGGGTAATATGCAAGCGATCAGCGCGAACGCTGCAGTAAAGCGGCGAATCATCTACAAACTCCAGTGTACGGATGGACCCAATAGGGTCGAACCGCGAACATAACGACTGCGGCCATTTGATAAAACCCGCGGGACGTACCATTGACCTACGCTCCTCGCAATCTGGGCGTCGGCTCAAAACGGAGACGGTAACTTGAACGTTCAACCCTTACTCGCATGGCTTGAGATCGAGTCGACTACAGGCGCCGAGGAGAAGTTCCTGCGAAGGCTTGAGGAAGAACTCGCCGGACTTGGCTTGGCTGTCAGCCGGCAAGCCGTGGAACGCCACCGCTGGAACGTCTTTGCTGCATCGCCTGGGGTGGAGCCGGAGATCATCTTCTGCACCCACGTTGATACGGTGCCGCCGTTCTTTGGACCGCGCATCGACGACGACGGAACCATCCGCGCACGTGGCGCCTGCGACACCAAGGGTGGGATCTTCGCCATGTTCGAAGCTTGGAAACTCTTGTCCGAAGAAGATCGGTCGCGAACCGGATTCCTCTTCGTCGTCGGAGAGGAGGTCGACCACGTGGGTGCGATCGTCGCTGGGCGCGAGGCCTACCCGAGGCTTCGCGCCACGATTCTTGGAGAACCGACTAGGAACCACCTCGCAGTCGGGCAGAAAGGAATACTGAAGGGAACCCTCTGCTGCACTGGCAAGGCAGGTCACAGCGCCTTCCCTGAGGTCGGCTTCAGCGCCGTGCACAAGCTCGTCTCCTCGCTGGACGATCTCTTGGCTCATGAGTGGCCTTCGGATCCAGAGCTTGGCCCGACGACTCTCAACGTTGGCACAATTAGGGGTGGCGTTGCGGCAAA
This sequence comes from Bradymonadia bacterium, assembly GCA_047629415.1. Classification (GTDB taxonomy): domain Bacteria; phylum Myxococcota_A; class Bradymonadia; order REDH01; family REDH01; genus CBDUJZ01. The sequence goes on along the minus strand of JBLHWZ010000054.1, from coordinate 19,261 downwards.
TGTCTTCGCTCCCGACGCAGAGGCACAGATCCTCCTGCGCGCAACGCACTCGGTGGACCGGCTGCTCGCCGAAGCCCAGAGAATCGTTGGCGACCGCGGGGAATTCCGGGTGGATGCCAGAAACGAGCCGACCAAACTCCTGGCCTGGGCCGACCGATTCGCCACGGACGTGGTGCCGTTCAACACCGATGCCCCCTACCTCAATCACATTGCCCCGGTGATTCTGGTGGGTCCTGGTGACATCCGGACCGCCCACTCGCCTGATGAGCACATCACACCGGCCGCGATCTCCGAAGGAATCGAGCTCTATCGAACGATCGCCTCGGGCCTACTCTCGGGAGAGCTCAAGACCTAGCGCTGTTGGGCCTTCGAAGAACGCGTCAGGAACTTCGATCGACTCCCGCGCAAGCGTCGCTGGATTCCATAACGTGACGAGTTCCGCGGCCGCCAACGCGACAGGAGAGGGGGACCAGCCCCATAGCCAGGCGAAAACTCCACGGAGAAGCTGCGGCGTCCAACCGACTTCCTCGAGCCCCGACCGTGAGATCGAACGATGTCGCTTGCTGAAGCGGTCACCCCGTTCGTCGGTGAGTAAAGGCACATGCCATGTTGCCGGCCGGGGTGCGGCGAGCGCGTCAAAGAGGGCGAACTGCCGAGGCGTCGAGTCGAAGAGGTCGAAGCCCCGAACGATCTCGGTAATCCCCATCGCAGCGTCGTCGACGACGACGGCGAACTGGTAAGCGTAGAGTCCGTCACGGCGTCGGACGACAAAGTCACCGGGGCGCACCGCGATGTCATGTTCAAGCTCTCCGAGTACCCGGTCGTGCACCCGAACTCGGCCCTTCGTGCGAAACCGAATCGCATGTTCCGTCGTGGCCGCTCGATCCCAGTCGGCTCCCGCCGCGCAGGTACCTGGGTATTGCGTGGTGGGGTCGAAACCCGAGTGCGGAGCGCTGAGGACGTCGCGAACATCCTTCCGGGAGCAGAAGCAGGGGTAAACTTGGTCCGCCGCCTTCAATTCCTCGAGCCGTCGGTCATAAAGACCCGACCTTTGTGACTGCAGATACGGAGAGTGGGGCCCACCGCGTCGTGGCCCGAAGTCCCAGCTGATGCCGAGCCATTCGAGGTCGTCCATAATCGCCTCGGCGGCACCTTCTACGCATCGTGGGGGATCGAGATCTTCTACCCGCATGGACAGAGATGCACCGTGACTGCGCGCCTGTATCCACGCGAGAAGAAACGAGCTCATATTGCCTAGATGGCCTTTGCCAGTAGGACTTGGAGCGAGTCGCGCGCTGCGTTCTGGAGTCACTTATGTAAGTGGTTGGTTAAATGGTTGCGTAATCGTAGGGGTTTACGCTTACCGTGAGCCGTGGTTATGCATCCAGCAACCGGTACCAAAGTACAACTACAGGCGCCCAATGGCGGACGAGAAAGAGACAGACGGAGCCCTGCAGAAGGCAACACCGCAGGAGTATCTCACCTACGCGAAGTGGGGCTTGATGGGGATCGGTGGTCTGTGGGTCGCCAAGATGGTGATAGGCACGCTCCTCAGCCCGCTCGGGTTAGTGGGGCTCGCTGGCGCAGGCGCCGGGGGCTTCTGGTATTTCAACCGCTCCGAAAAGACCGAAGTTCAACCGGCGACGGATGCCGATACGCTACGCGCTGAGGCGGAACAGCAGGCAGAGGAGGAGCTCACCGCGGTGGAGGTTTCGGCTGTGATCGCACCGCCCCCGCCTTCCCCGAACGGTCCCCCGCCTGAGTCTCCCGTCGAGAAGTTTGACCGTCTCGCGGTGGAACTGGAGCGGATGAAGAGCAAAATGTCGAACGACTGAACGGCTCACATTGTGTCTCGGGCGGCAGCCCGCTAGAATTATGCACTGCTGAACCGAATCCCCTGCGTTAATGCTTCGCCAAATCCTTCTCGTTCTGCCTCTTCTCTGCCTCCTTTGGGGATGCTCGGCGACGACATCTACCCAAGATGCCGGCGGCACCCCGGACACCGACGTGACCGACGTTGGTTCGGACACCGACGCCGCCTCTGAGTGCGAGGACTTTGACCGAGACGGCTACGGGCCTGGTTGCGAGCTCGGTGAGCTTGACTGCCAGCCACGTGACGGAGCCTCGAACCCAGGGGCGAGCGAGCAGTGCGGCGACCGCGTCGACAATAACTGTGACGGGGACATCGATGAGGCCTGTCCTTGCACGGAGGGGCAGGTTGCACCTTGCTACACCGGACCCGAGATTAGCGAAGGAGTGGGCCCGTGTCGTTCGGGCTTCCAGGTTTGCGCCGGCGGTGAGTGGTCGGAATGCGAGGGCGAACTTACCCCCCGCGGACCGGTTGAGAGCCTCTGTGATGGGGTCGACGAAAACTGCGATGGAAACGTCGATGAAGGCGTGACGAATGTCTGCGGTCAGTGCGGCGCACCGCCTCTTGAGGTGTGCGGCGACGGCCTCGACAACGATTGTGACGGTGACATCGATGAGCCAGACGCCGGCTGCTCCTGCGAAGGACGAACGTCTCAGCCTTGCTACTCAGGCGAGCCACGCACCCTTGGGGTTGGTCGCTGTCGCGGCGGTCTCACAGACTGCGAAGACGACGCGTGGGGCGCCTGCGCTGGTGAACTTCTGCCAATCGAAGAAGTCTGTGATGGGCTCGACAACGACTGCGACGGCACCGCGGATGAGGCTCTTCGGAACCGCTGTGGTGTCTGTGGAGCACCCGAGCCTCCGGAGGTTTGTGACGGAGAAGACAACGACTGCGACGGCGCGACCGATGAAGGTCTATTGCTCGCCTGCGGCATCTGCCCGGGCACGGCTCCTGAGGAAGTATGTGCTGATGGTGAGGACAACGACTGTGACGGAGAGGTCGACGATGGCTGCCCGTGCACCGGCGATCCCGCATGCTACCCAGGACCGCCTGAAACGCTTGGTGTAGGCGAGTGCGAGGCGGGCACTCGGGAGTGCGACGCTACTGGCGAGTTCTGGACCGCGTGCAGAGAGTTCGTATTGCCCTCGCTTGAGGTCTGCGACGGCCTCGACAACAACTGCAACGGTTCCGTTGACGTCGGTCCTGATGGATGCAGCGTCTGCGGTTCCGCTCCGGAGCTGTGCGACGAGTTGGACAACGACTGTGACGGCTTTACCGATGAGGGCGTCCGCAACACATGCGGGGTCTGTGTCGCCGACGTCGTGCCGGAGTTCCTCTGCGACGGCGTGGATGAGGACTGCGATGGCTTCACCGATGAGGGGTTGACCAACGCCTGCGGCACCTGCGACGAATCTTGCTACCGCGCGACTTGGGCTGAGCCGAGCGCGTGGGCGCTGGGCGAGTTCGACGGGGTCGACGAGGAGAATACAGGCGATGGGCTACGACTTGGCTCCAGCCGAGCAAGTTTCCCAGATCTTTGGGTCGCGAACACCGACGACCAGACCGTGACGCGGATCGACACCGACCTCGCCGAGGTAGTGGGAACCTTCCCCGTTGGCGACGACCCCAGTCGGACCGCTGTCGATTTCAACGGTGACGTCTTTGTTGCGAACCGCGCGTTTGGTGGCCAGGGGAGCCTGACGAAAGTCCTCTCGAGCGGCTGCGAGGGAGATGAGTGCGTCGCCTTTACCGTCGCGATTGGTGACCTCGGCGACATCCCTCGTGGTCTCGCGATCGACCGCGAAGGCTTCGTGTGGGTTGGCACTTATGGCGGTCAGAAACTCTATCGCGTTGATCCCGAATCGGGCGAAATCGTCGGCGAGTTCCCAGTGCCCGTCAACGTCTATGGCCTCGCCATCGATAGCGAAGGTATCATCTGGATCTCGACCATTTCCAGCGATGGAATTGGGGCGTTCGACTCAAACACTAACCGCTACTTGGGCTCTTGGGGACCGAGCGGCTGCGCAACGCCCTACGGTATCGCCGTAGATGGCGCCGGGAACGTCTGGGCAGGGGCTTGGCGCTGCGACGGTCTCATTCGGCTTGATCGCTCCCGCTTCGACGAAGGCTCCATCGAGACCGACCTCTACACGCACCCCAACATGCGCGAGACGCGCGGTGTCGCGGTCGACGGCGAAGGCATGGTCTACCTCGCGGCCTCCGGAACGGATCGCCTCGGAAAGTTCAACCCCACCACCGAAGAGTGGGACTGGACAATTGCGACCTGCGACAACCCCATCGGGGTGGGTGTTGCACGCGACGGAAACATTTGGGTCATGTGCAAGGACTCTGCGGAGGCCCGCCGATACAACTCTGACGGCGACGAACTAGACGTCATCGGCACCGGTCGTACTCCTTACAGCTACTCGGATATGACCGGATTCCAACTCCGGAACTTTACAGCTCCGTCGGGCACTTGGAACGTGACCTTCGACTGCGGTTGGGCGGACTGCGCGTTCGACTCCGTGAACTTCGACGCGGTTCAGCCCCCAGGTACTGCGGTGCGCGTTCGCGCCCGGTCGCGCGCCGGCGGCGTAGACGCAACCTGGAGCGCATGGACACCTCAGTTCTCCGGGTCTCCGGCAGGGATCGGTGACCTCGTCCCGAACGGTCGCTTCTGCGAAATAGAAGTCGAACTCGGTACGGACGATCGTGACGTTACGCCGGTGGTTCGATCGGTCGAAGTGGAGTGGCAGCGTCCCTAGCCACGTGCGGAAGAGGGATGTCCAGTTCTCGGACCCAGCACAATCCGGCGGCTGTTCCGTCGCTACTCAGGACGGGTTCGGACGATATCGTCCCAAACGTCGCTTCCACGCCTTTTATCCGATTCGTACAATGTGGTATGGGTCGCAACGCCTCGTACCGTTTGGGTCCGAGTCCCGCCCTCCTACCTTTAAGGTCGACGATGCGCTCACCGCTTCTTCCCGCTATCTCTCGCGCCGCTCTCGTGCTGGCGCTTGCTGCTGCTGGAACCGCTTGTAACGATGCTCCGACGGTCTGTGATTCGTCCGTTTCCGACTGCTCCACTGCAGGCCCGGATACCCGGGCCGGTGTTGACACAGGAGGAACTGGCGATGCCGGCACGGACGTCGGTGGCGCGGACGCAACCGGTGATTCTGGTGAAGACACTGGTGAGGACACTGGGACAACTGATGCTGGCCAGCCAGACGCAGATCCTGATGTTCCTCCGGCAAACGACGCGGATGGCGACGGGATCCCTGACGAAGTCGAGGGTGACGGCGACTTTGACGGCGACGGCATCCCCAACTTCGAAGACGAAGATTCGGATGGCGACGGACGGCCTGACTCTGAGGAGAGCACGGAGGACGACGACTTCGACGACCTCCCAGGCTTCCTCGACATCGACTCGGACGGCGATGGCTTTGGCGACGCCGAGGAGTCTTCCGACGATCTTGATGGGGACGGGCTTCCGAACTTCCGCGACAGCGACTCGGACGGCGATGCGCTTCCCGACGACTTCGAGGGTGACGTCGACTCGGACGGCGACGGCCTGCCGGACATGCTCGATACCGATTCGGATAACGATAACATTGGCGACTTCTTCGAGGGCGGATCCGACCTCGACGAAGACGGCGTCCCGAACTATCTCGACTTGGATTCGGATGATGACGGTCACCTCGATGAGGACGAGTTCGGCCGCGCGCCGGGTAGCGAACTTCCACCGCTCGATTCGGACGGTGACCGTACCCAGGACTTCCTCGACATCGACTCGGACGGCGACGGACTTGCTGATGAGATCGAACTGGGCTGCCCCGACTCGACTGAGCGAACCCGCCAGGACTCCGATGGCGACGGTTACACGGACCTCTTGGAAGTCGCATTCGGAGGCGGCGAAGAAGACCTCAACCAGGCATGTGACCCCGCTCGAGACATCACGGATGACGTAGATTTCTTCTTCGAGCTGAGTTACCTCGACGTTCCTCAGGACGACACGCTCAACTTCCTCGTCGATGTGCGGCGCGCAGATGTCGCCTTCAACATGGACACGACGGGCTCCATGGGCGGTGAGATTTCGGCCCTCCAGTCCTCGCTCACTGGTCGCATCTTCCCTGACCTCGCGGCTGAGATCGAGAACGTCGCGTACGCATTCGGGCAGTTCGACGACTTCCCGTGTTCCGGACACGGGAACGGTGCAGACCGTCCGTTCATTCTTCGGCAGCGTGTCACGACGGACATCGCCGCGGCGACCGCTGGCGTGAATTCGCTTGAGCGTCACGGCGGCGGCGACTTCTTCGAGTCTGGATTCGAGGCGATTTACCAGACATGCACAGGCTTCGGCCGCACCGAGCCAGACTGTGCCGCGGGCGCCGTTCCAGCGTTCGACCCTGCGGTTGGGTACGTGGAAGGAGTGGCTGACGGTGAGATCGGAGGCGTTGGCTTCCGCGAAGGTGCACTTCCGATCATTGTGCACATCACTGACGCACCGAGCCACGCCAAGGGCACCGATGGCTACGAGTACGGTTCGAGCCGGAACGAAGCCTTCGCGGCCATGCGCTCAATTGGCGCTCGCCTGATCGGCGTTGCCTCCGGCGATGCTGCCCAGGATGACCTCACCGAGATGGCGATTCGAGCTGGGTCGGTTGTTCCGACCTGTGCGTGGACTGACCCAATCGATGGAACCCGTCCAGGTAGCTGCCTTCTTGGTATGTGCTGCACCGGCGTTTCAGGTTCCGGTCGGCCCCCTGAGGCGGATGGCACCTGCCCGCTGGTCTACGACATCTCCGATTCAGGCGCTGGTCTCAGCGATTCGGTCATCGAGGGCATCAAGGCGCTGATCAACTTTGCGACCTTCGACCTCACGACCCGAGTCCGACCAGACGAGGACGTGCTGAGCGCGACAGGTGTCGATACCTCCGAGTTTATCACCGGAGTCACCCCCATCGAAGGCACCGCGCCGGACACGGGCTGTGCAGAGGAGCCGGTTCTCGCTGACCGTAACGGTGACGGCGTGTTCGACCACTTCCTCGGAGTCGTGCCGGGCTCGCAGCTTATCTTCGACATCACTGCCTACAACGGCATCGTGCCTGAGACGAACGAGCCGCAGGTATTCACAGCCTTCATCGACGTCGTGCAGCAGGGCGGCGCGGTCCTCGACACCCAGATTGTGACGGTTCTCGTTCCGCCCGCGCTTAAGCCGGTCGGCGGAGAGTAGGCGACCTCCGCTAGGGATTTCGTTCGACCTAGACTAGAATGATGGCGTCGCTTCGGTGGCGCCATCGTTGTTTTTGAAGAGGACTGTTCCAGTGCGGGATCGTTTGGCCTCCATCCGTACCTCGCTCGCGAATGAGCGAACTCTACTCGCCTACTTTAGGACGGGGCTCGCGCTGCTGGTCGGCGCGCTTACGGCGCGCGAACTCGTAGCGGATCCTGTGCTCAGGAGCGTCGCGGCAGTGCTCGCCTTCATCGGAGCGCTGATCGTGCTCTTCGGCATCTGGCGCTTTACTCGTGTGCGAGACGCAGTGAACGCGATGCAAGGCGAATGAAGACGAAGGTCGGGAACGCGTTGCGGGAGTCGTTCGCCTCGACTGCCGGCGGCGAGGCTGGGTTGCTGGAAGCAGCGAGCGAAGCCCTAGCAGAGTGTGCGCACCAGAACCTCGCAACCAGCGAACTCGCCAGGCTCGAGGACGCCCTGATTCGAGAGGTTCAAGAGATCCGCGGCCGGATTACTCGAGATCCGCTTGGGCTCGTGCTCACGCCTACTGCAGTCGCGAGCGGGTTGGTCGATCTGATCGAGCGCGTGTTCCCCGGAACGCAGCTAGCCACTGACACTGTGCTCGATCCTGCGGCGGGGACTGGGCGTCTTCTCGACGCGTGGGGAGAGCGCTCGACTGCAGAACGGTATGGGTGGGATCTTGATCAGGTCCCGCTTACGACGGCGCACACGCTCTCAACGCTTAGAGGACGGGCCAATCGAAGTGGCGGGCTGCACTTATCGGAGGTGGACGGTCTCGCAGAGCCTCGGCCGTCGAATGCAGGAAGGTTGACGGTGTTAGCGAACCCTCCGTTCGTCGCCGCGTTTTCCCGGAGGTCCCAAGCGGCCGAAATGGACGACGAGCAACTTAGACACGTTGCCCAAGGCTGGACATCTGGCCGACTGAACACCGCCGTCGCCTTTGTCGCGCGAGTGGTTAGGGACCTACTCCACCCAGGTGAAGTGGCTGGTTTCGTACTTCCGGACGCCATCCTGAGCGCATCTCAATACGGCGCGACCCGGCGGGCATGGTTGGCGTTCGTAGACGTGTTTCATGTTGGCCGCCTCGACGAGAGTGCTTTCCCCAGGCACGGGTTACGATCGGTACTTGTGGTGTGTCGTCGTCGGGCTATGTCCGCGTTCGACTCCGTGGTCGAGCCTCACGTGCAGTCGATCGCGTTTTCCATGATGGACGAGGACGGCTGGCGGGCCGCGGGCTCCTTACCTATCTCCGCTGTGGAAGCGAGCGAGTGTTCGACGATTCCGTGGCCGTCTGCAGTGAGCGAGTTAGCGTTCAAGCTTCTAGCGGCCGGGCATCGACTCGATCGTCGTTTCACGGTTTCGGACGGGGTGAATCCGGGCACCGCGGTCGCGCGGGCTGCCCTCGTGTCCGACACTCCGAGTACCCTTCAGAAGGCGCGTCCTGTTCTTGAGGGCAGAAACATCGGCCCCGGCACGGCGGCACCGAACACTAAGTGGATCGAGACCGAGCCCTCAAAGCTGTTGCCGGAGTGGAGGAGGGCGGGCACATCTCTTCGCGCACCGGGCCTCTTCGACGGGCCTCGATGCTACAGCCGCCAGACCTCCGATCGGCTCGTGTTCGCCTACGTCGACGACCAGACGATGGCGCTGAATTCCGTTCACGTTACCAAGTGGGCTGGCAACGAGGGGGAGGCGCAGACGGCGCTCAATCGTCTCACGGCGATCCTTAACTGCGAACTGGTGACAGAGGTCTACCAGGCGCTCTTCGCAGAGGATCGGCGGCTCTTCCCACAGGTGAAGATCCGGAACCTGCGCGCGCTGCCGCTGCCGTGGCCGGCCCCCCCAAACGTAAACGAAGCCGCCGACCGATGGGTAGAGAACCCATCGGTGCCGAGGCTTCGACACGTAAACACGATGGTCGGCCGATGGCTCGAAGCCGTGGCCGAGTCCGCTACGGAATCGAAATGAGCTCGACGTCAAAGACGAGCATGCCGGCCGGTCGGCCAGGCATGTTCTGGTAGGCGAGGTCGACCGGAATCCAGAAGCGTCGCGTCTCGCCAGTGACCATCAACTGAAGACCTTCGGTCCAGCCAGCGATGACACCGTTAAGTGGGAAACTCGCGGGCTGCCCACGCATGACGGAGGAGTCGAACATCTCCCCGTCCGTCGTCCAGCCTGAGTAGTGCACGGTGACCGTGCTGGCCGCGGTGGGGTTCTCAGTCCCAGTGCCTGCCTCAATGACACGCGATGCGAGGCCGCTCTCGGTGGTCTCGGCATCAGCGGGAGCGGCGGCGACGTCGTCGGGTGCAGTGACTGGCTCGGGGGCCTTGGTGATGCTGATGAGCTCGACGTCGAATACGAGCATGCCGGCCGGGCGACCCGGACGGTTCTGGTAGGCGAGATCAACTGGAATCCAGAAGCGTCGCTTCTCGCCGGTGACCATGAGCTGAAGTCCTTCGGTCCAGCCTGCGATGACTCGGTTCAGCGGGAAGGATGCGGTCGCACCTCGCTCCACTGACGAGTCGAACATCTCGCCGTCCGTCGTCCAACCTGTGTAGTGCACTTCTACGGTGTCTTCCTCGGCGGGGAATTCTGTACCGTTGCCCACGGTGAGAACGGTTGAGGCGAGGCCGGAGGCGGTCACTTCAGCGTTGTCTGGCGCAGCAGCAACGTCTGCCGGGGCAGCGAGTGGGTCGCGTCCGTCTTCGTCTGCGGAGTCGCCGCCGATGGAGGCTTCGCCGGATCCCGCTTCAGGTGCGCCGTCTTCCGCGCCAGAGCCTTCAGTGGCGATCGGCTCGTTGGCGTTGGATTGGGGGTCATTCGCGGTGCAAGCGGCGAGGCCGCAGACGAGGGCGCAAAGGAGGAACTGTTTCATTCGGAATCTACGGGTTAAGAGACGTACTTGCCGCGAGCGATAGTGCGAGCGGAGTTGGTCTGTAAAGCGGCGCGATGTCTACGAAGTACCGAGTATTTGCCGCTGTGGCCCCCGGGTTGGAGCAGGATGCAGCTGCCGAAGTCGCCGAGTTAGGCGGCACGCCGTCAGCGATGGCCGGCGGAGTTCGCTGGACAGCGACCGCTGAAGAGCTTTGGTTTGCGCTGCATCATCTCAGGATTCCGGACAATATCCGCGTCCGAATCGCTCGATTCGAGGCGCGAGATTTCGCGACCCTCGAAGAGCGTCTGAAGCGGGTGCCGTGGCATGCATATTTGTCGGGTAGCCCCGAGGATGTGCGCGTCACGACTAAGAAGAGCCGCCTCTATCACTCCGACGCCGTCGCCGAGAGAGTACGGCGGGCGACCGATCGACCAGGTGAGCGCACAGGCGCTCGACTCTATGTTCGAGTGGACCATGACAAGGTCATCGTCAGCATCGACGCGAGCGGGGAGCCGATGCACAAGCGCGGCTGGGACCGGAAGACGTCCCCTGCGCCGCTTCGTGAAACCCTCGCCGCGGGATGCTTACGCGCCGCCGGATTCGGTGACCAGGAACCAATCGGCGACCCTCTCTGTGGTGCCGGAACGTTTCTCTTCGAAGCCGCTGCGGCGCGCTGTCGGCTCCCGCACCGGCGAGAGTTCGCGATCACCAAGTGGCCGTCGTTGAAGAACGTCGAGTTTCCGACGTTCGAGGCGCCGCAACCGAGCGGATTCTACTTCGGGAGTGATCGCGATCTGGCGACGGTCAAGACGGCCAAGGAGAACGGCGCTCGGCTCTTGCCGCAAGCGATCTGGCAGGTGTCCGACGTACGTGTTGCTGCGGTGCCCGAGGGCGCTGCGGTCATCACTAACTTGCCGTATGGAAAGCGGCTTCCAGATGGCCTGCGAGACGCGCTGCGCGCGTTTGGGGCGCTCATCGAAGAGCGCACGGACCTCGGCCCCGTCTACGCGATCGACGGAAGCGCGAAGCTGGAGTCGATCACGGGTCTGCAATGGGAGGTCGTCCGCAAGTTCGACAATCGAGGCTTGCGAGTCCGGCTCCTACGGCATGTCCGCTAGCGGTTCGCGCCCGCGTTGATCCACGCGGCGAGGGCCTCGGCCAACTCCGCGTCAAGGCCAGGGCTCCCCGGGGGCATCTTCTCAGGTGTGCAATCGGGCGAGTCCGCGCTCGCCGGACGTAGCCGGATATACATGCCGGAGGCGTCGGCATCCCCCGGCACAATCCGCTCGCTGGCTCCACAAGCCGCCGCCGAACCCTGAATACGTGATCCGATGAGCGCACTGTATGCGGAGTCTGCGTCGGTGAACGAGAGGCCACCGGCGCCACCGCCGTGGCAGTAGCTGCCGGAGCACCCGTTGATGTTCAGCTCGGCAAACAGTTCGTCCCAACCCAGGCTTTCGAAGGCATCGGGCTCAACATCTACCGTTCCGGTGTCGTCCACCACGGCGTCCGCCGAGACGTCTGTTAGGCCGGTATCCGCATCGGTTTCACCGGCGTCAGTCGCTCCGGCGTCAGTCGCTCCGGCGTCAGTCGCTCCGGCGTCAGTCGCTCCGGCGTCAGTCGCCCCGGCGTCAGTCGCTCCGGCGTCAGTCGCCCCGGCGTCAGTCGCCCCGGCGTCAGTCGCTCCGGCGTCAGTCGCTCCGGCGTCAGTCGCTCCGGCGTCAGTCGCTCCGGCGTCAGTCGCTCCGGCGTCAGTCGCTCCGGCGTCAGTCGCTCCGGGATCCGTGGCTGAAGTTTCTTCGTCGCCGCAGGCGGAAGCGCCGGCAACGAGGAGGGAAAGAAGTAGCGCTTTAGAGAGTTTCATCGCTGATTCGCTGAGATTGGTTCGTAGTAGTGGTTCGCGTAGTCGCGGAGCATTCGCCGGGTACCATACTCGGCAGGGAGCGTTTCAAATGAGCGGCGGACACGGGCCATCCATGCGGCACCGCGCCCCGGTTCCTCCGCGTAGTACTCGGGCAATAGCTCATTCTCGATTGCGGCGTAGAGAGCCTCAAGGTCGCGCGCGTCCTGGACGTTGTGGTCGGCCGGCTCCTCGTGATCGCCGATCGAGTAGCCGTTGGTCTTGTCGTACCCCTCAGCCCACCAGCCATCGAGAATGGAGAGATTCACTCCGCCGTGGAGAGGCACCTTCTGGCCGGATGTTCCGGAGGCCTCCCGTGGTCTGCGCGGGTTGTTCAGCCATACGTCGACGCCGCTTACCAGCGCGCGACCAGTGGCTAAGTCGTAGTCCTCAACGAAGAGAACGCGGCCATTCAAGTCGCTGTTGTTCACCGCGTTCACCACGCGCTGGATGACCTCCTTCCCGGGTGAGTCTCGAGGGTGGGCCTTTCCTGCGACGACGAGTTGGAACGGGCGCTTCTGGTCCTGAAAGATTCGAATTGCACGATCGAAGTCACCGAAGATCAGGTCTCCACGCTTGTAGGTCGCGAAACGGCGCGCGAAGCCAACCGTGAGGGCCTCATCGCTCCAGCCGTCGAGCGAGTGCAGGCATTGCTCGGCACAAGAACGTGGGCCGGATTGAGAGTGGTCTTGGAACCGCTTTCGTAGGAACGAGAAGAGCGAGCCCTTCAACCGACGGCGAATCACGTAGAGGTCCTCGTCCGTGACCTTGCGCGAGAGTTCGGCCCACTTCACAGGGCTCACAAGCGCTTCGTTCCACTCGAGGCCCATACGCTCTTCGACCACGTCCCGCATCGCGGGATGCATGAAGGTCTCGACGTGCACGCCGTTGGTGATGTGGCCGATGGGCACGTCGTCGGCGGACGTGCCGGGGAATAGCTCCGCCCACATCTTGCGGCTGACCTCGCCGTGAAGCCGCGATACGCCGTTGACCTGGGAAGCGGTCTTGAGCGCGAGAACGGTCATGCAGAACGTCTCTTCGTGGTTGTTGGTGTTCACTCGGCCGAGACCGATGACGTCGTGCCACGAGGTGCCGAGGCGGTGCTGATAATAGGAAAGCGCCTCTGTGACGGCGGACGCCTCAAAGCGGTCATGTCCCGCAGGAACTGGAGTGTGCGTGGTGAAGAGCGCGCGCTGACGAACCCAATGAATCGCGTCAACGAACGTGTGCCCTTGGCCGACCTGTTCCCGGATTAGTTCGAGGCATGCAAAGGCGCTGTGGCCCTCGTTCAGGTGGTACACGGTCGGTTGCGCTCCCAGCGCACGAATCAGTCGAACACCGCCAATTCCAAGCACGACTTCCTGACGAATTCGCGTGGACGAGTCACCACCATAAAGTCGTCGGCAAATGGCGCGGTCGACCTCGTTGTTCTGCGTGATGTCGGTATCGAGCAGGTAGAGAGTCGAGCGGCCGACGGCGACTTTGTAGACCTCCGCAAACACCTTTCGGTCGGAGAGCGGGATCGCGATCTGCAGCGGGCTGCCATCCTCAGCGAAGATGCGCTCGCATGCGGTCTTCTTCCAATCTGTGGCCGGGAAGGTCTCTTGCTGCCAGCCGTTCGCGTCGACGCGCTGCCGGAAGTATCCCTCTGCGTACTTGAGCGAAATCCCGATGAACGGGATGCCCAGATCGCTGGTGGTCTTGATGTGGTCTCCAGCGAGTACACCGAGGCCGCCGCTGTAAATGGGCAGGCTCTCGTGCATGCCGAATTCGGCGCTGAAATAAGCGACGAGACCCTTGGCGAGGGTAGGCGCGTTGCCCTTCGTCCAGGAGTCTGTAGCGTCGAGGTACGCATCCCGCTCTTCTTGCACAGCGGCGAGCTGTGCAGCTCCGTCTCCACCGCCGTAAGCGGCCTCGAGCGCTTCGTCGGAAGTCGCGAGCAACACCGCTTGCGGCGAGTGATGATCGGTGTGCCATGTGTCCGGGTCCAGGGCCTCAAATAAGGCCTGGGCGCGAGGGGACCACGACCACCACATATTGGAAGCGATTGATTCTAAGTCTGAGCGAACGCTCATGATTCGTTCCGGGGGATGTCAACGAAAGATCCACCGCGGCCCTCGCCGTCGGCAAATCGTTGGGCACCGGCCACGCAGGATTGCGCTACCGGCAGACTTCTCTCAAACTCCTGCGACAATGCGTCAGGGATCGAGTGTTCGAACGCCGTCAAGGCGTTTAATCGGTCAGCACGCATGCACGGCTGAGGGAACTTTGTGAGCGACTGGGCGAGCTCTAGCGCTGCAACGAGCGTCGCACCGCTAGCGACAACCCTGTCTGCTAGCCCGATCGCCTTGGCTTCCGCGGCGTCGACTCGGCGCCCGGTGAGGATCATGTCCATCGCTCGTCCTGCGCCGATCAGTCTCGGGAGGCGAACGGTGCCACCGTCGATGAGCGGAACGCCCCAGCGGCGGCAGAACACCCCGAAGATCGCGTCATCGGCTACGACACGCAGGTCGCACCAGATGGCGAGCTCAAGTCCACCCGCGACAGCGTGGCCTTCGACAGCGGCGATGACAGGCTTGGAGGGCTGGGAGCGTGTGGGTCCCATCGGGGCCTGACTCCCAGTCTCCAGCCGATTTCCTTCGCCTGATGAGATGGCTTTGAGGTCTGCTCCCGCACAAAAAGTGCCGCCCGAGCCCGTCAGAATCGCGACGTCAAAGCGGTCGTCGTCACTAAACGCGTCAAACGCTTCTGTCAGGGCGAGGGCGGTCGCGCGGTCTACGGCGTTTCGCACTTCAGGTCGGCAGATGGTGATCACCAGTATCCGCCCATGCTCAGATACTCGGATGCTCACTCGGTCTCCGAGCTGTCCATGAGTTTCGCGTTGTCCAAGGCGTCACGTGCCCACGGCTCATCGATTTGCTCGAGGACCATGCATGCAGCTAACCGAACAGCGGGCTCGGGGCTCCATACCGCATCGTTGAGGTAGTAGAGCGCCTGATCGAGCTGGCGACCTGCGATTTGCTCAGCGACTCCGGCACACACGAGGACAACGGAATGCAGGTCAGGGTCCTGGGCGGCCGAGTTCAAATCGACTGTTACCAACGAACCTGCTGCGCCCGATAACTCGCACTTCGACTTCGCGCGCCGGGCGAGATCTTTGCCGAGCATCGAGAGAGCCGCCTTGTAGGCGTCGTGTTTAGCGCGTCCAGTGGCCATGCAAGTGAGGGCTAAGGTCCGAAGCGCCGAACCTTAGGGCAGCCGGGTGGTGCTTTGCCAGCGCCGCCGGTGCCGCGCCGCGTCATCGTTTGCATCGAACCCGGAGAAAGCAGATTACGCGCGCTTCTTCATTTGCAGCGCCGCGGCTCCGGTCTCATGCACGGCGGTGAAGGTGCGGGTCAAGCTCGGAGCTGCGCGCGTGCAGCCGGCCACGACTTGTTCTGCCCAAGCGTAGTAGGCGAGTTTTCGCTCTAGCGACCAGCGCTCCGGGGGCGAGGTCAGGATCCCGCGAAGGTTGGAGATCTTATCGGCCACCCGAAGGTGCTGCGCATCTTCGGAAAGTGACGGCGCCCGCTGAATCTGCCGTAACTTTCGGTCCCAGAACGGCAGTTCGTCATCGTCTGTCACCTCGAGGACGATAGATGTGACACGGTTTCCGAATCGCTGGCGGAGGTCATCGGCCGTGACGCCGGCGTCCTCGATCACGTCGTGCAACACCGCTGCGCAGAGCAACTCGGTGTGATCAAGTCCGTGGGACGTAAGGATGTGGGCCACCTCGATGAGGTGGTTCACGTACGGCGCTCCCGCTCGGCCCTTTCGGCGCTGCGATCGATGTCGGAGCGCAGCGAAGTTGAGAGCGTCCAGGAAGGTCCGAGTTGAAAGCGACGATTCTGACACCGGCGCAGTCTGGTCGTTCTTCTGAAGGAGATCAACGAAACATGCGAGGGAGGGCGCAGCACAGGTTGCGGCGGAGGCTGAGAGCACGTTTCTGAATTCGATACGCTCAGCCTGCGATCAGGCGAACGGACCGCGAAAACGCCGCCGCTGGCCCTCATTGACTGCTAAAGAGACTGAATGAACGCCCATTCAGTCTGTTGACGCAGTGCGTAACGACTGGTAGAAAATCGGCATCAACGCAGACGAGGTAACCGTCGACCATTCGTCGGAAGTACTGTCTGAGACTGGAATACCTCACGACGCGAACTTTATGACGCACAAGACCAAAGCCTGGGTTCTGCATGCCGGTGAGAAGGGGAATCCCCAACCCACCGAGCTCTCCTTCGAAGACTTCGAGTTCGACGATATCTCGTCGGAAGAAGTCCTTGTGAAGCCGCTCTACGGTTGCTGGGAAGGTAACATGGGCCACGCTCTGCATCGAACACCTGTGGACATCTGTCTGCAGCGTCGTGAAGAACGAGTCGTCTTCGGTAATGCTGGCGTCGTCGAGATCCTCGACGTCGGCTCAGACGTCGATACGGTCCGCGTGGGCCAAAAGGCGATCCTCTTCTGCAATGGTGTCTGGGACAAATTCGGCTACCCGAAGAAGATCTTCGGATACGACGCTCCCGGTACGATTGGGATGCTCGCGCTGAAGACGAAGGTTCATCAGAAGCAGGTCATCCCGATCCCTGAGGAGAATACCTTCGACCTCGTGCGTTGGGCCGCTTTCAGCCTCCGATACGTCACGGCGTGGTCGAACTTCCGACTTGCGTACGGGACCCTTCGCCTTCAGCTGACGGAGCACGAGCTTCCCGCGCCTGTTGTGTGGGGCTGGGGCGGCGGCGTTTCGCTCGGAGAACTACATCTGGCACGACTTCAGGGCTGCCGTGCGTTCCAGGTTTCGTCCCGCGCCGATCGTCAGGAGGCCGCGCGTAAGCTTGGTATCACCGCGATCGACCGGAACGAGATCAGTGATCTCATGTTCGACGCGAAGCGCTACAAAACCGATCCTGAGTACAAAGCGCGCTACAAGGCTTCGGAAGATCGGTTCCTCGAGATCGTCGAAGAGCTGACTCACGGCCACGGGGTTAACATCTTCCTCGACTACGTGGGCTCGCCGGTTATCCGCGCGACTCTTAAGGCGATGGCCCGTCAGGGCGTTCTAGCGACCGCCGGTTGGAAAGAAGGCATGCACCTTTGGTTCCTCCGCGCCGTTGAGTGTATCGACCGTCACCAGCACATCCACACGCATTACGCGCGGTACGGTGAAGGTGTTCAGGCCGTTCAGTTCGCGGTTGCGAACGAGTGGCTGCCTGAGGTTGACCCCAAGATCTACGACTACGACGAGATTCCCGCGCTGGCAGAAGCCTACAACCGCGGCGAGTTCACTTACTTCCCCTGCTTCCGAGTTAACGCAGAATGAGCATCGACACCCTAGACGCTCTCCGATCGGAGATTCGCCAGATTCAGGGCACGCACCGTGGCCGCGCTGAGCACATGCGCGGAATGAAGGTCCCGTATTCTCGCCGCGGCGAGATGTCGATCCCGGGCTTCAAGATGAAGGCTGGAGGCAATCTCGAAACGGATGGGAAGGCGCAGAGCCTGAAGTTGATGAACAAGGCGGCCCAGCTGCCCATCGACTTCTTCTTCTACGACCTTGAAGACGCTGCACCGGACAACGCGGAGTTCAAGCCATGGGCACGCAAGTTCGTGGTCGAGGCTCTCACGACAAATGACTACGGCGACCGCGTCGTCGCGTTCCGCCCGAACAACATTCGGACAGCGTACTTCGAGCACGATGTCGTTGAGGTGGTGTCCCAAGCGGGCCACGCGCTTAACGCGATGGTCATTCCGAAGACCGAGCATGCAGACGAGGTTGCGGACATCGTGAAGATCGTCCGCGACGTTCAACGTATTCAGGGCAACGACAACCCGATCAGCTTCGAGATTCTGATCGAGTCGCCACGCGCCTTTATGGAAGCTGAGAAGATCGCCGCCATCGACGGAGTCACCGCGCTGATCTTCGGCGCTTGGGACTTCGCTCGCACCATTGGTGGAAAGGTCACCGCGGACGATTGGATCTACGACCAAGGAACCGCCCGTCAGCTCCTCCCGATCATTGCAGGAGCTTACGGAAAGGATGCTATCGACGCCGTTACTGGGACGCTGCCGATTCGCCCGAAGCTTCCAGCCGGCGTTGACGTCGACGATTACAAGGCTGCGGTGAAGCTCTCGGCAGACGAGATCGACGTCGAGAAGTTCGGTCAGACCTTCGTCGACGCAGTTCGTTCCCGTGAGCGCGCTCTCGGCCTCGCTAAACGAGACGCGTTGAACGCACGCGCCGCCGGCTTCGCTGCAAAGTGGATTCTCCACCCCGACCAGATCGAACCGATTCACTCGGCTTGGACTCCGCCGCGCGCAGAGGCGCTCCACGCCCTCAATCTGACCGCCGACTACGCCCGTGCCGCTCAGACCGGCTCTGGCGCCGAGGTGGATGCGGATCGTTTGGCTGATAAGGCCGTCGTCGGCACCGATTGGTGGGTCGTGAAAGCGGGCCTCAAGGCAGGGACGATCACTCAGGACGATGTTGCGGCAACCGGATTTACGTTCGGCGACCTTGAGCGGACCGTCGTAACCCATGACGCCCACAGCGCGCTGGCTCAATGACAGAAGGTACATCCCAACGCGCAGCCGCGATCCGCACCAACGCAGATACCCTTCGTCGGAGGTCTGTGGGGCTGGCCGCGCTCTGCGAATCTGAAGGCCGCCTGTCACGGGAACTGCTGGACCAACACCAGCCCGGTGCGTTCGACTTGGCGCGTGCACTGGCCGAACAAGCCGCAGCCGAGGCGATAGACGCATGGGCGTGTGCTCATGGCCCGACTGAGTCAGCCTTGGCTGATATCTACGTGGCCGGTGTGGTGAAGGCTTCGGCTACCCGTTTGCGTTTCTCCTCCGAGTCCTTCGGCTTGATTCCCGCATCTGCAGCGCCTCTTGATGAGTTCGCAGCGTGGGTGGAGAGCACGACCACGGCAGCCACGATCGAGACGCTCTCAAGCGCGATGGTAGAAGGTGGAACCGGTTCAGCCGGTGCGTATGGATTGAGCGAGGATCACGCGGACATGCGTGCGCTGTTTGCTCGCTTCGCGGACGAGCGAGTCGCACCTGAGGCAGAGCACATTCATAGGAATGACCTGGTCATCCCTGAGCCCCTGTTGAAGGATCTCGCCGAGCTTGGCGTGTTTGGGATCTCGATTCCCGAAGAGTACGGCGGCAGTTTCCTCGACCACCTCACCATGTGTTTGGCGACTGAGGAACTCTCGCGGGCGTCTCTCGGGGCCGGCGGCAGTGTCATCACTCGGCCAGAGATCTGCGCGAAAGCCATCCTAAAGGGTGGCACGGATGAGCAAAAGAAGAAGTGGTTGC
>JBLHWZ010000053.1:0-24532 GCA_047629415.1 Bradymonadia bacterium | reverse complement strand
TTTGAGTGTGTTGGGCGCCGTAGCTCATTCGATCTCGCTGAGGGGTGCCCTTAGCGTCGTCGTCGAATCGTGGTCGCTCCAACCAAGAGGAAACCGAGCAGTCATCCACTGGAGGGCCTTCGGTTATCTGCCGCTGAGCAGCCTCCCGTTTCGTCGTCCGCACCTGCGACACCGCAAAGCTGCACTTCGCTGGTGATCTCGTCGTCTCTCAGTTGTCCATCGCCGTCCGTGTCCAGACCGCTCTGTACCAGCACACCGCCGGAGGCACAGTCGGCCGAGTCTTCTGCAATCGTGCTTGTCGCGAGCAGTGAACTGAGCCCGGAGGTTCCGTCATCAGCGGGGACGCCGTCCGTACTGTCCGTGCCGTCGCTGCCAGGCGTTCCGTCGCTGCCGTCGAGACCATCGCTGCCATCGAGGCCAGCGCTGCCATCGATGCCCGGCGCTCCGTCGACTGCGTCCAGACCAGCGCAGGCGTAGGATACGGTCGTGATCTCTTCCGCTTCGAGTGCACCGCTTTCATCTGAGTCGACTCCGGTCTCAATCCGGGCGCCTCCGCCGGGACAGTTCTCGCCTGCGCTCTCATCGCTGAAGAGTAGCAACGAAGCGAGTCCGTCTACTCCGTCAGCTCCGGTGGGTCCGGTCGCTCCGTCAGCTCCTGCGGGTCCACTCCCTGGCTCCTCGAGCACCCCTCTCCTGATTTCCGACGAGAGAACGGCGTTCGAGAGGGTAGATTGTGTGGAATCCGAGGGCGAGTCCGACGCCGGTGAGGCTGCTGCCAATGCCGATGGTACCGTCTCGATCGGAGGCCCAGGTTAGGGGATCCAAGCCTAGCCCCGAGAAATCGAGGGTCTCCCCGACGTAGTAAATCTCCCCATCGGCTGGCCCCTGGATGACGGGGCTAGCGAGCGCGGTCGCGTAGCTTAAATCATCGAGTCCGAACACCGTGCTGCTGCTGAACGGGTCGGTAAGAGTGAGAGTCGTGAACGATGTTGCGCTCACAAAACCGATGAAGCCCGCGGTACCCGCGCCTCCAAAATCACTCGATTCTCCGCCGGCGTCGAAGTTGCCCGGGTCCGTAAACGGTGCACTAGACCGATAGTCGAATCCGACGCCATAGACCGGCTCTGGAAACGTAACGGTGACCGTCCGCTTGGGCGTCCCGTCCAGTCCGAGCCTCATGTAGGTCGTCCCATTGACGACTCGAGAGTCTCCGCTGGTGCCCAAATCTATCCGCGTGACACCGCCTGCGCGGGCAGGCACATCCACATAGAAATCGAGGGCGCCGATTGTTGTGATCACATTAGAGGGCAGTTCCATCTCGGGGATGAGATCGAAGTCCTCCGTAGACATCGTATCAACAAGCAGAGACCAGTCGTCTCGGTCGGTGACGAACTCGGCTGCACGGGTGGGTAGGACAAAGCCCAGGCAGAATAAGACTGCGCTGAGCCTGAAGAACCGGAGGGCTCGACTCATATAGAACTTGGCTATGGCTGAGGGCAGAGAACACGGCGCTGAGCGTGTTCATGTGGTGGTCGCTTTCCGATTTAAAGCGACTAGTGATCATGCAAGCGTTTTCGACGCCTCCCCCTCGCCGAAACTGTCCAAACTAGGCCGAAGGCGGGTTCTGTTCTTCTCGGAAGGCCAACGAGGCGAGCGAGTCCCTGATTAGTCTGAGCTTTGGGACCTCGAGCAACACAGTCGGAAGCGAGACGCAGATGTCCTGCCATCCGCCAACCTCATCGGTTAGCAGCAGGATCAGGTTGGCGAATACGTCTCCGAAGAGTCCGCTGACTTGCGGAAGAAGGGCAATCCCGTGGCCGGCTTCGGCGAGGTCGGCAACCTGCATCAGATCGTTGCCAACGTATCGAGGTGTGATGTGAAATGCCTCTCCCCCAACTCGTCGCCAGAGCCCGCGTTCTTCATCTGGCTTCTCCCGCTCCAGCAATGCGCTCCTCAAGCTCCTCGACGCTCGCTGGACAGCCGTGAATATCGAGCTAACCGCGGTCGGCCATGAGTGGGAACGGTGAGCGCGCGGCCTGGCATGTTGTCCATCCAGGCGGAGGTCGATGCGGGCCGAAGTGGGCCACGATGTGGAAATCGTCCAGCGACTCAGCGAGAGGATCTGCGGGAGCTCGGAAGTAGCCAGCGAACTTTTGGGAAGCGCTGAAATGCGATCCCTGAAAGCAGTGCGGGAACGTCCGCCGGAACACCGGCAGGGATGAGTACCCGCACCTCACCGGATTGCACGGAAGCGCCCGCGCGACCTGGAGCACCTCGTCTGCATTACGCGGCATCCGCCGGGACATCTCTTCGGTCAATCAACCGGCGTCCGTAAGTCGGGTACCAGACTGATCGCGGAGGGAGAGTGTTTGACTGATTCGGCTCTCGAACGACGCAATCTGCCGACGCACGGTCGCCCGTGTACCGCGAAGTTCTTTCGCTGCGGCCTGTTTGGAGCCGTTGTCGACGAAGCGCACTGAATGCGCGCGCTTCGTCGAGGTTCATCGAGTCGGTCTCAAAGGGGTGAAGCCGCCGTAGAGTCCTAACGTAGGATCTGCGAGCGAAACCCGTAGCTAGCGTCTGTACACCTATCGAGTCTTGGTTGATGGTCGCCACAAGCGGCGCGTGTCCGGCGGTGTCCAATCCCAGACGAGTGCGCCGAAGCGCGTTGGCGGTGGCCTCCGCGAGGGGCTGCGAGCCGTAGCGGGTTCCGTCTCTACTCTACGACGACACCGTCAATCTTGTGGAGGAAGTGCTCGGAGACGCTGAAGTCCTCGCCATCTGTCCCGATGTAGAAGTCGACGTCGTAGATCGTCTCACCGTCGAGGAAATCCACACATACGTAGAACGTATGAGCGTCGTGTTGATGCACGGTGTGGAACGGGCCGGGTGTGCCTGCGACGTCGTGTCCCATCCGCTCGGGGATATCGTAGGTGCCGTCCTCTTGCAGCTGTGCGTCCAGCCAGCCCTCGACGTATGAAGTAATCGCGTGTGTTTGCTCGGGCGGCGGGTCCGGCAGGTCCGACGCATGGGCTGCAGGAGCGAGGAGGGCGAGCACAAGTGTGGTTTTGATCGAGAATCGCATTAGTGTCCCTGTGTGGTTTCGTCCTTCACGGACGATCAGTGGTCGTTCGCCTCAGTCCAGTATGGGATGAAGGCGGTCGGTCGCTAGTGTGTGCTCGCTATTTCTAGTCGAGCTGAGAGTCGTGTTTCACCGAGATCGGCTACCGCGAAGTAGTGCCAGCCGGCGTCGAGCCAGTGGCAGGTAGATGTGTTGGCGGTCTCTTCGCACGTACCAGGGAAGGGTCCTGGGTCGTCGGGTGCGACGACGGTCAATTCCAACGTGTCGACGGCGAAGACCGAGAGTTCTCCCTGCTGGTCGTGCATGAACACAGCCGCGAGCGGTGTGCCGAGAAGATCGCAGCGGGTAGCACCCAAGAGTGATTCGTCGGACCAGCGCCAGGACTCGGCTGGGAGCCCTCTCTCTTCGGAGAGGAAGGCGCGTACGACGGCGTGCTCGTTTGTCGTGAGTGCCAGTTTTGCAGGGTTCTCGACGAAGCCTGCGTGGTCAGCGACCATCATGCTCACGAGAGAGCTCCAGTCGTATGGATTGCTCATGCGTGGCTGCGATACGTAGATCGCGAGAGCAGCTGCGGCGGCGAAGACCAAGGCGGCCGCAGCCCAAACCTGTCCTTTGTTAGAGGTTGGCAAGTGCTCAATGCCGGCAGCAGCGACTCCCGCGGCCAACTCCGACACCTGCGCCTCCGCTGCCCACGCGCGAATCGCGTCGTCGACCGCTTCAACTTCTTGGCGCGCGTTCTCGAAGGAGTCGCCTGGCAGGCGCTCTGCTTCTCCGTCCGCATAGGCCGACGCTGCCTCGAAAGATGGGTCCATCTTTGGCTTCTCAGTGCTCATTGATTGCCCTCCATCTGATCCGCGACCATGCGCCGCGCTCGCGCGACTCGAGACTTCACCGTACCGACTTTAACGCCCTGAATCTCAGCGACTTCCGCGTAGGCATAGCCTTCAACGACGACCAGCAAGAGCGCTTGCGCCATCTCGGCTGGCAGCGCTTGGAGCGCCTGTCCGACCTCAAGCCGTGCTGTCCCAGGCTGTTTCGATGTGCGCTGAGACGCGACATAAGAGACGCTCTCCTCCAACTGCGAGCGAGTGTTCGCTCGACGTGTGTCGTCGATGAAGAGGTTGCGCAGGGTTCGTCGGAGCCAAGCAAATGGATGGTCCATCCCGCCGACGTCGTTACGCAGGCCGCGTTCAATCGCGCGCTGCGCGAGGTCTTCCGCGTCCGCAGCGTCGCCGCTGAGCAGCGCCGCCTCCCGAACCAAGCGCCGGCGCCACTCGGTGGCCGTCTCGCGGACACTGTCTGCGTCGCTTGGGTTTTCGGTTGTTTGCGGCTTCGAATTCACGTTTCTCGTCTTAGGGTCGATTGTGAAACGGACGACGGTTGGGATTGGTTCCGAGGAAAATGCGAAGGAGAGATCTTTCTCGGCGCTGACTCACTCAGTCCCAATGCCTGAGTGAGCCGAGGTCATAGACCTCGTCGGTGCCTATTCTGAGCAGCTCGGCGGCCGCTCGCGCGCTTCGATGACCGCTCAGGTAGTAGAGGATCACTGGGCGGTCACGCTCGCCGCTGCCGTCTTCGGCGATGCGAGCGACGGGGATGTTGATGGCGCCGGCGATGTGGCCCATGTCGAACTCCGTAGCGGAGCGAACGTCGATGAGTTGCGCGTCTTCATCGGTGCTCAGTACTCGCGCTTGCTGACCGTTGATGCGCGGCGCGGCGGGGCCGGCGGCGGTGTGCGCGCAGCCGAAGAACGAGGCGAAAACGAAGAGGGCGGTAGATAGGAGCGGCTTCATGCGGCGGACTCCAGTCAAGCGATCTACCGGCAGCCAACTCGCAGCTGTCGACCTAGCTCTTCCCGCTGACACGTCGGAGCAGGGCGAGGGAACGTCCGCAGTAATAGAGGTAGAACACGCCCGTGTTGTGGAACTTCACCCCGAGCGGTTCATCCTTGAACTTCTTCCACGACGAGGCTGCGCAGAGTCCGGCGATGCCGAGCGCTGGGAGCCACTTCATTGTCGGGACGAGGGGAATCGCGGCGTGCAGACCTACGAACACAACTGTCGCTGGGCCGACAGGGGAGGAGCGGAACATGGCCAAGCTCGCGAAGTTGCCGCGTCCGTGCCACGCCTCACGCCGGATGAACGCGTCGATCGTCTTGGGGAAGTCGTGATGAACGGCGCGCAGGCCTTGGTCGTTTACGACCGTCGAGCCGTTTGCGGTTGCGCGCACACAAATCTCAAAGTCCTCGCCTGTCTCGAGCGACTCATCGAAACCGCCGATTCGGTCGAAGTGTTCCCGAGTGAGGATCAGGTGAGCTGATCCGAGGTGGGTGGGGTCTGCGTGCCTAGCGATCGGGGTGAACCAGTAGCGCTCCAGGGAGTTGCCATCTTCAGGGGGCTGCACGTGCGAGCCGGTGACGATTTTGCCGTCGGTGTCGAGTCGTTCCAGCATCGACGGGAGTGCGTCTGCCCACTCTGGGGTGAGCGTTGTGTCGGCATCGAGGAAGACGAGGACGTCGCCTGTGGTGAGCGCTGCGCCGCGGTTTCGTTGTTTGGCGATGGTGCCATCGAGCCAGGTCTCGACCTGCGCACCTGCGTCCATCGCGATCTGGACCGTCTCATCGGCGGAGCCGTGGTCGCAGACGATGACCTCTGCCAGGCGGTCACTTGGCACGTGCGCAAACACGCTGGCGATGGTGCGGCCGATATTGGCGGCCTCGTTATAGGCCGGAATGACAACTGAGATGCGTCGTTCGTTCATTTTACCCACTTGGCCCGCAGCCATTTTCTCGCGGGTTCTTCGATAAACCGGAAGAGGAGGTGCCCGGCCAAAATCGAGACTCCGATGAAGACAAGATAGGCCGCCATGAACCCGGCTGTCGGCACGGTCGAAGCATCCGTCCAGAACCGTTTCAGCGCCTGGCCCATCACCAGCAGGATGACCGTGTGAATCAGGTAGATTGAGTACGAGATCTCGCCGAGATAGACCAGCGCCCGTCCGCCAAACCATCGGGCGATCGGGCCGTTTGAGAGGGCTAGCGAGAGCACCAGCGTCGCAAAGAGTAGGATGAGGACGAAGTCGTAGATGGAGGGCAACCCCCACAACGACAACCCAGCGATCGCCATTAACGAGCCGCCTGCGATCCAGTCATAGATTGGTCGTTCATCGCGGCCCGATAGCTCCCGGAACATGTCGTAGATCAGGCAGCCGATGAGGAATTCACTGGCGATGCGCAGCAGGGTCCATTCCCACTGGAGCGTGTAGCTGGTGCCTCCGTTTTGCCAGAAGGCGAGTCCTAGCATCGCGGCAATGATTGCTACGATGCCGCCCGTGTTGAGGGCCAGCGAGCGATTCCTGCCTGTTAGGGGAACGATCAGCGGGAACGCGAGGTAGGCCGCCCATTCGCTCGATACCGACCAACTCGGCATGTTCCAGCCTGTCGCGTTTGGGATGCCCCATCCGTTTGTCAGCGTTAGCGCGTGGAGGAGCTTTGTGACGCTGAATGCGTCGTTTGGTGACACGTAACCAAAGGCGAAGTGAGCTCCCAAGTAGACCGGCGCGAACGCCAGAGTCGCGACCACATGGGCGGGGTAAATGCGCGCGACTCGCAGCTTCCAGAAGCGAAGCGCCGCTGGCCAGGAGAAGGTCCGCATCTTCGCGCCGTAGACGTACGAGATGACGAAGCCAGAGAGTACGAAAAACAGATCCACGCCCAGCCAACCCTTATCGAAGAGGTTGCCGACGTACGGGATATGAAACTCAACTTCTCTATGCAGGTTCGGCGTGTGGTGCAGAAGAACCCAGAAGGACGCAATTCCGCGGACGCCCGTGAGTGCGTGTATGTGCCGTTTCGCCACGTGCTCAGTCAGGGGTGGATCGTGATTGGTGCGGCACGAAGTCTTTGTCGCGTAGGCGCGATGCCTCGAATCCGAATTGGTAAGCAGACTGGTACCAATTGATGATCGGGAGTCTTGGTAGATCGAACGGATCGGTCTGGGGCGAAACGAGCCCACCGTAGGAGGAAGGGCAGCACCGCAATCCGCTTATTCGGATGTGTTCGCGAACTTCCGGAGTCATGTTGTCGATGCCCCCGAAAGGATAAGCGAAGAGCGTGGTGGGTTTCCCTGTTTCCTGCTCAATAGCGGCAACGCTGCCGTCGATCTCCTCCTTCGCCTCGGACAGAGGGATCTTGCCAAGGTTGGCGTGGGAGCAGGTGTGGGCGCCAAGTTCGAAGCCGGCATCGGAGAGGCCGCGAACGTTGTCCCAACTCATCCACTTACTCGAGATGTCGCAGTCCGAGTCCCACCACGCCTGGTGCTCGGAGCCAATGAAGTCAGTCGCGACGAAGAAGGTAGCGGGTAGCCCGTACTTTTCGAGGATCGGTGCGCCGAGCTCGAAGTTGTCGAGGTAACCGTCGTCGAAGGTGATGACGGCGGTACCGGAGATGTCTTCTTCAGCGGCAAGTCGGTCCAGCAGCGCTGTCAGCGAGATCGTGTCAAAGTACTTCTTGAAGAAGGAGCAATACTCTTCGAACTGCGCGCTGGTGCAGGCGACGGGGGAAGACTGGTCGTCGTTGATAGAGTGAAAACACGTGATTACTGACCGCTGCTCAAACGCAGGGCGGTGCCGTCCGGAGGCATACATGAGCCGTCCGAGCATCGTTTTCGCTTGGCGCTTCGCATCCATAGCAGAGGCTTCCAGGGGTGTGGGTCGAGACTACCGATGTCTCGCCGTTAGACTAGCCCGCAACCTGCGATCGACACAAACCATTCAGCCACAGTGCGTAGTCCGGCTACAGCACCGGCGATAATCGGATGTTGGGCTCCGATTTACCGCCGCTAGAGCCGCATTTCTGCGAGGAGACCCTCGGTTAGCTTCCACGCGCGCCTTGCCTCTTTGGCGTCTTGAGCTACCGATGAGGGGGCGGCGACCTGGAGCTCACGCCAGTAGCGGCCCGGGGTCTCCAGAACCTTCGGAGAAGTCGCGACGAAGAGGCTGGTTCTCGCGCCCTCATCCGCGGACATTCCGGTGCTGGGCTGCGGGGTGCCTCGCAGCCTCCCCGCGACTTTCCCGAGCAAGCGCCTTCCGGCTCCACGCTGTTTCCGAGCTTTCTCGGACTCGGCCGCCTGTGCAGCATCGTAATCACCGAGCAAGGCGGTCTGTACTACGCCCGGATGCAGGGAGCCCGTCGTGAGCCAGTCGCCTTCCCTTCGATGCAGCTCCGCGGTGAAGAGGATATTGAGCAACTTGCTGCGCTGATAGGCGTCGAGCCCGCCGTAGTGGTGTTCGCCCTGTAGGTTCGCGAAGTCCAGGTGATCCGCGTGAGCTTGGCTGGCGACGTTCACCACCCGCGGCGAGGTAGCCGTTTTCAACGTCTCCAGCAGGCTCGTGGTCAGGACGAACGGACCGAGGTGATTGAGCGCGAGCGTCATCTCGATGCCCTCCGGGCTCATCGTTCGCTTAGGGAAGACGGCTCCGACGTTGTTCACAAGTACGTCGACCGCGCCTGTGTCCCTGATTGCCACGGCGACCCTTCGGCACTCCGACACAACGCTGAGGTCAGCAACGAAGGCACAGTGCTCGGCGTCGAAGTCATGGTTGAGTGCCATTAGGAGGCGCTTCAATTTCTGTTCCGACCGCGCGACAGCAAAGATGCACGCACCACGGTCAGCGAGCCCTCGCGATGTGGCTGCGCCGATGCCTGCGGTGGCACCGGTCACAACGAACGTTCGGTCGGTCAGGTCAGACATCTCGCATCTGTCAGGGGAATCAGTCCCTCGTTTCTAGCTTGTCTCGGGTCTTCGTGTCGAAGTCCGACGCGCTGTGTCGCTCGTGCAACTGCTCTGCGGGTTCTCCCCATGCGCGGTTTACCATCCGGCCACGTTGGACGGCTGGCCGCGCTGCGATTTGCTCGGTCCAGCGATTCAGGTGCTTGTAGTCTTGGACCTGCAGGAACTCGGCCGCGTCGTAGACGCCGCCCTGCACCAGTACGCCGTACCAGGGCCAGATCGCCATGTCGGCGATCGAGTACTCGTCGCCGGTCATGAACTCGCGCTCGGCCAGGTTGCGATCGAGGACGTCGAGTTGGCGTTTCGTCTCCATGGCGAAACGATTGATGGGGTACTCCATCTTCGTTGGCGCGTAGGCGTAGAAGTGGCCAAAGCCACCGCCAAGATACGGGGCTGCGCCCATCTGCCAGAAGAGCCAGCTCAGGGTTTCCGCCCTCGCTGCTCCGTCTTTGGGAAGGAACGCGCCGAACTTTTCGGCGAGATAGACCAGGATGCTGCCTGATTCGAAGACGCGGGTTGCCGGATCGGACGAGTGATCGGCCAGGACCGGGATCTTCGAGTTGGGATTCAAGTCGACGTACTCGCTGCCGAACTGGTCGCCCTCATTGATGTCGATCAGCCAGGCATCGTACTCGGCGCCGGTGTGGCCGGCCGCGAGCAGTTCTTCGAGCATCACCGTAACTTTCACCCCGTTGGGCGTCGCCAACGAGTAGAGCTGCAGCGCATGCTCACCGACAGAGAGGGCCTTGTCGTGGGTAGCACCCGCGATCGGTCGATTGATGCTGGCGAACTTGCCACCACCAGACTTGTCCCAGGTCCAAACAGACGGGGGGATATAGGCTGATTCTTCTGTCATGACTGTACTTCTGCTGCAGGGATGAGGCCCGGTCATTAAGGTGGCGGCTGGGTCGTCGCAAGAGGGCAGCCGAGCGGTCGTCGAGCGGTCGTCGAGCGGCAGTCGAGCGGCAGTCGAGCGGTCGTCGAGCGGTCGTCGAGCGGCGGTGGGGCAGTGCGGCAGTGGCCTTCACGGCGTTGGCGACCGCTTCGACCCTCGGAGCGACGATTGTGCGGCAGCTCGCGACCACTTGTAGGCGTCCGTAGGGAGGGCCCATACCCGCGCGTACGATCGTTCACAAAGTCCAGTGATTCTGGGCAGATCGGGCCGCTTTTGCTAGGGTTCATCTTGGCTGGATGACGCTACGGCAGGCGGCTCCACCCAGATACGAAAATGAGCGACGAAGACCGAAGTGACCTCCATATCGCGGTCGTTGGAATGTCCGCACGTTTCGCCGGCGCAAACACGCCTGACGAATTCTGGCGGAACATCCGCGATGGCGTGGAGTGCATCACCGATTTTAGCGACGAAGAACTCCGCGAACGCGGGGTTCCTGAGTCACTTCTGCGAGATCCGAACTATGTGAAGCGGGCGCCGGTCCTCGACCGGATGGAGCACTTTGATGCGCCGTTCTTTGGGTTCAACCCGAAGGAAGGGGCGATCATGGACCCGCAGCACCGCCACTTCTTGGAGTGCGCTTGGGAAGCACTCGAAGATGCGGGGCAGCCCCCCGACAAGTTCGAGGGGCCCGTCGGCGTCTTCGCTGGCAACGGGATGCACGCGTACATGATGTACAACCTCATCTCGAACCCGGATCTGATGGAGAGCGAGGGGCTCTTCCTCGTCCGACACACAGGCAACGACAAGGACTTCCTGTCCACGCGAGTCAGCTACGCGATGGACCTGAAGGGGCCGAGCATCACGATTCAGACCGCCTGTTCGACCTCGCTGGTTGCGATCCACATGGCGTGTCAGTCTCTGCTCAACGGGGAGATCGACATGGCGCTCGCCGGCGGTGTGACGATCGAGCTGCCGCACCGGGTCGGCTACCTCTACAAGGACGGCGAGATTCTCTCTCCCGACGGGCATTGTCGATCGTTCGACGCGGACTCACAGGGCACGATTTTTGGAAGCGGCTGCGGCGTCGTGGCGCTACGGCGCCTGAGCGACGCGCTCGACGACGGGGACGTAATTCACTCCGTCATCCTCGGCTCCGCTATCAACAACGATGGCGCCTCCAAGGTCGGGTACCTGGCGCCCTCGGTCGATGGACAGGCTCGTTGCGTCACCGAAGCCCTGGAGATTGCCGAGGTCGAGGCGCGATCGGTCACCTATATAGAGACCCACGGCACCGGTACGCCTGTCGGGGATCCGATCGAGGTCACTGCCCTCCAGCAGGCATTCGGTATCGAAACCGACGAGACCGGATTCTGCGGAATTGGCTCAGTAAAAACAAACATTGGCCACACCGACACCGCCGCGGGCGTGGCGTCCGTCATCAAAGTCACGCAGGCGCTCAAGCACAAACAGCTGCCTCCTTCGTTGAACTTCACCGCGCCAAATCCCCGGATCGAATGGGAGAGCGGAGCGTTCTACGTAAACGACACGCTTCGAGACTGGGACCCCGGTGAGCATCCTCGCCGCGCAGGAGTGAACGCGCTCGGGGTAGGCGGTACAAACGCCCACATTCTCTTCGAAGAGCCGCCGCTGATGACCCCTTCGGACGCGGCCGTCCGCGACCACCACCTCTTCCTCTTCTCTGCGAAGAGCGGACCGTCGGTGGACGGCGCGCCTCAGAAGCTCGCGGCCCATTTCGCGGAGACTGCCGGGGTTGTGCCTGCCGATGTCGAGTGGACGCTCCAGATCGGGCGTTCCGGACTGCCAGAGCGCCGCGCGGTCGTCGCGCATGCTGGCTCCGTTGGTGACGCTCTCGCCCAGTGGAAGGAGGGGCCTCGGGGTACCGCTGGAGTGGAGCCTCGCACCGCCGCGTTCATGTTCGCCGGAGGCGGCGCGCAGTACCCCAATATGGGCCGCGGCCTCTACGATTCGGAGCCCGCCTACCGGAAGGCGTTCGATGAGTGCCTCCGTCTGCTCGCCTCGGAACTCGACTACGATCTCAAGGCCTTGGTCTTCCCTGAGCCAGGCGATGAAGAAGCAGCGGCGGCCGAGCTCAAGCGGCCGACCCGTACTCTGCCATCACTCTTCGTCACGCAATACGCTCAGGCTCAGTTGTGGCGATCGTGGGGAGTAGAGCCGTCCGCCATGATCGGGCACAGCATGGGCGAGTACACCGTTGCCTGTTTGGCCGGCGTGTTCTCGCTGCGAGACGCGCTTGCGATCGTCGCCCTCCGCGGCCGTCTCTTCGAGAAGGTAGATAAGGGCGGCATGCTCAGCGTGCAGCTGGACGCCGAAGAGCTACGACCAAGACTTGGCTCGCTCTCGCTGGCTGCCATCAACGCGCCTGGGCTGAGCTTGGCGTCTGGCCCGATCGCCGACATCGAGCGCCTGGAAGCCGAGCTTGCAGCGGACGACATCAAGGCGCGACGAGTACACATTGAGGTCGCCGCTCACTCGTCGATGCTGGACCCCATCTTGGAGGAGTTCCGCGCCTACTTCACTCGAGTGAAGTTCGGTGACGTCGAGATCCCATTTGTCTCCAACCTCACGGGTGGATGGGCCGATAAGTCCCTGGTCGGAAACGGCGACTACTGGGTACGACACCTGCGTGAGACCGTGTGCTTCGCAAAGGGGGCGACCGCTCTCATGGAGCGCGAGGACCAAGTATTGCTCGAGGTTGGACCCGGTCGCACTCTCGCGACGCTCTCGAGAATCACCGCTGGCGGCGGTGATGAGGCGCCTGCCCTCATCGCCAACTCGCTCCCCCATCCCGACAACGCCTCCGACTCGGTCCCCTTCATGCTGGCCCGCCTCGGCGAGCTGTGGACCTATGGCGTGGAGCCGGACTGGACCGCCTTCCATCGCGAGTCGCGGCGCAACAAGGTCAGCCTCCCGACGTACGCATGGAACCACACCAAGCTCTGGATTGAGCCGGGCGAGCACGCCTACAAAGGGGAGCAGGGAGCCGACGCTGAACTCACGCGGTCCGAAGACCGCTCCCAATGGTTCTACCAGCCGACCTTCGCTCCGGCTGAGCCGACGGGCGAGCCCGTCAGTGAGGGGCCAATCGTCGTGTTCTCCGACAAGGGTCAGCTCTCACAGGCCGTCGCTCGGGCAGCCGAGGAGACGGGTCGAAAGGTCTTTGTGGTGCTTCCGGGTACGCGCTTCGCTCGCTTGAGTGGAGGGACCTACCGCCTGCGTCCGAACTCCGCGGGTGACCACCGCGCGTTCTGGAAGGACACCGCTCGGAGCGAGGACTCTCCAGTCACCGTGATCGACCTGCGCCCGTGTGGTGCCCAAGGCGTGGATTACCAGAGGGGATTGCGTCAGGCATTTGAGGGTCCGTTCCATTTGGCGCAGTCGTTCAGCGAACACGAACCGGAACGCGTAGTTTACGTCCTCGATGGTGGATTCGACGTGGCGGGCGAGGGCGGTACTGAGCCGCTGCAGGCGCTCGCGCTCGGTCCGGCGACGGTCGTGCGTTCGGAGTTTCCGAACACCTCTTCAGTGGCGGTCGACGTCCGCTGGGATGCAGCCCATCCGTGGCAGATCAACGCGGCCGCGAAGGCGATCGTGACAGAGTCGATTCGACGATCGTCGGAACGAATCATTGCGTACAGAGGTGGTGTAAGACTCGCACAAACCTACGTTCGAACGAATGTCGAACTAACGAATGACCAGCAGAATCAGGGCTGCACGCTCATCACTGGAGGACTCGGTGGGCTCGGTTTAGCAGCCGCGCGTGGCTTGGCTAGGCCGGGAGTGCGACTCGCTCTTCTGGGCCGAACCCCGTTACCTCCGACCGCCGATTGGGACGAATACGTCGCCAGCCGGGACGCGCGAGACCGAGGTCGCCAGCGCATCGAAGCGGTGCGCGCGCTCGAAGCGTCGGGGGCGAAAGTCTGCGTCGTGACCGCTGATGTTGCCGACCCCGAAGCACTGCAAGTTGCGCTGGAACAAGTGAGGGTCAAACTCGGTCAGGTCCGAGGTGTTTTGCACACGGCCGGTGTCCTTGATGATGACCTGATCGTGCTCAAGAGTGCGTCGCGTGCCCACAAGGTTTTGGAGCCGAAGGTCGCCGGCACAATCGCGCTCGCCGAGGCCCTTTCGGGCGTCTCGTTGGACTTCTTTATCCTCTACTCGTCGGTCTCGGCGACACTCGGGCTCGCGGGTCAGTGCGACTACGCTTCTGCCAACGCGTACCTCAACGCGTTCGCGGCGCGCCGCTCCTCGGAGCTGGGAGAGCGGTGCGTCGCGGTGGGTTGGCCCGCTTGGCAGGACGCCGGCATGGCGGCGGACCTCGCCGCCCAGACCTTCCGGCGCGATGGCGGCCGACCGGTTGAGCACCTCTTCCTTGACCGGTGCGTGCGCGAATCGCCTGGTGTGGCGTCGTACGTCACCGAGTTCGAGGTCGACAAACACTGGTTGCTCAGCGAGCACCGGGTGCGCGGCGGCGGAGCGCTGATACCGGGTACGGGCTACCTGGAGCTCGCTCGCGCTGCGCTCACGGATGGCTCGCGGCCGGATAGCCCGGTTGAGATGCGCGACGTCGTGTTCATGTCTCCGTTCTTCGTCGGAGACGACGCCCCACGCTCGCTGCGACTGGATTTACGAGCGACGGAAGACGGCTGGAATGACTTCGTCATTACGAGTGGAGGACCCGAGTTCGACGGTGAAGAGCATGTACGCGGCGTCGCTCGCCTCCTTCGAGAGTTCTCGGCAGACGATGTGCGCGTTGGGCCCATCCGTAAGCGATGCAAAAAGCGTGTCGACATGCCCGATGGTCCGAAGCCTGATCCGAACCTCGACTTCGGTGAGCGGTGGGGCAACCTCCGTCGGGTCGACGTTGGCTCAGGCGAAGCGCTTGCGACGCTGGAGCTCGCCCCGGCGTTCGCGGCTGAAGTGTCCGAGACGCGTCTGCATCCGGCTCTTCTCGACTTCGCGACAGCTGGCGCGCAGATGCTGGTTCCGGGCAACGAAGAGGGCGAGGGCTTCTACGTGCCGGTTGGATACCTCTCTCTGCGATTCTCGGGCACGCTCTCCCACAAACTCTATAGCCACATCCGGTTGAAGAGCGCTCCGAGCGAGGGCGAGCTCGCGGTCTACGATGTTTGTGTGTTCCAGCCGAACGGCCAGGTCGTGCTTGAGGTTGAGGAGTTCACGATGCGGCGCATCGAGGACCGTGACTCGTTCAAGTTCGAGCCAGTTAGGGACGTGCAGGGCTCGGCGAACCGTCCCGACGCGTTGGCTCAGGGGATGGCTCGTGGGGTGTCATCGGAGGATGGGGTCGCGGTACTGCGGGACGTGCTCTCGACCCGAGTTCCGGCCGAACTCATCGTCTCCCCTGTCGACTACCGGGAGGTGGTGGCGCAGGCGAACGAGCCCGCCACCGGACCGCGGCTTGTGCTGACGATCGGCGACGGAGAAGAGATCGTCGGTGATGACTTCGAAGCGCCGCGCACCGAACTCGAGAAGGCCATCGCCAGCATTTGGAGCGAAGCGCTCGGCGTGAAGTCGATCGGTCTCGACTCGGACTTCTTTAAGCTAGGCGGCCACTCCCTCGTCGCGATCCGAATCACGTCGCGGCTCAACCAGACGTTTGGCGTGGACTTGCCCCTGCGGGCGCTCTTCGAAGGTCCGTCGGTTCGTAAGCTCGCGGCGCTCGTCGAGGAGCTAGCGGGGGTCTATGTCCCCGATGGCGAGACGCCCGATCCGAAGGAACTCAAGCGGCTCGCCGGAGATCACCCGCTGGTGAACTCCGGCGACGCGATTCCGCTTTTGGATCGGTCGGAGCCGTTGCGCCCGTCGTTCGCGCAGGAGGGGCTGTGGTTCCTCGATCAGCTCCAGCCGGGCAACGTCGCCTACAACATCCCGATGGCGATTCGCCTTCGGGGCAAGCTGGACGTGGTGGCCCTCGAGAAGTCGCTCACCGAGATCGTCGCGCGCCACGAGTCGACTCGAACACACTTCTCCGCCGAAGGCGGCCAACCGCGCCTGGTGATCGGAGCCGCTGCCCCCATCGCTTTGCACGTGCTCGACGTGCAAGACGGGGGGACCGCAGAGGGGTTCGCGTCGCAGTCGGCGGCACGGGCGTTCGACCTCGCAACGGGCTCACTCTTCCGAGCCGAGCTGGGTCGGCTCGGCAAGAACGACCACGTACTGGTGTTGACGATGCATCACATCGTGTCCGACGAGTGGTCGCTAGAGTTGCTCTATCAGGAGCTCGGTCCGCTCTATGATACGTGGAAGGCGGACGCGTCTGCTGTGTCCCCGCTGGAGCCTCTCCCTATTCAATACGCGGACTTCTCAGCGTGGCGACGCGAGCGGATGACCAAGGAGCTCTTCGAAGAGGAGCTTGAGTATTGGAAGTCCGCGCTCGAAGGAGCCCGAACGACGCTTGAGCTGCCCGCAGACCGTCCGCGGCCTCCGGTACAGACCTTCAACGGTGCTCGAGCGATACACGAGTTCTCGGCGGACACACACCGGCAGCTACACGAGGTGGCTCGCGAGTACGGCGTGACACCCTTCGTGGCGATGCTCGGCGCGTTCCACGCGTTCCTCTACCGTCTCACGGGGCAGGACGACATCATCCTGGGCTCGCCCAGCTCCACCCGTACGCGGACCGAAGCAGAGAACCTGATCGGGTTCTTCGTGAATACGCTGGTGCTCCGGGGGGACCTCTCTGGAAGGCCTACTTTCGCGGACGTGCTGTCACGAACGCGGGCGACGGCGATGGACGCTTTCGCGAACTCCGACTTGCCCTTCGATAGCCTGGTTCGGGAACTCAGTATCGACCGCGACCCGAGTCGCAACCCGGTGTTTCAGGTGATGTTCGCGCTCTTCCCGTCGGTGAGGGAGATCGCGATGTCAGGGCTCGAGATCGAGTCGCTGGATGTCGACACCGGCGGAGCACAGATCGACCTCACGCTCTACGTCTCAGATGGCGCGGATTCGCTCCGTGGCATCTTCGAATACAACGCGGACCTCTTCGACAAGGAGACGATTGTTGGTTTCTCGAAGTGCTTCGAAACGCTGCTCTCATCGATGCTATCGGACCCAGATGAAGAGGTCGATGTCCTACCATTCGTTGCGACTGAGGTTCGGCAGGCGTTGGACTCGTTCAATCCGATCGTCTCCGAATACGAGCGCGACGCGTGCCTGCATACGCTCTTCGAGGCAAAGCGGAAGAAGACTCCGAGCGCGATCGCGCTAGAGGCGAGCGATGCCACCTGGACCTACCGGGAGCTCGACGAGCGGAGCAATCAGATCGCGGGTCACCTTCGTCAGATCGGCGTCTGCCCTGGCGACTACGTCGGCATCTCGTCTTCGCGGACGAGCCACCTCGTATCGGGCCTCTTCGGAATCCTGAAAGCTGGCGCGACCTACCTGCCGCTGGACCCAGCGTTCCCCAAGGAGCGCCTGGCGTTCATGTTGGATGACACCAGTGCGCCGGTGATCCTGACGGAGGCCTCCCTCAAGGACGAGCTGCCTCCCAGTCGGGCGCGGATCGTCTGTTTGGATTCCGACTGGGATGAGATCGCCACGCAACCGACGCGGAAGCCGCCCGAGCAGGCCGGCGCGACCGATCTCGCGTACGTGATCTACACCTCGGGCTCCACCGGTAAGCCAAAGGGAGTGCAGGTGCCGCATGGCGCTGTGGTGAACTTCCTGCAGACGATGGCGGAGCGTCCGGGCGTCGGTCCTGACGATACACTCTTGGCGGTTACGACGATCTCGTTCGACATCTCCGTTCTTGAGATCTTTCTGCCCCTCTCGGTTGGCGCGAAGCTCGTGATGGTCGACAAGGAGGTCTCGACGGATGGGCGTGCTCTTGCGGCAAAGATGGCCGCTTGCGGTGCAACGATCATGCAGGCCACGCCTGCGACGTGGCGGCTGCTCTACCAGTCTGGTTGGGCGGGTGACGACACGTTGAAGGTGCTTTGTGGCGGTGAGGCGCTGCCCAAGGACTTGGCCGGCCAGCTTGTGGGCTCGGTCGCCTCCCTTTGGAATATGTACGGTCCGACAGAGACCACGATCTGGTCGACGGTCGCTCATGTCACGGATCCCGAAGACATCACGATCGGCACGCCGATCGCGAACACGTTCTGCTACGTACTCGATGCCAACGGCTGCTTGGTTCCGCCTGGCACGCCGGGTGTCTTGTGGATTGGCGGCGAAGGGGTGACCCGCGGCTACGTGAATCGCGACGATCTCACGGCGGAGCGGTTCCTCCCGGACCCGTTCCGCAGCGAAGGCGCGCGGATGTACAACACGGGCGATCTCGTCCGCTGGAGACGAACCGGCGCGCTCGAATACCTCTCGCGAGTGGACACCCAGGTGAAGGTCCGTGGGTTCCGCATTGAGCTCGGCGAGATCGAGGCGGTTCTCTCACGAGCCCCGGGTGTTCGAGCGGCGGTGGTCAGCGCGCATGACTTCGGAGACGGCGACGTACGTCTGGTCGGATACGTCGTACCGTCGGGAGCTCCGCCAGAGGTCGCGGCGCTGAAGAGCGCGCTCCGAGAGCATGTGCCGGACTATATGGTGCCGTCGCTCTGGCAGACGCTCGAGGCCCTGCCTCTCACTGCCAATGGAAAGGTCGACCGCAAGGCGCTGCCAGTGCCAGGCGCCTCGGAGAAGACGGTTGAGGTGGAAGAGCCGACGTCCACAGCCGAGAAGCTCTTGGCTGAAGTCTGGCGCGACGTGTTGAAGACTCCCGACGTTGGGGTTCAAGAGAACTTCTTCGACCTCGGCGGACACTCGCTGCTGGCGATGCAGATGATCGCACGCGTCGCCGACGCGACAGGGCATCGGTTCAACCCACTGGAGGTGAGTCTTCAAACGTTGGGGCAGTTAGCCGCAGCGTTGCCCACGGATTCGGAAGACGCGCCGAAGTCTGAACCGGCCGCCGAGGAGGC
Organism: Bradymonadia bacterium; assembly: GCA_047629415.1. Classification (GTDB taxonomy): domain Bacteria; phylum Myxococcota_A; class Bradymonadia; order REDH01; family REDH01; genus CBDUJZ01. Next base: position 5,794 of record JBLHWZ010000053.1, on the reverse strand, counting down.
CTCCGCGCAGAGGCCCGGAGCAGCGGTTGCAGCGGATCCCACAGCGAGTCATTTGCCCGCTGCGAGCAACGCGAACGGTGCGCCGGCGCCCGGCGAACACCGCCGGCTACTGAAGAAGGTCGTGCGTCGCTTCACATCGCGGATTATGGGGCAGGAATGACGATCAAGAGCCCTCTACACCCCTTCTACTTTGGCCCTTCGAACGCCCGGTTGTTTGGAATCCTACACCGGGGTTCTGCGACGTCCTCGGTGGGTGTCGTGGTGTGCCAGCCAACGTTTGAAGAGGCCGCGCCCAGCCTGCGCGGCCTGCGACTCGCGAGCTCGCGCCTAGCAAAGGCCGGACTGCCGGTTCTGCGATTCGATTGGTACGCTACCGGAGACTCCGACGGGGAGCGCGGCGAAGAAACGTGGGAGCGATGGGTCGACGATGTCGGTTACGCGATCGACGCGTTGAAGGCCGAGACGGGGGTAGAACGGGTTGTCCTGGTGGGTGTTCGAGTCGGCGGCACGCTGGCAGCCTTGGCGGCAAAGAACCGTGATGATGTCCAAGGCGCGGTGTTCTGGGAGCCGATCGAGGAAGGGCGCGAGTATGCGGACTGGAAACACCGCGAACACTTGGAGTGGTTCGACATCGAGACGCGCGAGAGACCGGGAGCGAGGATGTTCGCTACACCCGACCAGCGACTTGGATACTCGTACTCCGCTGCTCTCGACGAGTCTCTACGCCGAGTCGAATTGTCGACGATGAAGGGCCGGTTGGCGGCCAGCGCCCTGCTTGTTCGAAATCTCCCGGAGCGGGAGGAGCATGCTTGGTTTGGTACGTTGGGTCGTCTCACAGACTCGGTCGAACGAGTGCTGGTACCCGAGGCGGCGGATTGGATGCCGCTCTCCGATCTGGAGCCTGCGCCCGTGCCGGTTCAGACGATTCGTACGATCGTGGAATGGGTCACCAAGGAGGCTCTATGAGCCATACAGAAGATGCTCATGTGATCGGCAGCGCGTCACCGCTGATCGCGGTGACGACGACGGCCACAACACGACCGGCGAGCGCACCGCCGAACGCGATCTTCCTCAACGCTGGCTTGATGCACCGCATTGGTGCACAGCGAATGAGTGTGGAAATTGCGCGCGACCTCGCCAAATACGGAGTCGACAGCCTGCGCTTTGACTGCTCCGGGATCGGGGACTCGCCGCCCCGCCGCGACAATCTGCCATTCGCAGAATCCAGCGTGCTGGAGACGATCGAGGCGATGGACTTCATGGCGGAACGAACCGGAACCGACCGCCACGTGTTGATGGGGCTGTGCAGCGGCGCGGACCAAGCGTTTCAGGTGGCGCTGAAGGACGAGCGCGTCACCGGCATCGTGCTCTTGGACCCGTATCCGTATCAAACGATACGCTTCAAGTTGCATCGCATCGCCAACCCGCTGATGCGCAGAGCGACCTGGCAGAAGGCGGCCTCAGGCCAGTACCATGTCGCGTATCGCGTCCTGAAGCGCCTCGCTGGTGAGTACGAGGAGGTCGAAGACGCCGGCCTCGCGGTGCGTCAGATTCCTCCGCGGGAGGAGACCGAGGCCGGGTATCGCCAGCTCATCGAGCGTGGGACTCGAGTGTGTGTGGTCTTCACCGCCGGGCAGCTCGGAACATACAACTACGCGAATCAGTTCTGGCATATGCACCCGTCGCTCCCGAGGGACGACGAGCGCCTGCAGTACACGTACTTCGCGGACAGCAACCACACGACGTCACTGGCGTCGATGAGGAGAGTCCTCATTCGACACATCAGCGACTGGTTCGGCGGCTTCGGCGGCTAGAGAGCCGACCCGCGAAACGGAGCGAACGAGTAGGCGGCTACCGAGTCGGTCAGCCCCTGCTCGTTACCAGTAGCGGCAGTAGTCCGGCAGGAACGCAGGCAGAGTCGACGCGTGCGGGCTCGCGGTGTCGCCGTACGAGTGGTCCGTGAGGAACTGGAACGCCCCATCGAGAGCGCCGTTCGGGATGGTGTGTCCCTCGCCGTGATCACAAACAACTATGAAGTGACCGTCGGTGTCGAGGTTGCCGAGGAACTGAGTCATCTGGTCCTTGAAGTTAACGAAGCCTCCGTAAACGTCGGCATCGCCTCCGTGGAAGCCGAGGATCGGGATGCTGACCTCAGGCGTCTCGTAGGTGCGAACAAGCGACCCGGTGCCGCCGCTGAAGATCGCCGCGCTAGCGAGGTAGTTTGAGCGCTGCATGACCAGGTAGCTCGACCAGAGGGCGCCAGCCGAGAAGCCAGAAGTGTAGATTTTGGTGGTGTCGACATCGAGGGTCTCGGTGACGCATGCGACCATGTCATCGACGAAGGTCAGCTCGGCGGCCGTGTTGTCCGATCCCATGACCGGCCACTCGAAGGTCAGCGAGCCAGCGGCCTGCGGAACGACGATCGCGAGGTCGTAGCCTGACGCGAAGCCTTGCAACCAGCTGTAGTCCTGTCCTGAGCCGCCGGTGCCGTACCAGAAGAATGTAACGGCCATGTCGGACGTGTCGCTGGGCAGAAACACCTCGAAGGTGCGGTTCGAGCCGCTGGTCGTGATGGTGTTTACGCCCGACTGCACAGCGGCGCACGAGCCGGAGTAGGTCGGAAGCGTTGGCTGCGGTCCTTCGCTTGGGTTCGCATCAGGCTGGGTAACCGGAGTGTCCGCCTCAGCGTCCGGCCCCGTGCCGACGTCTAGACTCGGCAGTGTGTCACTAGTTCCGGTGTCAGTAGTTCCGACATCTCGGTCCGTCGTACCGGCATCGGTCCGCCCCGTGGTTCCGGTATCGGTCGTGTCGGTGTCTCCAACTCGGTCCGGCCCGAACGCGAAGTATGGGTCTTCGTCAGCGCACGCAAAGACGAGCGTTGCGGAGAGAGCAAAGAGCAGGACGCGGAGTCGATCGGTCATCGGTCTCGTTTGGAGTGGGGGTGAGTCGTGTAAGCTCACTACACGTCCGGGAGTTCTGGTCAAAGGATCGCCGAGGCAGCATCCGCAGTCGCGAGGTGGTCAATCGCCTGCGAACGAGCACCAATCGATGTCGCAGCTAGCGAAAGCCTCTGTGTCCGTGAAGTACAGGGTGACGTCCGCGAGTGCTTCCGTGCCCTCCACGTAGACGCTCAGGTCCCGGAGATGCGCTGACCGTTGGAGCTTCAGCGTGGCCGCGCTCACGAGGAGCGAGGCGGGCGTCGCCGGTGTCCAAAGAACTCCTGGCAGCTCAGTCGTCTCGCCGGAGTCAGGTGGAGCGTGCTGGAAACCCTCTCGCTGGGTGGAGTGGGGCCAGGAAGAACAAGCATCCCATCAGACCTTGTAAGAGGCCTGCACGCCGCCGGAGCGTTGCCCTAAGGCAGCGCATCGCCGAACGGACCGAGCTCTACCCCAGACTCCGGTGGGCACGAGAGACTCAGGCGGGCGCGAGCCATCACTCACCAGCCCATCGAGCACCCTGCTGTGGTCAAACCGTTCTGCCAAGAACTCGTTGACCTTGGGGTGTGATCATCGGCCGTCGACTCGAAGCCCCTATTTTTGATTAGGGAAGCATGGCAACGTCCTCCGGGTGACCCAAACAATACCCACCACGCCGTGCTCTAACACGGGGAGGACGAAGCCATGACGGATCCTCTCACCGCTGCGATCGGCCAAGCGACCCTGATCATCACGGAGGCGATGCTCGCCTCGGAAGAGGTCGCTCCACGCGAGCTCGATGGCGAGGTGGAATCTCATCTTCGCCGGGTCGGCCTGGGTGTCTGCAAGGCGTTCATCGACGTCCGTTCACACGAGCTCGTTGAACAAGGAAAGGTCCGCGGGCTGGTCACTCAACGACGCCCCAGGGTGAAGTTCTACACTGTGTTTGGGCCGATATTCGTCGAGTCGGCCCGGCTCTACGAGGAGCCGCTGGCGGAGCGGCCGGGCCAGGACTACTTCGTCGCAGAACTCGATGGATGTATGAGTCGAACCGGCGAACTCATGACCGCCCGCGGCGCCCTGCGTGAAGGCATTCCGCGCGACCAGCTTGTGCGCCAGGAGAGCTGGCGGGGGGTGCGTACGGCCTTTGCCCGTGGCCTCGACGAAGCAGACCCTACCTACGTTTGCCGCATCGGGAGCCACGACGAAGTCACCGAACACATGTTTGGAGTAGCGCGCCGCCACTGGCTCACCGACCGAACAACGGTGATCGCCCCAAGCGACGGAGCGTTTGGCCTGCGCGAAGCGTTGGAAGAACGATTTGCGAAGCTACAATTCGTGCTCGACTACTCTCATCTCAAAGGACACGTCTACGAAACGGCGGAGGCGATCGGAATGAGCGATGGGATCCGAGAACGGTGCTCCGAAATGTTGCTCGATGAAGTCTGGAACGGGAACGTGGCCGACCTGCTCAGCCGCTTGAACGAGTCGTATCGAACGAGCGGAAACCAGCGGTTGAGAGGCCTCATCGAGTGCCTCGAGCGATTCACGGACTCCGTCTGCTACCAACGATTGATCGACCTCGTCTGGCCGATCGGGTCCGGAGAAGTCGAGAGCGCGCATCGTTACATCCCCCAAGCGCGCCTCAAGATCCCGGGCGCATGTTGGCGAGTAGAGAGCATCAATTCCATGCTCGCGCTGAGGCTCCTCAAGGCAAACGGCTGGTGGGCTCGCTACTGGCGGGAAGACAAAAATCGACTCGCAGCCGTCTAGCCTCGAACCGATCGGCTTGGATCACACCCCCGCTCACGAGGAGCGAGGAGGGCGACCGCGGGGAGTTCCGCTGGCCCTTCAATTTCTTCGCCTAAATGTGGCGTCGCTCACGAGGAGCGAGGAGGGCCCGCCGTTACGACGCCCGCGGAATTTTCCCCTTGAGTCTACAACGTATGCGTCACGAGCTTACCGCCGGCGTCTCCGCTCGATGGGAGCACTCGCGGGCATGAGCAGAACCGGCGATTGCTGGGACAACTCCGTGGCAGAGAGCTTCTTCTCCTCGTTCAAACAAGAAGCCGATCTGGACGCGGGGAAGACGACGAGTGTGTCTCAAACTCGTTGACAGGTTCCGGAACGAGAGAGATCTGCGCCCTGGCTGGTAGAACTCATAGGCAGCTTGATCTTCCTATGCTGCTTCGAACAATAGGGCCCGACGCTCGAGGCTGGATAGCGACCAATACTCAGAAGCCTTGTAGAATTCGGGCACGCTTGGAATGCTCGAATCCAATGTAATCCACGGTTGCTTCGACACTGTGAAGATGTGGATACTGGGTCGCAGGGAGTCGGCAGCGCTAAGAGTCCCTACTCGAACAAAACTCATTGCGCTCCCGATTCCTGGATAGGCGTAGTGGCTCCAGAGAGCCACCTTGCAGGTCGGACAACGAGATATGCGCTGGCCCGAACCACTGTTCGTTGGTGTCTGTATCATCTCAACCTCGCCGCTCTGCACCTCTACCCGGTCTGACTCGATCAACGCATTGACTGCGTACGAACTTCCCGTCTCACGCTGGCACCAGCGGCAATGGCAGCAATGCACAATCATTGGCTGGGAGGTCAGTCGAAATTGCACATGGGAACAGGTGCACCGTCCTTCGTAGCTGGTGGTGTTCGGGCTCATGTTGCGTCCTCGATCCGTTCTTGTGTGTCCGTGGAACAGGCTATCTCGGCGTTCAGCGGCCCGCAAGAACGCTGACCTGCTGGGGTGTGATCATCGGCCGTCGGTTCGAAGGCCCTATTTTTGATCAGCGAGGCATGGCAACGTCCTCCGGGTGAACAATCAAACCCACCACGCCGTGCGCTAACACGGGGAGGACGAAGCCATGACG
>JBLHWZ010000052.1:0-24787 GCA_047629415.1 Bradymonadia bacterium | reverse complement strand
TCGACGGGGACTCGCTCTTCGTCGTGCCGCCGGATGTCAGAGAGGCCATGCGCCCGCTGATCGAGGCGTCGCTTACGGCGCGCTGCCGATCGCTCTACGAGACGCTCCGGGAAGAAGCGCTGCCCGCCTTCCGTGATATTTTTCCGCACGGGTACGGCGGCAACCCACTGGTCGCAGCCCGGAGTCGCTTGCTTCGTGGGTTCATCGCCGGTCCCGATCCGGCAGACCTCTTGGACCGTGTCCTCACCGTCTTCCGTGTCCTCGACAATGAGGAGGGCATCGGTGAACTCGCCTCAACACACCTGGACACAGCCACCCCAGATCGCTTCGCTCAGGAGTGTCTGCGGTCCTGGTTGGGTTCGCTAGACGACGAGTTCACCCGTGTGCTCGTCGCGCCTTTCGGCGGAGACAGCATCGCGCTCGCGGACTGGATCCTGAGTGACGACAAGCCGACCGACTCAGGTCAGATGGATGCCGAGGACTGGAGCGCTTTCCTCTACGACCTGCGCGCCAACCTGCTCTTCGTGCTCTCAGTCTTGCCTCCTGGGCACTGGTTCCCGCTCACATCTTTGGCTCGCTGGTTTGCCAGCATCTACCGACGTCTCTTGTGGCACGCCGGTGGATTCCACGGAGTCGACGATGAGCTCCCGCGGCACGCGCTGCCCTTGCCTGGAGTCGAAGTCACGCACGAGGAAGAAACACGGCTCTACGACGCGCTGGTCACGATCTTTGCGGAGTTCTTCGAGCCGATCGGTTCCGTGCGAATGGACACGACCTCAGAGCGGTTCATGACAAACCCGGAAGCGCTGCGGCTCTTCCGCGACGGCGACCCGGGTTTCGACACGCTCTGGACCGACGCCGAGACGGTCGTCGGTGACGATATCGAGCTTTGGCTGCCGGTACCGAGTTCCTGGGGCGTGCGCTCGTCAGGCATCGCCTGGCTGCGTTGGGTCGGCGACTACGTCATCGAAATCGGGCCTGACGCTCATGTTCAGGACTTACTGACGCTGGCGCTCTTTGCTGCGCCTCTCTTCGGGGTGGGTCCGCAGCAGTTCATGTTCACTGAGGAGTCGTTGAGCCGCGGTGTCGAGTTGGGTGGAGATCTGGAGGCTTTCGCGCTCTGGCTGCAGGTGCGCACTGGCACTAGCGAAGAGCCCCTGTACAAGATGCTCCTCGGGGACACGCCTCCGAGTACTGAGCCGCTGGTGGATTCCGTCGAACTCGTCGTTCGGCTGCTCTCGTCGATTGAGGAGTGGGCCCCTGATCTGCCGCCGCTCACTCTGATCGAGGAGATCCGTTCGTGGGGCGACGCCGCCGTGGGAGTGCTGCACGACCGATTCGCCGCGCTGGTTGCAGCGGGTGATTGGGAGAACCCACGGCTGCCGCACTACGCGGTTCTTCTCGGCGAGCTTGGCGCCGTGATTGCGGTGCCGCTGCTGCTTCGCACGCTCGGCTACGGACAGTCTGAGCCCGCCGAGGGGTCGGCAGCGATGGCGCTCGCCCGCATCGGTCCCGCCGCACACGAGGGACTCGATGCGCTGATCGGCAACGTTACAGCGACCCCCGACAAGCGTCTGCTCGCCGCGGGAGCGCTCTCATCGCTCGCCGTGCTGCACCCGACGTTCTGCGAACAGTGCGTCCAGAGCCTGAAAAAACCGCTCGCAGAAGTAGAAGAGCTGCCCGAGGACATCCCCTCGTTGCTGGGGATCTTCATCGCGGAAACGGGACATCGCCACGCTGAATCACTGCTGCACGAGATGCGCGATCAAGGTTTGTGGTTGGACAGTGTTATGCCCTTCGACGAGGCGCTGTGGATCGCCGGGCTCTCACCAGCCGTGTGGGGCCATCCCGTTTTCGGTGCGCCGCTGGCGTATCTCTTTCCGCCCCTGTCGGAGGCGGAACGTCGTCGTGACAGCGCGACAGATGAGCCGGTTCGAAGCCGCCGCAGGCGGCGATAATGGCGGCGACGCACCTGAAGAATAGACTCTTGATCGTCTTCAGGTTCAGTGTGGTTGGAACTCACCGCCCGCCTTGTTACAATTGCGGCCGTTCAGAACTGCTCGCAACCGCGTACTGATGACCGAAGGCGCCGCCTGGAAGTTTACGATATGGGGAAGTCGAGGCAGTGTTCCTGTCTCGTCCCGGGGAATCCGCGAGTACGGCGGGCAGACTACGTGCCTTGAGCTTGAGCTGCCGGACGCACGTATCATCATCGACGCTGGAAGCGGCCTCGTAGAGCTGGGACACGAGAAGCCCGATACTCGCGAAACGTTGCTCTTCATGACGCACGTTCACTGGGATCACATCGTCGGCTTCCCGTTCTTCAGTCGGCTCTTCGAGAAAGAGTTCAAGATCGATGTTCGAGGCGTCCCGCGCGCGAATAAGTCGGTGATTGATGCCATCTACGAACTCAACAAGCCGCCGATCTTTCCGGTTCGGCTCGATGACTTGGTGCGGGCGAATCTCGTCGCGAGCGACCTCGAAGAGCGAGGCGAGTTCGACTTCCATGGGGCCAAAGTCGAGTGGATTCCGGTCACTCACCCGGGCGGCTGCTCGGGCGTGGCACTCAGCTACGGCGGCAAGCGCATCGTGTTCACTGGTGACGTCGAGATCCCAGCCGGAGCCCGCGAAGAGCTCGTCGAGTTCGCTCGCGGTGCGGACGTTCTGATCTGCGACGCGCAGTACACAACCGAGGAGTATAAGACCCACATTGGCTGGGGACACTCCACCAACATCGACGCCGCGGCGCTCGCGAAGGACGCCGGCGTTGGGCAGTTACTGCTCACCCACCACGATCCCGTGCACACCGACGAGCAGATCGACGCGATGGTGGAAGAGGCCCAGGGCCTCTTCGCCAACACGCTGGGCGCCAAGAATCGCATGGTCGTCGCCGAAGGGTGAGCATCGTCGACGCGGCCTGGGCGTATCTGCCTGGAGGGTGGAAGCAAGCGGTTCGATTCCACGTGTCAGGTAAACGGATTGAACGTATCGAGACCGGTCTGTCGACGAACACTACGCAGCTGATCGTTCCGGCGGTCCACAACGCCCACTCTCATGCCTTTCAATGGGAGATGCGTGGTCACTCTCACTCGCTGGAGCGCGGGCACGAGGACGACGACTTCTGGTCCTGGCGCAACGCCATGTACGCGCTCGCCGAGCGAATGACACCGGCGCGCGCCGAAGAGATCGCGACCGAACTCTACACGCGAATGGTCTCCGTAGGATACGGCTCGGTCGGCGAGTTCCACTACTTGCACCATTCGCTGGACGCTGCCGATTCTCCGCTCGCGATGGCCGAGGCGCACGCACGTGCGGCCGAGAAGGCAGGCATTCGCTTGGTCCTCTTGCCGGTAGCCTACAACCGGGGAGGCTTCGGAAAGCCGGCGGCGGGCGCCCAAACGCGGTTCTCTTTTGCCACCGTCGAAGCGTTCCTCACTTACGTGACTCGTATGCGGTCTGCGCTCACCGGCGCGACGACTTCGGTGGGAGTCGGTGTGCACAGCGTTCGGGCGGTACCGCGAGACTGGCTGCGGCCGATCGCCGAATACGGGCGCACTCATGACTTGCCCATCCATGTCCACGCGTCCGAGCAACGAGGGGAGCTGTTGCAATGCCGCGCCGAGTACGGGACTACTCCAATTCATCTGCTCGCTGCCGAACGCTTCCTAGGCCCGTCGACGACGGTGGTTCATGCGACCCATCTGGAAGCGGGCGAGCTCGAGGCTTTGGTAGAGACCGAGACCAACATCTGTATCTGTCCGACGACGGAGCGTGATCTTGGCGACGGACTGCCGGTGGTCGCCGATATGCTGCGTGCCGGCGCCCACGTCTGCGTTGGCTCCGACTCGCACTCGGTGGTCGATGCACGAGAAGAGATGCGGCTGCTCGAACTGAACGAGCGCATGCGCCTGGAACGCCGCAACGTACTAACCGACTCAGCGCGCGGCTTGCTCCGCCCCGGCGACGTAGTGCTGGGCTACGGAACCGCTGGCGGCGCCCGCTCGCTAGGTCTGCCGGATCAGGGCCTCGTCGCCGGTGCTGAGTGGCGACCACTCCTAATCGGGTGTGATGACCTCATCCCCGATCAAGCATCGGCAGAACGCGCCTTCGACCGATGGCTCTTCTGCTGAGCCCGGCGGGCCGCTTGAATGCGTCTCGCCGTTGCCCTTCCGCCCCTCGTTTCATAAGGGACGCGCATGCGCATCCGCTTAGTGATCCTCTCGCTCGCCCTTGGGTTGAGCGCCTGCCGTGCCCGCACCGTATCCGAGCAGCCGGTGGTGCCTGCGTCGGAGGCAGGGGTCGAAGCGGAGGGCTCCGTAGAAGCGGAGGAGCCGGAGTCGTTGGAAGGAGCGAATCCGCCTGAGATTCGTCTCGCCGAGCAGGTCTGCACAGAACACGCGGATTGCCGAGTGATTCAGCCGGGTGATTGGAACCCGCGCGTCGAGTGTTGCTACGAGTACTCGTGCGATTTGGACTATGTCGCGATCACCCAGGACACTTGGTCGCTGGTTCGCGCATGGCAGCGAGCAAACTCCTTCGATTGCTCGGCCAATCTGCAACAGGAGGGTCCTTGTTCTTCGAGATCGCAGCGCTGCGGCCTGATTCAGGACTCTCCGGCCGCCGTCTGCGACGAGGGGCTCTGCCAAGTCTCGCTCGCGGATCCATGGCCTGCCGTGAACCCAGAGAAGCAACGATGTGCCGCCGCGCGGGACTGCGTGTCCTACGCCGTTCACTCGGGCTCATTCGAAGCGCGCTGCTGTGGCGTGACCTGTGAGGCCGATTGGATCGCAATCTCACGACAGACCGCGGGAGAACTGGACCGCTGGCGCAACTATCACGCTCCTGCGTGCGAGGTGTTGATGGAGAATCAGTCATGCCCGCGCCTTGAGCAGTGTGACTCCACCGCACCAACCGTCACATGTCAGGGCGGCCAATGCGTGGTGGCTGACTCGTAACGTGTCTTTCCATAAGAGATTCGCAACCGTATAGGGCCAAAATGAACACGGAAACGCATGATCCCATCGAGCAGTTGCATCACGATCATCTCCACCTCAACAGGTTGGTCGATGACGTCCGCGTACAGCTAAACGAGTACCTGCGCGATGAGGGCAACGTGGAGGAGCTGTTTGGGACTGTTGAGGAATTCCTCGCAGCGGCGTCGGAGGAGCTCTTCGAGCACTTCGACGCAGAGGAGTCCGGTCTCTTTCCCTACGTGATGGAGAAGCTGCCATCGATGAAGGCGAAGATCCGCTCGCTGGAGAGTGGCCATGACAAGATCTGCGGGACGCTCACCAGAATGAAACGATTCATTGGGAACGGTGGCCCGGCGGCCTTCGCGCAGGACTTCGACGCCTTCGTCGCCCTCTTTGCTCGTTTTGACGCGAACTACTCCAAGCATGCGATCGAGGAGCAGGCGATGCTGACCTCGCTTATGTCGACGCTAGGGGACGACGCGCGCGCTGAAATCTCTCGGCTTCTCGCGGAGATTTAATGTCCCTTGAGGCTCGCATTCCGGAGCTGCTCGGCAACGCCGGGACAATTCGAATCCCCGAACTCCGCAACGCGAACATCACGTCGCGGATCGTCGAAATCATCGATCATCCGGCGTTTCAGCGACTTCGTAATGTCCGTCAGCTCGGCCCGACCCACCTTGTCTACCCTGGCGCCGTGCACTCGCGGTTCGAGCACTCGCTCGGCGTCTTCGACATGGCGCGCCAGTATGTGTTGGCCTTGCTCCGGCATCCGGCGGTCGCACAGTCCCTGACCGAAGAGGACGTGCTCACCTGCCTACTCGCTGGGCTCTTGCACGACCTCGGACACTACCCGTTCGCTCACAGCCTCGAAGCACTGCACCATAAGGGTTTCGACACCCCTCGCCACGAGGACCTGACCGGCCAGATCTTGCTCGGGCAGATTCCTTCGCTGTGCAGCAAAAGGTCGATCGGCGACATCATTCAGTCCCAGTTTGGCATCGACCCGCAGCACGTGGTCGACCTCGTCACGAAGAAGCCGCACCAGCACTCGCAGCCAGGGCGCCGCTTGGTTGCCACGATCATCTCGTCAGGGGTGGACGCCGACAAGATGGACTACTTGGAGCGCGACTCGGTGCACATGGGCGTGTCGTACGGGAAGAACGCCGACCGCGCGCGTTTCCTGCACAGCCTCTGCCCGAGCACGAGCGACGATTCGATCGCGGTCACCGACAAGGGACGCGTAGCGGCGGAGATGTTTATCTTCAGTCGCTACACGATGTTCTCGGAGGCCTATTGGCACCACACGGTTCGATCCGTGTCGGCCATGGTCGAGCGCGCTCTCGCCGACTTCCAGCAGCGGGAGCAACCGACCTTGGAAGAGCTCACGGCCGAGATCCTCGCTCGGCCTGATGACGTCTTCTTGCATTGGCTCGTCGAGCGTTCGCCGAAGGACTCAATGACCTACAAATTGCTCTCGTCGATGACGGGCGGCAATCGCAGGTTCTACAAGCGGATTCTATCGCTCAACCGTGTCTTCGACGACCTCCGCCATCACAACGCATACGATCGAATCTACCACCTTACTCGCGATGAGCTGAACGGGCTCCGTCGGACCATCGCAGAGGCGCTCTCGGCGTATCTTGGTAGGGCCGTCGGCATCGATGACATCATCATCGACACGCCACCGCGGGACAAAGACTCTATCGAGACGGTTCAGGTCGTGCACGGGCACGGTGACAACCGGAGCGGCATGCCCTTGGAGCAGCTGTCCAAGGTGGTTCAGGGCATCGCGACAGACTTCGTAAAGGTCGTGAAGAAGATTCGAATCTTTGTCTCAGCGGACGTTCGCGACGCCATTCTTGAACAAGGAACGCGTGAGCAAGTCGTCGCGATGCTGTTCCGCACGATCCTCGCATTCAAACCAGAGAGCGAGTCACAGCAGGTGTTGCTCTGAGTATCAGCGAAGAGAAGAAGCAGCGGGCCAAATCAAAGCTCGCCCTCGCACAGATGTCGGCTGAGCGTCCCCTGGATGCGCTGCTTCCACAGCTTAAGGATCCCGCTCGTCCGACGCAGGACGTGCACCCCCGCGTCCTGGAAACCGTGACTGATGCTGGTCGCGAGTGGATCCTGCTGGTTTGGGCGGATCCCGGCGGTGCTCAAGCGCTGCACTCCCAGGTGCAGGCGTTGGTAGAAGCCACGCTGCTGTCCGAGCTCTCGCGCAGCGCTGCAACGATTCGCAATGCAGGCGAGCGACGATTCGTGGGCATTCGACTGATCTCGTTTGTCGAACTCTCTTGGGATCCGAGTCCTGCGCTGCAAGCGTTCGGCTTTCAGCCGGAATCCACCGAGCTTAGCGACGAGGTCAGCGCCGCGGTTGCTGCCGAAGCGAGTCGGTCCGGGCGCGCGATCGAAGGACCCAACGCTGTCTGGCGCGCAGCCATCGCCCATCCTGAAGGCGCACTCGGCGAGAAGCTCGAATCGGTTGATAAGATGATGGCGACGCGTCTCGGCGATGATATCTGGGGTGCATCTCCTGGGGGGCCATCACATCTCTTCGCGACCTATGTGGTGAAGACATTCGGCGAGCAAATCCGCCCCGATCGCGCAGGAATGGACTCGCTGGATCTGCTTGTTGTGCAACGCACGCCTGGAGTGATCCGCTGGATTCCGCCGCTGATCTTTCAAGCCGTTTGCGATTTTATCCCAGTGGTGGCGGCGACTCAACACGATGCGAAGATCTCGTGGGCGGAGTCTGAGGAGCTCGGAAATGGTTTCGCGCACCCACCTCTCTTCCGCGTCGATGATGGAAAGGAAGGGATTCATATCCCCGTCGGTCACCACGTTATGCGGTGGTGGATGATGCCGCTCGCAGAGGGAGAGGCAGTGCCGACGATCGCGGATTGGGTTGAAGATCAGTTCGGCGGTAAGTGACCGACCCAGCCCCCAAAGATGCTGCTTGGCAGCAGGAGGCGGCTGCCTGTCTCGCGCGTAACGATCGGTTTCTCGAGGAGTTCGTCGAGGGGCTGAACGTGTGTCCGTATGCCAAGAAGGCGCGGATCAACGAGGCTGCGCTTCGGCGCCCGGTGCCCCTTACGCTAGACGAAGTGCATGCCGACGCCCCGGCGATTTCAGCGGCGTTCGACGAGGTGGCGTTGAACCCGGCAGTCGAAGTGCTCCAAGTGCTTTGCCCGCGGGTGGTCGCGTCGCCCCAGGAGTGGGTCACATGTGTGAAGGGTATGACCGAGGCGCTGCACGCGAAACATGGCCAGTCGGTTGTTGGGGTGGCGGCCTTTCACCCCGACCTGCCGTTCCTGATGCGTTCGCCAGCCGCAATGGTGCCACTCTTTCGCCGAGCTCCCGATCCTACGATTCAGTGGATCCGGCTCGACGTCATCGCGTGCGTGCGTGCGGGCCGGCCAGCCGGTGACGTCGCGATCCAGCATGACCACCCGGACATCGCGGCATTCTTGAAAGAGCAGCGTCGCCCTCGACTCGACGAGGAGATAGCCTCAGCAAACGCGCGCATGGTCCAGAGCGAAGGACTCAGCGGAGTCCTTGCTCTGTTAGCCGGTCTCCGGAAGTAGGCTCGCACGAACGCCTTGCGTCCGCGCTGGTCTCGGGTGATTCTCTCGGTCTCCACAGCAAAGTGAGTCCAATGAAACGCTTCCTCCTTCTCGCCGGCTTGGCCGGCGGTCTTGTGATCTCGGCGGCCTGCGACGACGGCGTCGAGTCTTCCTCGTCTTTGGATGATCTTCTTGTCCCACTGGCTCCTGCGGTATCGCAGAACCTGTGCCAGACAACCAGTCGGGTTCCATCCAGCAAAGCAGGCGAAGCGCTGCTCTGGACTCTGGACGCGTTGAACCTCTTCCCGTCGTACGCAACGGATGATGCGGTCTTGGAGAACTTTGACGCTTCGGTATTCGACGGTGTGTCCGCTAGTGCCATCGCGGCATCCCTCCGTGATGTCGGTTCCGAGCGACCCTTCGCCCTCGCCGGATTCACCGAAGTTCCAGGTGCCACCAGAGTTAGCGCTGTGTTGGCGTCCGCTCGCTCAGGCTACATTGAGGTGACATTGGAGACGACCAACGCTGGTAAGCTGACGGTCCTCCATTTTGCGCCCTACGAAGCTCCTGCGTCCGCACCGGACTGCCCGGACGTCGTAGCACCCACACCCGCCGCCGCCGCTGCTCCCGCCGCCGCTGCTCCTCTCGTGACGCCGCCATCCGCACCACCGGCAACTCCAGAGCCCACTTCCCAGCCTAACGGCCAGTGAGCGCTCCCTGGCTATGCTCGCTTCATGGCGGGCATTCCGGTGAGTTTTGCGACCACGCCCGTGGAACGCTGCGCG
Source organism: Bradymonadia bacterium (assembly GCA_047629415.1). Taxonomy (GTDB): domain Bacteria; phylum Myxococcota_A; class Bradymonadia; order REDH01; family REDH01; genus CBDUJZ01. The sequence continues at coordinate 15,466 of JBLHWZ010000052.1, read as the reverse complement.
ACGTGCTGGAAGCAGCCGTCGACCAGGGCTTTGCTGCGTATGGCGTGAGTGAGCACGCTCCACGCTACGGCGAGCACCTGCTCTACGATCAGGAGCGAGAGTGGGGATGGGAGGTCCCGAAGTTGATCGAGCTCTTCGACTCTTACACCACCGAGATTTTCGCGCTGGCTGAAGAATTCGAAGGGCGCCTAGACGTCTTGCGCGGGTTTGAGGCTGAGGTGGTTCCGGGGGCCGATTGGCTTCCCAGGATGAACGCGCTTCGCAGCCGTGGTTTCGACTTCGTCGTCGGGTCGGTCCACCATGTCAGGGAGATCAGCCTCGACGGCCCAATGGCAGACTTTGAGCGGGCGCTAGAACTTTGCGGCGGGCTCGAGCCGCTTGTCGTTGAGTACTACGAGTCGCTCGCGAAAATGGTGAGGCTCTTCCAGCCGGAGGTCGTGGGCCATCTCGACCTCGTGCGGAAGAATGGGCGACATGTCGGGGACGTTGATACACCCAGGGCACGCGACGCGGCGATGGCGGCCCTGGAACAGGTCAAGAGAACCGGCGGGATTCTGGATCTGAACTGCGCGGCCTATCGCAAAGGAATGCAGTCGCCGTATCCCGCTCCGTGGCTGGTTGCTGCGGCTCACGATCTCGGGATTCCCTTCTGCTTCGGCGACGATAGCCACGGAGCATCGGAGGTCGGCCAGGACCTCGAGAGAGGCAGGGACTACCTACTTCAGAATGGCGTGCGAACAATTACGATGCTTCGGCGAACAAATGAGGGTGTTGCCCACGTTGTAATCGAACTATGAGACGAATTGTTGCCTTGCTGGCGCTCGTGGGTTGCTCATCCAACCCCGCAGAGCCGACTACAGAGCCCGATCTGGCCGAAGACTTATCGACTGCCGATGCTCCTACAGCATCGGAGGATGCTCCCGCGGACTCGGCGGCCGATTCCCCAGGAGACAGCGCGGATGATCTCGGTGAGCCCGAGACGACTGACGTCGGAGAAACTGAGGGCGTCGACCTTGGGGCTTCTGAGGTGGTCGATCTTGGGGAACCTGAAGTAGCCGATGTCGACGACACTCCGCTTCGTCCGAGCTTCCAGGGTTGCGACCGATATGCAGAGCCCCGGAGAACAGGCGTTCTGCCAGTCGAGATTCCTGAGCTTTCCGGTCTCGCGGTCTCAGTCAGTGATCCTGAGATAATCTGGGGCCACAATGACAGCGGTGATGGCGCCACGGTTTACGGGTTCGACGCTGCCGGGACGCTCTTGGCGACGGTCGAACTCAGCGGCGTCATAGCCCTCGATTGGGAAGACATGGCGGCTGGTGCATGCGGCGACGAGGAGTGCTTGTACGTCGCGGACATCGGTGACAACCTGCGGCTCCGACCGTGGGTGTCGGTGCATCGGTTCGTACTTCCGGATATCGAGTCGGGTGCCGCCCCCGTCGAACTGACGGTCGAAGTCGAGACCGCTCGCCTCGAGTATCCCGACGGCAATCATGACGCCGAGGCGCTGGTGGTAGATGCGGACGGACGGCTCGTCGTGCTCACTAAGGATGGCCGGATTCTAACGGTATTCGCCGCCGAGTTCTCAACCGAAGACAACGTGACCATGACTCTGCTCGGGAGCCTCGATATTCGCGACACTGAGACGTCGATGGCGGCACTGGTGACAGGAGCCGACATTCTACTGCGCGACCGTCTGCTCGTTCGTACCTACGAGACCGCTTTCGAATACGATCTGGATGGTGGCTTGGTTAGCGCTGCATTCGAGGTGACCCCCACGCTCGTCCCAGTCGCGTCCGAGCGCCAAGGCGAGGCAATTGCCTACGGTGCCGGGGGCTTCTGGCACGCATCGGAGGATCTCGGCGCCGCGATCTCGTTCGTGGGGTGCGCGGAATGAGGCTGGGTGAGGCCTACCGGATGGGTTACCAGACCGCCTCCTGCGGGTTCTTCTTCGATGGGTTGGAGATGGTCGCTGGTGCGAGTCCAGACGCTGTCGGCGGCATCGAGGGGATGAGGGGAGCCTTGGAGCTTCTCTTCGCCCAGAAGGACGTGGTGAACTCGCGCATGGATGAACTCTCCGCCAAGGTACACGGGGCGTTCAAGTCGCCGGTGAGTACGCCGACCACCGTAGACGAGTACCGAGCACTGATGACCAACGGCGTGTTCGAGATCGTCAACCGCTGGTCGTATATCGCTGACATCAAGCAAGTGACTCGGTTGCAGGCTTGGTTCTATGCTGGCTTTGGGTTGGGGAGGGCGGAGACGGTCACGCGGGGAGTTGAGCTGTTTGCGAGACTCTATGAGCTCGTCGGTGGCACCCCAGCTGTAGAGCAGATGCCGGTCCGCCTGAACCGGCTCGCCGCCGAGGCCGCTAAACAGATGAGTGTCGCTGCGGAAGAAGATGATCTTCGCTCGGTTCGCCCTCTCCTGGAGGACGGCGCAAGGCGGATCAGCGCTCTGTCGATTCTCACGTCACGTGCAGCTGGTGACATCCAGTTTTCCCACTCAGAAGACCTGGAATTCTATCGGGATGCGGATCGGAAAATCACCCTCGATTTGGCGAGCTGACGATCTAAGATTCTGTGTTGGCGATCGTCGGTGATCATGGCCGCCATTTTCCTGTCCGCGTGGGGTACGCGATCGGCGGAGAATGTTGCGCGCAGCGGGTCCGCAACGATGTATTCCTATTCCTGACACGAGCGAAGATCATGCGCTCACTGCCGCGCTAAGTTGGCGCGAATCTTCCCTTTTTCGAAGAGAGTTGCTTTTTTAGCGTGACACATGTCTGGGGTCTTTGTTAGAGAGGCTCTCCCACGTCGCCGGTACCTGAACACGCCAATCGCAGAGGCGAAACAGGGCCGGCTCCGTCACCTCGCCGAGGAGCAGTATGAAGTCGGATCGAGCGCGAATTTCCAAGGCTTTGGACGGGTTTCTCAAACCTCAAAGGAACCGCGACGACGCGGGTCTTTCTGTTGGAGTTGAGTCGGCACCCGTAACGGTCTCTCGACGGTCGGCGTTCAACGCCAAAGACCGCCTGACCGGAATGCTCATGGGATGCGCGATCGGCGACGCTCTTGGGATGCCCGTTGAAGGCCTTGAGAACGAACTGACGCTTCGAGCGATTCACCGCCTAGGCGGTATTCGTGATTTCCTCGCTCCTCAGGCCCACGTCATCAAGTCGCTTCGGCGGCTACGACCGGGCTGTTGGACGGACGAGACGCAGCTCACTTTGGCGATTACGCGGTCGCTCATCGCTGAGGAAGGCCTCGATTACGACGCCATCGCCGAAGCCCACGTCTACGCATTTGAGACGCTTGAGCTACGCGGATGGGAGCCCACGACCAAGCAGGCATGTCGCCGTCTTGCGCAGGGTACAGACCGCCGTCGTAGCGGCAAGCTCGGCGGCTCGAATAATGCCGTCGCCGCGAAGATTCCGCCCATCGCTGCCTACGCAACGCTCAAGGGGGAGGGCCGCGAGGCGCTGCTCGGGCACTGTGTAAACGTTGGCATCATGACCCACCACGATCCCCGCGCGATCGTTGGTGCGTACTTGATCGCTCTCCTAACCCGCGACGCGCTCGTCGGTCCCCGAAAGTGGGCTCCGAGCCCTGAGCGTTACGGTGAGCTCATCGAAGAAGCACGATGGGCAGAGGGCCTCTTGGCCACCACCCTCGGCGCCTCGGACGATCCGATCTCTCAGCACCTTGAAGAACTCTCAGACGCGCTCGACTCCGATTCGGTCGAACTCGCCGAGTTCTGTAACGGCGCAACCAGCTACGTCTGCTACTCCGTCCCTTACTGCGTCGCGCTTCTCTGCGGTCGCGCTTGGGAGTTCGACGACGGAATCGTCGCAGCAGTGAACGGTGGCGGCGACACGGACACTAACGGTGCCATGGTCGGGGCTATCCTCGGAGCGGCATACGGCGCCCGAAAGCTGCCCAAGCGTTTCCTCGACAAGGTCGAAGAGGCTGAGATCATCCGCGAAGTCGGCGTCGGTCTTAGCCGTCTGCTCTCCTAAGCAAGCTCGGACCCTCCGGGGCCTTTGCTCGGCCGTACCGAACTCCTTCTCTAAGCGGGAGCGTGTTCGGCACGACTCCTCCGCATGGGGATCGGTGCTGCGGACCTGGCGGAGCGCCTTCGCGCGCGATACTTCCGTGGAAGCCGCGGGACCGATGCTACTAGCGCTCGCGTTCCTTCTCATCGAAGTCGAGCGCTCGGTTCTGCGTGGGCGTGTTCTTATTGCGGGCGTGGATGAATCCAGACGTATCCGGAACCTGCTTGGGCTCTCCCGTCGGCTGGGGGCCACGCTTTGCGTAGACATGGGCACCGGACGCCTTCTTTACCCGGCTGACGTACTCCGCACGTTGGAGACGTCGGAAGAGTAGCACGCCGCCGAAGAGTCCGAGGATGGTCGGCCACTGCCAGCTCGCTTGGCCGATCGGGTTCCGCTCGTAACACGCTGGTAGGGACCCGAAGAACCCTCCCATGAAGGTGCCGGCTTCGCCCACGACCGCAGTGTCCGAGGTTCCGGGGCCGCCATCGAGAATGGAACCGATCTGGACGTCGTTCATCGTTGAGAAAGCGCACACCGACCAAGGCGCGAGCGAGAGCGCAAGCGCGCCGATCAGACCGACGGTGCAAAGTTTCTTGGGGAGTGACCAGTCCATACGCAGCACATCGGGAGGGGAGATGTAGGTGAGTGTAGCACATGGGGCTGACCCCCAAAATAGGGGGTGAGCGTTCTCCCCGTGGATGAGCACACGATCTTGCGCTAGAGCACTAACATCGTGCCCCTCAGCGCGTCTAATAGACAGATGTCCGCGGCCCGTCGGACGCACTTCTTTGCCCAACCCGACACCGGCCCCATCATCCGAGTCCCCCGCGCGATTGCATATGCTCAAACTACGACACTGCCTTTGTCTTCTTGCCTTCGCGGCTCTCTTCGGTTGCGACGAGTCATCTACGGGTTTGGCGGCAGGGTCGGATGGTGGCGGCTTGGTTGATCCCGACGGATCGGTTCCGGGACGTGATATCGGTGGAAACACCGATCCGCTGGATACCGACTCGGATACGACTCCGGCCGTCGATACGGGCGCGGACGTGTCTGAGGCAGATGCCGGTGAGTCCGGTCGCGACCCTTGTAACGATAGCAGCGACTGTCCCGATGGCTGGTTCTGCAACGACGGCGAGTGCTTTGAAGGCTGCACCGACGATATCGAGTGCCCAGACGAGCAAATCTGCGTGGATACTTTCTGCGAGAATGTGGGCTGCGCGTCTGCGGATGACTGCCCCGATGACGGCAACCCCTGCACGGTGAACACCTGCGACGCTGGTGTCTGCGGTCGCACGATCTCCGAAGAGGTGCCGGTCGACAACACTGTCGGTGACTGCCAGACCTTGGTCTGTGACGAAGACGGTTTTCCCGCGCTCATCCCCGATGACAGTGACCTGCCGCCAAGTGATGGCATCGACTGCACAGCCGAGAGTTGCCGCGATGGTCGCGCTTCGTACCTCCCGAATCACACGCTTTGCGAAGACGATGACGAGTTCACCGAGCATCGGTGTATTCCGCCCGAAGGTTGTGTCGAGGTCGATCCGTCTTGGGCCTGCGAGACCGAGCTAGTGGTGGAGTGGGAAGACTCCGAGACCTGTGGCGACGGCCAGGACAACGACGGAAACGGACTCGTCGACGAGGGCTGCAGCTGCGAATTTGGCGCCATTCAGCGTTGTTTCGACGGCCCGATCGCAGCACGAATGGTCGGTGGTTGCCTCGATGGACAGCAGCAATGCGTGGACCGGGGATCGCCACGTTGGTCCGAGTGCACAGGATCCAGCCTGCCGAGCGAAGAGATCTGCGATGCCAAAGACAATGACTGCGATGGCTGTATTGATGACCTGCCGGACTGTGACACCGCTCTGTCATGCCCGACAGAGGACGTGACGCAGCCGCTTCGATGGTACGAACTGAACGGCCCAGAAATCCTCGGCGAGCCTGGAGAAAACTGGACCTGGCGGATTACCCCTCCGACGAACAGCGCGACGCTGGCGGTCGAGGAACCCAACGCACCGGTGACGCGCGTCTATCTGGACGTCTCAGGCGACTACACGGTCTCTTTCTCAGTCGTCGACGAGAAGGGTACCCGAGTCGCGTGCTCCTGGGTCATTCGCGTCCGAGGCGACGGGCTCCGAGTTGAGATGCGCTGGAACACCTTCGGTTCGGTCGACATGGACCTGCACATGCACCGCGCTGGATCGACGGCGGGGTTCTGCACGGACTCCGACTGCTACTTCGCCAACTGCCGGAGCTATGCGCGACTGAACTGGGGGTACACGGAGTCCGATGCCGAAGTCTGCGATGACGCCACCGGCTGTAACAATCCGCGTCTCGACATCGACAACATCTCGCTCTTCGACCCCGAGAATATCAACCTCGACAACCCTAATGATGGCGAGACCTTCCGAGTGATGGCGCACATGTACAGCGGAAGCTCGCGGACCGATGCGGTCATCACGATCTACTGTGGTGGCCTCGTCCGAGCCATCCTCGGCGAGTCTCCGGATGGCACCGGATTGATGAGCTCGGGCAGCGGATGCGGCGGTCAGACTTGGCGGGTCGCCGACGTTACAATGTCGGTCGACCCGGACACCGGTGCGACCGACTGTACCGTCGATGTGCTGACGTCAGGCGGCGGCTGGGATATCCGGAATGAGTCTTCCGCGTACTAAACTCCGTAGATGCATGAACGGTAAGGGACAGCGCTTTGCTGCGGAAACGGGTTCGGAGGCGCTGCTCTTCTCCGTTATCCTTCTCTGCCTAGGTCTCGCCAGCTGTAAGGATGGGCGTCTCAGCGGGGAAGAGACCGCCTCAGCCACGGACGTTGAGACTGACGCGGGCGATGTTACGCCCAGCGACGCCGCCGAAGTGCCCGACGACGTTCCCGATGCTCTCGCCGAGTGTGCAGAGGAATGCGGAGCAGGTTCCATGTGTAATGACGGCGTCTGCGTTACGGCCTGCGCCGATGACACCGACTGCCAGTGGAGCCAGCGCTGCGACGGGTTCTGCTACGAGATCTCTTGTTCCACGGTAGCTGATTGCCGCGGGGAGAATGACCCGTGCGTGGAGCGGTTCTGCGAGGATAGGAGCTGCCGCTACACTCTCCACTACGGCCGGCTGCCGGACGATCAGCCAGGAAATTGCTGGGTGCCCAACTGTTTTGTCGACGGCATCTACCCCGCAACGGACGAGGACGACGTCCCGCCCGACGACGGCGTCGCGTGTACTGTCGAGACCTGTGACGCAGGAGCCCCACTGCACCTTCCCGACGACAGCCGGTGCGCGGACGATGACCCGCTGACCGAGCACCGTTGCGACCGAGTCGAGGGCTGTGTCGAAGTCCGGCCACCATAGATCTGCGACACGGAGCTACCGAGCGAGTGGGACGAAGTCGAACGCTGTGGGGACGGTCAGGACAACGATGGCAATGGGCAAGTTGACGAGGGTTGTCCGTGCGAGTTTGGGAGCGTGCAGCCCTGCTTTACGGGGGAGCCGGCCGCCAGATGGGTCGGCGCCTGTATCGACGGGCAGCAGACTTGCGTGGATCGGGAAGCCCCGCGTTGGTCTGAATGTGTCCGGAGCGCGGAGTCGTCCGAAGAGTACTGTCATCTCCGGGACGACGACTGCGATGGATGCGTCGATGAGCTGCCCGGATGCGACGACTACCTGTCCCGTCGAGGAGTTCAGTCCACCGCTGCGCTGGCACCCCTTGTCTCTGGAGTCGCTCGGCGTCGGCGGGGCGTGGGATTCCATGGAGTGGCGAGTGTTAGAGACCCCTCGAAATAGCACCGGGGCGATCATCGAGGAGTTGGGCTTGGACACAGCCCGTGCCTGGTTCGATGTGTCCGGCAACTATCGAATCGGTGTCGAGTTCGCGACAGGGAACTCCCATTATTGCGAGTGGACGGTGCACGTTGGTGGCCCAGGTCTCAACGTTGAGATGATGTGGGACACAGACGACTCGGTCGACATGGATCTGCACCTCCATCAGCCAGGATCCAACACGGACTTCTGCTCTGACGATGATTGCTACTACGCAAAATGTCGGGCATCTCGACTCTTGCCAGGGACCGACTCGGGCGGCGACGGATGTCATGACGATCTCGGATGCTCTAACCCTCGACTTGAGCCCGAAAACACATCGGGCCTTGCTGCTGAGAACATCAATCACGACAACCCGCCGGATGGCGCCACGTTCCGAATCATGGCCCAGATGTTCAGCGGTACGCTGACCACGAACCCAGTGGTGACGGTATACTGCGGCGGGGTCGCTCGGGCGGTCATGGGCGAGGCACCTGATGGAACCGCGTTGGCTCGCTCCGGGAGCGGGTGCGGAGGTCAGAGTTGGCGCGTCGCGGACGTCACGATGCACGTCGATCCCTATAGCGGCGCCACGGAGTGCACGGTGGGTGTGCTGTATGGCGAGGATGGCGAGTGAGACATCCGCGAGGACTCGGCGGCGTACTAGGTGGTACCGTCGTGGTTACGGTTCGAGGGGCGCGCGACGGGCCGGAGATAGCCGCGGCCAGGCTCGTTCGCGGATCCGCATCGAGTACGGCCTTCCGATTCGAGTACCCGTAGGGGGCATCATGAGCCCCAGCGAATCGTGCCCAGCGTGGCACACGTCTGACCGATCGATTCGGCGCCGAGTCGTGTCGGGTCGACGTATCGCGCGGGCTGGCTCTGGCGCTAGCCGAATCGCCTAAGGCAGCTTCGCCTTTTGGATCTTGCCTAACGCGTTGCGCGGGAGTTCTTCGACGAACCGGACCTTGCGGACCTTCTTGTAGTCCGCCAGGCAGCGCTCGCAGGCGTCGTTGATCGTGCTGCGGACCGTGTCCTCTGTGCTGTTGCGGAGGACGACGTAGGCGATGATCTCCTCGCCCCACACCTCATGCGCTCTGCCGACGACCGCGACCTCGGTAACTCCGGGGCACCGCTCGATGACCTCCTCGATCTCTCTGGCCGAGATCTTGTAGCCGCCAGACTTGATGATGTCGGTCGAGCGGCGTCCCACGATGCTGATGTATCCATCCTCGGCGATCGTGGCGGCGTCGCCTGTGATGAACCAGCCGTCGCGGAAGGACTCGGCCGTCTTCCCAGGTTGGCCCCAGTAGCCTCGGAGCAAGCTCTGGCCTCGCACTAGAATCTGCCCGACTTCACCGGGCTTCACGTCTGCGAAATCATCGTCGACGACCCGCGCTTCAACACCGGGCACGGGCTTGCCGACGCTGCCTCGTCGCCGCTCGCCGTCATGCGGATTCGACAGCGTGATCAGGGTCTCCGACATACCGTAACGCTCGAGAATCCGATGGCCGGTTTCCTTTTCAAATCGTTCGAAGTGATTCACGGATAGTGCCGCGGATCCTGATGTGAGGAGACGCGCTTTGCGAAGCCTGGGCGCGATCGAATCGTCCTCGTCCATCGCGTTCGCCAGCAGGGCGTACATAGTGGGCACACCCATGAAGATGGTGCCTCCCGCGTCTACAGCAGACGCGACCGCTTGTGGGTCGAACTTGGGCAGCATCACGCTGCTGCAGCCCTGAATGACGGTGCCGTGCACACCGATGCAGAGCCCGTGAACGTGAAAGAGCGGCAGCGCGAGAACCAGTACGTCGTCAGCCGTCCATTGCCAGAGCGAGGTCAGCGCGTGGATGTTGCCGGTAACGGCCCGGAACGGAAGCTCGACGCCTTTGCTCCGGCCGGTGGTGCCAGAGGTATAGATCAGGAGAGCGAGATCTTCATCTTCCGGCTGTGGCGCAGTCTTGGTCGGTCTGGTGGCGACGATAGCTGCCCAAGACAGGTCGCCATCGGAGTCTCCGACAACCACGCGCCGAACCGCGACACCCTTCGTTGCAAGCCGCCGAAGCATCGGAAATTGCGGGGTCTCCGCCGACACGATGACGAGTGTTGGGGTGCAATCTTCGAGGATGTGGGAGACCTCTTCGTCCCGGTAGCGCGTGTTGATCGGAACGAAGATCGCGCCGAGGTGGTAAGTCCCGAAGAGAGCGACCGCGAGCTCGAGGCCGGTGGGGAGAAGGCAGGCGATTCGGTCACCTGGGCGCACGCCAAGCGCAGCAAGGCCCGAGGCGAACGAGCGAGCGGCGGCGTCGAGTTCCGCGTAGGTCAATGACCTGTCGCCTAGCCGGAACGCGATTTGCGCGTTGTCCGGGCGAAGACGTGCGAAGAGGCGATCGACGTGTGGTCGTGCGGTCATGCGGCCCCTTGCGATTGCTCGAACAGGGGAGGTTGCTCGGACAGGGGAGGTTGCTCGGACAGGGGAGGTCGCTCGAACAGGGGAGGTCGTCCGAACAGGGGAGGTCGACCAAACGGGGGAGGTCGACCAAACGGGGGAGGTCGTCCGACCGGCTAACCCCTAGATCTCGTTGATCTGAAGTCGGAAGTCGCCCGAACTCGAGCCGAACCCGTCGACGGTCAAGACGATCTGGGCGCCGGCTTCGGCCTGGATTGTCAGGACGGAGCTGATCGAGCCGGGAGAGTCGTCGTTGCAGTCGAGTTCGTCACTCGAGCAGGACCCTACGGTGGCGTAAATGAGCGTATCGAAGCTCGAGCCCAATGTGTCGAATACGTAGACGCCGCCGGCTGGAGCGGTCCACAGGAACGTCAGGTCAGGCGAGGCGTCACCGCCGCAGGACCCGGTCATTTCGTTGGGCTGGTCGACGGTCGTTTGGCCGAACGAGAGTGGGATCTCGTTGCCGAGGTCGACATCGACGCAGTCAAAACGAGATTGGGTCAACGTGCCATTCTCATTTGTCGGCATCGTGCGGCTGCAGCCGGTGAGTGCGATCAGTGCGCTAGAGACGAGCAGAATGCGGGTCATGAGGCCTTCCTTGTCTGGTCGTCGCGGAATAGCATGCTCCCTAGATGGATGCCACGGAGACGCAACCTATGAACACGCCGCAGCAAGGACTCACCGACAGCCAGCGCGTATACCGATTGCTTGTTGCTGCCTCTCTGATCGTGTGCGCCGCGTGCGGGACCGACCCGACTGCCGACGCCGACGTTCGGCTTGATACCGATGTGTCGACCGACACGGCTGATGTGGCCGACGACACATAATCGGATGTCCCCACCGACCCGGCACCCGGCGACCCGGCACCCGACTGCGCCGTCGCGCCCGGCTTCGACTGCGTGCAGGACTGTTTCCTTCCCAGGCGTATGCATTGATTTCGCCTGGACTTGCCCGCCTGAGATGCCGATTCGATTTGATGAATGCGGCCCCTCATGCCCTGGTTTGCCAGAGCCTTGCTGCGACAGCGTTGGCGGCGACACAGGCCAACAAGAGTGCGTTCTCGGAAGCTGGTCATGTGCTGGCGGCTCGGCGCCGAATTGGTGTTGCGGGGCGTCTCCAACAGTCTGCGTCTCGGAGTGTTCTGGCATCCCGGCACCAATGAACTGCGCCCGAGGCGAGTTGTTCTGCGCCGAGGGTTCCTTCGACCGTACCGAGTGCGGCTGGAGGTACGACGCCCCTCTGTAGTGACGCCTCTGGGGCCCCGACCGAGACCGTCTGCACCGAGTCTGGGTGGGAGTGCCCAGAAATTTCGGATAGTGAGCTCTGCGAGGCCGGGACTGACTCTCTGGACGGAACATGGTCGGAGACTACCAGGTTGGACTGCGACGGAAGCGAGAGCACCAGCGCGGATCCGATCGCCGAGTTCATCATTCGCGGATTCACGTTCGAGCTCACCTACGCCAGCGTCCTGTTCGAGACATTCAAGAACTACTGGGGCACTTACGCGTATCAGTCGGAGACGGGCCGCGCCGAGTTTGCGATCGACGGCGGAAACAGCAACCCAGCCCTCGGCGTTCTTGAAGGGCGCGTGGTCGAACTAACTGCTGGCGAGGCAGAGTGGCGCGGGTTCTGGTTTGGAACCAACAACGATGATCCAGCCCCGCCTGATCACTGCGGCTATCGCATACAGAGATAGAGCGAGAGCTACTCCGCGGGAGTATCTGTTCTGTGGGTCAGTTGTCTAGCGATTGTAGCGCATTCCCTGCGCGGGCCAGCTGCCTAGCGATCGTAGTGCTTCCCTCAGCGAGTGAGTTGCCTAGCGATCGTGGTGCTTCCGCGAACTGGTCAGCCGCCTAGCGATCGTAGCCCTTCCCTGAGCGAGTCAGGGCAAAATGCACGAGTCCCGGCATGTGGGTTCCGAGGAACGCGCCGAGCTTACCGTGGGCTGTGAACGTGAATTCGCGTTTCCGTCGGTAGACGGCCCGGACGATTACCCGCGCGGCGTCGTCTGCCTCCCACATCAGCTTGGCAGGTCGGCGGTCCTTACGGTTGGGGTTGTGAACCCCCTCGTTGCTCACCTGCGCGATCTCGGATTTCACGAAGCCCGGTTGAACCAGGGTGACACTGATCCCCTTGGAGTGAAGCTCCAGCGCGAGTGTCTGAGCGAGCGATCGTACGGCGTACTTGGAGGCTGAGTAAGCGCCGGTTCCCGCCATCGAGATTGTGCCCGCTACGGAGCCGATCAGCGCCAAGCGGCCGTTGGTCTTCTCCAACTCGGGTGCTGAATACTTCGCCGTTAGCGCGGCTCCGACAACGTTGACGTCAAACTGCCGCCGCCAATCCTCAGCGCTCAGTTTTGTGACGTTTCCCGCGACGGCGAAGCCAGCGTTAGCAACGACGACATCGAGTTGGCCGAATCGATCGATGAGCGAGGATACAGCGGCCTCGACGGCAGCCTCATCCGTCACGTCGCATTGAATCGCCATTCCTTCGCGGCCTGTCGCCGTCACCTCGTCGGCGACCACTTGAAGGCGGTCGAGCCTGCGCCCAGAAACCGCAACGTTAGCGCCTTGACGAGCGAATTCGAGCGCCATAGCGCGCCCAATTCCGCTTCCACCGCCAGTAATCCAGACAATCTTGTTTTCGTATCGCATGGCCCGGACATAGCGCGCGTCTAGCCCGGGGTCGATTGGGATCTGCGCGTTTCCCTCCTCCGCTGTGCGTTTCCCTCCTCCGCTGCGCGTTTCCCTACGGGCCCCAAGCACACCGTTCCCCACCGCGGATCCACCGTGCGGCGTACCCGGTTGTCCTACACGTCCTACATTGTCGGATAATGTGCGCCGATAAGTTGAGTATTCCTCGTGAGCGTGTTCATAATCCTTGCGGGGGCGGTTGCGGGAGTTCTCGTAAGTGCCTGAAACTACTTAAATAATTTCCGAAGTGAGATCGGTGGACGTAGCGTGAAGTCATCAACTGACCCCACGCGCTACATGGCAACGACACCTCTCGACTCGATCTCCGCCCCCGCTCCCCACCCGGCCCCGTTTATAAAATGGGTCGGCGGGAAACGGCAGCTACTCGACTCCTACGCCGGTCTCTTCCCGACCGAGTTCAATCGGTACTTTGAACCCTTCGTTGGCGGTGGCGCGGTCTTCTTCCACCTGCAGCCCGAGGAGGCGCGCCTTACGGACATCAACCCCAGGTTGATCGACTGCTACAAGGCGATCCGCGATGACCTCCCCGAGCTGGTCGAGCTGCTCGAGACGCATCGGACCAAGCACGACAAGGCCTACTACTACCGCATGCGCACGCGTCTGAACGCGCCCCGCGGGATGAGCGACGTGCAACGTGCCGCTGCGTTTATCTACCTCAACAAGACCTGTTTCAACGGTCTCTACCGCGTCAACAAGCGTGGCGAGTTCAATGTGCCGATGGGCAGTTACAAGAATCCGTCCGTCTATGACGTCGGCAAGCTAACCGCTTCATCTCGCGCATTGCAGGGAGTTGAGCTCGGAGTCGGTTCCTACTCCAAGGTTCTTGAGCACGCTTCGGAAGGTGACTTCGTCTACCTGGATCCGCCCTACGTCCCGCTGAGTGCGACGGCCAACTTTACTAGTTACGACAAGAGCGGCTTCGATCTGACCATGCAGATCGATCTCGCGCAGACCTTCGCAACGCTCGCTCAGAGAGGTTGTTATGTCATGCTCTCGAACAGCGATTGCGAGTTCGTCCGAACCCTCTTCGCTGGTTGGCGGATCGAGACCGTAGAGGCGCGACGCAACCTGAACTCGAAGTCTAGCGCTCGCGGTAAGGTCAACGAAGTCGCGGTGATGAGCTGGTAGACAGCGTCCTGGGGCGTTAGCCGGGCAACCCGCGCAGCCACGCGCGGATCTCGCTCCGCACTGTCTCGAAGTCCTTCGTCAGAAGGAAGTGCCCGAACGGTCGTGGCACGACGGTCGCGTTGTCGCCCGCGGTCGCCGCGTATCGCTCTAGTAAGTCTGTGGGGAAGCGCGCGTCTTCCAAGCCGTAGATCATCAGGAGCGCGAAGGGGCCGGGTCCCGTTTCGTAAGCACCTCCGCTGATCAGGAGGGCGTCGTCGAGGTCGTGCAGGCCAGCGGTGACCAACGTCGCCGCTCCTCGGGCGCCGCTGGAGAGTCCGCCGAGTACGACGCGGCCCTGCTCGCGAGCGTTGCCCGCTATTCTGTGCACGCGACTACTACACTCGGGCTCCCACCAAGCCCCCGTGAATCCGCATGAGGGGCAGTGAGTGGTCCAGCCCACTTGGGCCGCCGCAGATGCGACGACCCAACAGAATGAGGGCACGTCGCCGGCGTAGCCAAGCAGGAAAATCAGCATCCCTTGATGCTCGCCCTCGGCGGGATAAACATAGGTTTCCCCAGCGAAAGCGAGTCCGAGCAGACTCCCTTCCTCCTCACGGATCGTCTTAGAAAGCGCGGCGATCGAGGCTGCGAACCCTCGGTTCTCATGAGACTCGAAGAGCCCAAGAAACGGCAGCCAAGTTGCGCCCACGACCATGAAGTCCTGTTCCGCCACCAGCGAACCGCGATGGTCGCCGCCCGTGAAGTGGCCGCCAACGCCGGTCGTTGAGAGTCGCTGCCCACCGACTGCGGCGCCGACGATCAGCCCAGTGAATATTAGGTAGGGCGCCCACCTTCGCTTCGCGACGAGGGCCACGAGGCCGACACTGCCAATCAGAAGCCTCAGACCGTAGAGCGTGCCCCCCAGCGAGAGTCTGCCCGTCACGAGAGGTGGTAAGACCATGACTGTCGGGATGAGCGCAAAGAGCGCACAGGTCGCGGCTACGAATTGGCGGGCGGACCATTCGGCATCGTCGGCCTTCATCGAGTCCTAGGCATGAGTTGCACGAATGTAGACCGCAATCCCGTCCGGTTTGTTCCTGGCCGTGTCTCTAGTGGTCTTAGGGACTCGCCCGCAGCGGTCGCGGAGGCTCCCCTCTACCGATCGTAGGGACTAGGACCACGATCGGATCGGCCTGGAATCGCCACACGACCGCCAGTCGACTGCCCCGAGCTGCGCCGTCGCATGCGGGCCGAGATGGGTCCGTCGGTCGGCGCAAGCGCGGTCTCAAGTTCCGTGGCCATGTAGCCCTCAGCAGTGATATCGAACTTGAGTTGGACCGGCGG
>JBLHWZ010000051.1:0-24988 GCA_047629415.1 Bradymonadia bacterium | reverse complement strand
GGCCGTCGGGCGAGTAGAGCGAGGAAGCTGGCCCGGATTCGCCGTCGCGGACTCCGTAGCCCGCTCTCTGTCGTGTCCCTTGTCTGTTGAGTCATTGGTAAGGGTGGGAGGCCTGGCTTCGTTAGCCCGTGTGTCCCTTGAGCCTCTGAGTTCGATCGGAGCTGGGGCGGCGGAGTCAGTGCTCCCCGGCAGAGCCCGTACGGTTGCCTGACGTAATGTTCGAAGTCACAAGGCTGGGCGCGTCCGGGGAGCATACCCTCAATAGCCTCAATACCCTCTGCCCCCGGAATCGAAAATGGCCACCAAGATTGTCGCTGGTATCGACGTCTCTCTGAGGAGTTTAGACGTCTGTATCCTGCCGTCGCGCACTTCCTGCGCTTTCCCAAACACTGCTCAAGGGATCTCCCAGCTCGGCGACCTGCTCGCTGAATCGCACGTTGAGTTCGTAGTGATGGAAGCAACCGGGCGCTACGAACGCTCCGCACACCGGTTGCTTGCTGCGTCAGGCTTCCCCGTCGCGGTCGTTAATCCACGCAAGATTCGCGCACTCGCAGGCGCTCTAGGGAAGCTGGAGAAGACGGAAAAAATCGACTCGTGGGTGATCGCGCAGTACGGCCAATTGCTCGACGTTCAGCCGACTCACGTGCCGACCTCAGACGAGAGCAACCTGCAGTCGCTCGTGACTCGCCGGCTCCAACTCGTGCGTATGCGCGCCAAGGAGAGGTGCCGACTGAAGCATCCTGAAGTCGAACAGACCGAGTCGCTCGAGCACATGATCAGCTCGATAAGCGCCGAAATCGATCGGATCGAGGGGATGCTCAATCTCCTCATACAGAGCGATCCGCAGTGGCAAGCGAGGTCGGAACGACTGCGTACAATGCCCGGCGTCGGAGCCAAGACCGCGGCACTGCTCGGCGCCATGCTCCCGGAGCTCGGTTCGCTCAACGGAAAAGAGATCGCCAAGCTCGTCGGAGTCGCCCCCATCAACCATGACAGCGGCACTCTCAAGGGAAAGCGGGCCGTCGCGCATGGACGGGCCGAGGTCCGCTCCGCGCTCTACATGGGCGCACTCACCGCCTCTCGGAAGGGCAACCACCTCTACGAGTTCAAACTGAGACTCAAGGCGAAAGATAAGCCCGGAAAAGTCGTTCAGATCGCCGTCGTCAGAAAGATGCTCGTGGCCCTCAACGCCATGGTCAGAGACGGGCAGGACTTCTTCGTTGCCCCAGTTCCCCAAACCCAGGTGGCGGCGTGATCGCAACACGGTTGCTCCGATGTTGCGCTCCTAGAGCTTGGGGCCAGGTGGCGCGCCAGTCGCCCATTCCTCAAGCTCGCAGTGCACGGTGAATCCCAGCTTCTCGTAGATGTGCACTGCCGCTGCATTACTCGCGGCGACGTTGAGGCCGATCGCCCAGCCACGCTCGATGAGGGGGCGGCAGATCGCTGCGGTGGTCTGGTACGCCAGCCCCTGACCACGGTGCTTCGGCGATGTCGCGATGTTGCCGAGCGCGGCGACCCCGAGTTCTGCGGACCAAACGTGGACGCCGGCCACCGCGACGAGCGCGCCGGCACGCTCGATGCCGACGTAGAGTCCAGAGCCCAGCGTGCGCGGGTCAAACCAGTGCTCAGGGAATGCGGCATCGTAGAACTTGAGGACTTCGTCGGCATCCGCAGGTCCGAGCGTTCGAATCGGCACCTCGCATGCCTCCGGAACTCGCGACGAGTTCGTCAGCGACATCCGCAGATGCAGGCCATGATCGCTGAGTTTCCACCTCGCTTCCGCGATGTCTCGAAGGCCGGGCTCAAGGTGTAGATACACCTCGTCTGGGAGGATGGGCGTCAACTCATGGAAGAGCTCGCGCATCGCTGGCACGTCGTCCGTCAGCGCCAGGCAGGTCGGCACCTTGAGACCGGTATAGAGCAGCACCACCGCGACTAGTTCTCCTTGGCGCTCGGCCGCCCACCAGGTGGTGTGCGGCCAGAACACAGGGTCGAGATCACCGATCGAGTAGACGTGTCGAATCGGGTCGCGCCGGAGGTAGGCCTCCAGCCGATCGCGGTCACGAAGCGCGATCACTCGCAGGTAGACTCCTGCTCTCCGTCGAGTGTCTCGACCAGCGCTCCGTCTAGGTCGTAGACATAGACGATGGAGGCGTGAGCGACCGCGGTCGGCACAACATTGTCCCGTTCACCGACCATCACCAACACCATATTGTCTTGTGCGAAGAGCGAGGCGCCGGCTGTGCGTGCGTCTTGCTCTGTGACGGCGTTGACGGAGTCACGATAGGTCGAGAGCGTCTCCAAGTTCTGCTCTCCGTTCAGCAACGAGGTGATCTGACCAGCGATCGCGCTGTTGGTCTCCAAGAGGATCGGGAACACGCCGCTCAGATACGCGCGTGCGTCCTCCAGATCGCTAGTGAGCGGGTCGTGCGCGTACCGATTGAACTCGTACTCGAATTCGACGAGCGCTCCCTCGGTGACCTCGCCGCGAACGTTAGAAGACACCCGCAGGAAGCTCTGAGCTCGCGAATGCTGGAAGCGGCTATAAGCACCGTAGGTGTAAGACTTGTCCTCGCGCAGGTTCATGAAAAGGCGTGCGCTGGCGCCGCCGCCGAGTACCTGGTTCGCGAGCAGCGCGTCGTAGTAGCCTGGGGCGTCTTGCGCGGGTGCCAGTGTGAGCCACGCGATCGATGTCTGGGCGCTGTTCTCTCGAACGACGACGTGCGCTTCGTTGCAAGGGGTCGCCGTGAACGGCTCGGCGATGGTATCTTCAAAGGAGCCGTTGTCCCACTGAGAGAACGCAGCGTTTACCTGTGCGAGCGCGTCCTCGGGCAGGTCGCCGACGATCACAAGCCGAGCGATCTGGGGCGCAAAGCGCGACTGCCAGGCGGCCGTGGCGCTCTCGTGGTTCACGCTCGAGAAGTCCTCAGATTCGGGCGAGTAACGGGCGTAAGAGTGGTCGGCAGGCGCCAGCGCTCGGCGGACCATTCGCTCCAGGTGGAACTCCGGGCGCGATCGCGAGAGCGACTCCTCACCGGCGAGCTCGGCGGCCTTCGCCGTCACGCGGTCTTCAGGGAACGTTGGTGATGAGACCAAGCCTCCGATCAGCTCAACGATCGTCGAGAATTTTGGGGAGAGGGCGCTCGCGTTGACCTGCGCAAACTCCTCGTTCGCGCTCGTCGAGAAGCCAATGCCGTTGGCATCGATCATCTGCGAGATCGCGTCGGCGTTCCAAGACGAAGTCCCGGTACGGAGCAGATGGATCACGGAGTGGCCGAGCACGTAGCTCTCTCCTGAGAAGTCTTCGATGCCACCATCGATGGTGAGGCGAGCTGAGACCGTGGGAAACCCGTCCCGATTGACCAAGTAAACCTGCAGGCCGTTGGCGAGCGTTGTCTCCTGAATCTCGGGGAGCTGGAACGCGCGGGCCTCTCCTGGAGGAGGAGGCATGTTGGTGACCAACACCGGTGCAGAAAGAGCGGTGCGAACTTCTGGGCTGCCACCGCAAGCGGCGAGGCTCAAACCGGCGGCGAGCGCGATGTAGTGAGCTTTCATTAGAGTGCCTCCGCTGTGTTCGCTTCGTCGCCGGCGGACTCCATGTCGTCGTCCGCCGCGACTCGGATGATGAGCGCGTCGCAATTCTCTGCGGTGAAGTAGGTCGCGGCGACACGATTGAGGTCGTCCACCGTTACAGCAGCGTAGCTATCGAGCTTTGAGTTAATCCGGTCCGGGTCGCCGAAGTAGAGTTCGTCCCGTGCGATCGTCATGGCACGACCAAGGTTCGTCTCGACTCGTGAGACGCTGGATCGTGCCGCTTGCTCAAGCGCGCGCGAGAGCTCGTCTTCGCTAATCGTCCCGGCTAGGCCGAGCATCTCTTCGCGGATCGCATCGCGCATCGCCTCAGGCTCGGAGTCGCGGGTGACGGCCCAGACAGTGAACACGCCTGGTCCGCGGCGCGACTCGTTGTAGGCCTCGATTTCGAGCGCGATCTCATCATCGGTCACGAGTCGTGAGTAAAGCCGCGAGGTCTGACCAGACCCTGCGATTGTAGCGAGAAGATCGATGGCTGCTGCGTCCTCGTGATCCATCGGCGGCACGTGCCACCCCATGATCAGCGCGTCGGACGTGGCGAGCGCATCCTCAATCTCCCGTTCCAAATAGGCGGTCTGCGCTGGCTCCACGATGGTGACCGGGGGTGGCTCCACACCGCGCCCGATGTGGCCGAAGTAGAGTTCCACCTGCTGCATCGCCTCGTCGACATCGAAGTCGCCAGCCAGCCCGAGCACCGCATTGTTTGGCGCGTAGTAAAGCTCGAAGAAATCCTGCACGTCACTGAGCTCGGCTGCGTCCAGATCGTCCATCGAGCCGATGACGGAGTGTGAATACTCGAAGCTCTGAAAAGCGAAGCTGTAGAAGTAGAGCCAGCCGGGAACGTACGGGACGTTGTCGACGCGCAACCGCCGCTCCTCTTTGACGACCTCGCGCTGGTTCTCGAAGTTGTCTTCTGTGATCGCGAGGCTGAGCATACGGTCGGCCTCAAGCCACAATCCAAGTCCAAGCCGCTCAGACGGCAGCACCTCGAAGTAGTTTGTTCTGTCTTCCGAGGTCGTGCCATTCATTCGCCCGCCGTTTCGGTTCACGTGCTGGAAGTGCTCGCCTTTGCCGACGTTGGCGGATCCTTGGAACATCATGTGTTCGAAGAGGTGCGCGAAGCCGGAGCGGCCCTCCACCTCGTTTCGGCTACCGACGTCGTAGTAGACGGCGATCCCGACCGTGGGCGCCGAGGAATCCGGCGCGAGAACGACCCGCAAGCCGTTGTCGAGCTCGCGATACTGCACGTCGAACGAAAGCTCCGGCGTTTGGGCAGCTGCCGTTGCGGTCAGCGCCACGCAGGCGAGGGCGGATGCAGCGGAGATGATGGGTTTCATTGGCCAATATCGGGATCGGAGGAGCGGCGTGTAGTGGTCGCCCAAATAGCCGAGGCGCGCAACTTGGTTCCGCGGGGCATGATCGACGCGCCCCTGAGCCGAGGTGCACGTCGCGTCTCGACGGCACTGTCCAGCGATCGACCGTAAACGGCCCACTCTCCGGTCGACCGGAAGTACGGACATGATGAGCTGCGAGCCCCAGCGAGCGGCGAATCCTGCCCGCACCGCTCCCCGATCGTCCCTACGCCAGCCATGGGTAGGTACGGTCACCCGAAATCAATCCGGAGCGTTCTCGGTCAGCCACTCTTCGTACTCGGCGCGTCGCGGGTCGTTCGGACGCTGGCGCAGGTACCGGCGAATCGCGCGAGCAGCGCGGCTTCGGTTGCCGACTTGGCGGTAGTTCGAGAAGAGCATCAGGTTGATCTGCGCGTCGCCCGGGTTGAGCTCACGCGCTTCTTCAAGCAGGCGGATGGCTTCTTGGAAATTCTGCTGAACTCCTGCACGGGCCGCACGCTGCCGAAGGTCTGACGCTTGAGAACTCCGGGCTTCGCGATCGTCTACTTCGGGCTCTGGCTCTGGCTCTGGCTCGGAGCGTTCGGGTTCCAATTGGGCGACGACCGGCTCTCGCTCGGTTTCGCGTTCTTCTTCCCGCTCGGTTTCGCGTTCTTCTTCCCGCTCGGTTTCGCGTTCTTCTTCCCGCTCGGTTTCGCGTTCTTCTTCCCGCTCGGTTTCGCGTTCTTCTTCCCGCTCGGTTTCGCGTTCCTGCTCTCGTTCTACGTCGCGCTCGCTCGGCTCTTCACGCTCGGCGGGCCCGCCGCCGTTTTGGATGATGTCGAGCTGGTTCAGGCGTGCTTGAATCGCAGCGTTCTGTGGAGCGAGCGGCTGAATCTCGACGAGGACGCTGCGGGCGCCTGCCATGTCGCCGTCATCCTGTGAGGCCCGCGATGCGTCGAGTCGTTGGTTAACGATCGCGTCGATTGCTCGGCGCTCGAGGTTTTCGTCTTCGGCGCGGGTTCTGTAATAGGTCCCCGCGGGAATATCACCGAGGGCGCGCAGCGTTTGTTGGTAGTCGCCTTCATCGAACGCGCTAACCGCCGACTCATATTTTTCGGCGTTGAAAAGTTCGTTCTCGGCCCGGCCGATCATTGAGTCGGCACGCTCACGCTCAGTGGCGTCGTCGTCGATTGAGTCCAGTTCGTTGATCGCCTCGGCCCAACGCGCACTGTTCATGTGGGCTTGGCCACGATTCAGCGAGTCCGCAGCTGGATTCTCCGGAAGCGAAGCGGAGGCATCTTCGGATGCGGGCTCGTCGGCCGAGTCCTCTGGCTCGCCTCCACCCATAACGGTCATTAAGCCGATGATCAGTACGACCGCAGCGAGTCCGATGGCAGGCAGTAACCAAGCAGGTCTCGCGGCCGGCGCGAAGTCGTCTTCGATATCGTCGAGGCCGACGAGCGAGAACGCTTCTCCGGGTAAGCAGTAGCGGAACTTCAGTTCGCCGAGCAGCACCTCGTCGCCGGACTTCAGTGACCCGGAAGGGTTGTACTTCCCGTTGACTGCGACCGGGTATCCCGGGTCGATCGGGTCGACCGCATAGCCGTTATCGTCAGTGAATCGTGCGTGCCGTGACGCGATCGAGGGATGCTCGATGATTAGGTCGCAGGACGGGTCCGTACCGATCGAGAGTTCGTTTGCGGTGAACTCGAATTCGCTGCCGAGGAATGGCTCCGTCAGGCAAATCAAGCGACCCCGAACCTTCGTCGCCGCTGCCGGTGCGTCGAATACCGGAATTGGAACGGGGCGATCCAACGTGGCTGCGGCGCCGACGTTCGCTCGCTCGCTCGCTCGCATCAATGTTGGCGCGGAGACATCCTGCGCATGTGCATCATCGACGTCGACCGCTTCTGCCTGCAGCTGAAGTCGATACGTGCCGATGATGATGACGTCGCCCTGGTCGAACGGGGTCACCTCCAGCAGCTTGCGCCCGTTCTTCTTCGTTCCGTAGCGGGACTTGTCTTCGACGAAGTAGCGCTCGTCTTCGCGGTAGATCCGGGCGTGGGTCCTCGAGACGTTCCGCTCGGTGAGTCGGATCGTATTCCCCTCTAGGCGTCCGATCGTAATCTCGGATCGGACCAGGGGAACTGTGGTCTTACGACCTTCGTCGTCAACAATGACGAGCTTTCTCATAGCGAAATTCGGCGCGTACACAGCAAAGACCAACGGGAGCCTAGCACGGTGGTGGGTAGTGGCCAACTTCGACCGGCCCTAGGCCACCACTGCATCGACCCCGCGTTTCGAGGCTTTCGATGTTGCGCCGCCTACCAACTTCAGGCATGCACCGCGTTCGCATTCACCAAAGGATCCTGAGACATGACACTTCCTACGATACAGATCTTCGACACGATGACCGGAGCAAAGCGGCCCCTTGAGCCGGTTTCTCCAGGCCGCGTTGGGATCTATGTTTGTGGGGTCACAGTTTACGATCTCACACACATCGGACACGCTCGCGTCTTCGTCGGCTTCGATATTGCTACGCGCTACCTCCGTCATCGCGGATACGACGTGAAGTACGTACGCAATCACACCGATGTGGACGACAAGATCATCAATCGCGCCAACGAGAAGGGCCAGGACCCGCTCGAACTCTCTCAGCACTTCATCGAGCAGCTTGATGCAGACATGGGCGCACTCGGCGTTATCGCACCCGACGTGGAACCGAAGGTCTCGACCCACATCGGTGAGATCGTCACGATGGTCGAGCAGCTCATTGAAAACGGCCACGCCTACAACGTGAACGGCGACGTGTTCTTCGAGGTCGGCTCCTTCCCCGACTACGGAAAGCTCTCCGGCATGAAGCTCGACGAGATGCGAGCAGGCGAGCGCGTCAACATCGACACACGCAAGAAGAACCCAGCCGACTTCGCACTCTGGAAGTCCCAGAAGCCCGGCGAGCCCGCCTGGGACTCCCCGTGGGGCAAAGGCCGGCCCGGCTGGCACATCGAGTGCTCCGCGATGGCGACCACACACCTCGGTGCCAACTTCGACATCCACGGTGGCGGAAAAGACCTCGTCTTTCCCCACCATGAGAACGAAATCGCTCAGTCCGAAGGCGCCTGCAAAGAGCACTACGCCAACACATGGATGCACATCGGGCTCGTCAACATCGACGGCGAGAAGATGTCGAAGTCATTGCACAACTTCTGGACCGTCCGCGACGTGCTCGGCCTCTACCATGCAGAGGTCATCCGCTACTTCTTCCTGTCGGCGCACTACCGAAAGCCCATCAGCTACTCCGATGGTAATTTGGACCTCGCACGCCATCGGCTGCAGTACCTCTACGCCACCAAGGAGGCGATCGCTGTACTGTGGGACCGTGTGACCAAGCCGGACGTCGATCCTGCTACTCACGACGAATTCGTGGGCCGCATTTATGCGGGCATGGATGACGACTTCAACTCGTCGGTCGCGCTGGCAGTCATTGGCGAGGCCGCCAAATTGGCGAACGAGCTGATGACCACCAAGAAGCTCGCAAAGAAGCCCGACGTGCTTGCGAAGATCGCCGCGATCGAAGGCCTCTTCACGGTGTTCGGTGAGTGTTTCGGCGTCTTGCACAGCGATGCTGCGACCGTGCTCAGCGAGATCCGTGCTCGCTTGGCGAAGCAGTTGGACATTGACCCTGCATTCGTCGCTCAGAAGATCGCGGATCGGGTGGAGGCTCGGGCCAACAAGGACTGGGCCGCTGGCGACGCGATTCGTGATGAGCTCGCCGAGCTCCACGTCGAGTTGATGGACCGCGCGGCCGGCACAGACTGGCGTATCAACCCGCCAGAGCCAGTGCTCGACGAGCCGCAAGTCGATGAGCCGCAAGTCGATGAGCCGCAGGTCAGCGAGTCGCAAGTCAGCGAGTCGTAGATCGACGAGCGGAAAGTCGACGAGCGGAAAGTCGACGAGCGGAAAGTCGACGAGCGGAAAGTCGACGAGTCGCAAGTCGACGAGTCGTAGATCGACGAGTCGTAGATCGACGAGCGGAGAGTCGACGAGTAGCGCGGGCCACGAGCCCAGCCCAGCGCCACTCGTTGAATAGGTAACAGTCGCGAATCGGTCGCTGGAATGTGGCGGCTGATCTCGGGCTCCGCTACGTTCGTGCGCGATGAAGCGACTCCTGGTTCTATTTTTCGCACTCTTCGCCTGCGGCGAGTCCGAGCTGCCCCCTTCGCCGTCTACGACCGACGGTCGAAACACCGTCTTTGGCTGTGAGCCCGAGTGCGCGCCCGGCTTCGCCTGCGACGATGGCACCTGTGTTCCCGCTTGCGAACCGATCTGTCCGGAGGGCACGACCTGCCAACCAGACGGCTCCTGCGAGTTCGATCTTGGTCCTGGACCGGGCGAAGATTTCGAGCGCAACTCGTGCGGTGGCCTCGGCGAACTCGAAGGGCTACCTGGCACCGAGTGCGGTCCGTGTGAAACGGGCCGCTGGCTCTGCGAAACCGAAAACAACGTTACCTGCGCCGATCCCATCGGCCTGAACGCGTGTGGCGTCTGTGGCGAGCTCGAGGGCATTCCTGGAGGGATTTGCGCTGAAGAGAGTCGCTGGGCATGCAACGAGGATGGCACGCTCGCGTGCGTCTCCTGGTTTGACGCGAACCCGTGCCTGGGCACCACCGCGCTGGAGGGAGTGCCTGGGAGGCCATGCGGTGACTGCCACGAGGGCTACTACGTTTGCGATGGCCGAAATGAGAGTAGCTGCGTGATTCCCGACGATGCCCCGTTGGTCTGCGAGTGCGAATCCGGGGTGAGCCCTGTCATTGAGTGCGGGACCGTCGCGGGCCTCTGCGAGCGTGGGGTTCGCTACTGTGAACCGGACGGACTCTATGGCGCGTGCGTGCGCGCAGATCTTGGCGAGAGCTGTCTTGAGGACGTCGACTGCCCAGCAAATTACCTGTGTATCGACGAGCAGACTCGACCGGTGGAGACCCGGTTTGACGAGTGTGTCATCGGCACTGAGCCGTCCTGTGCGCGTCGGGTTTGCCGCCTCCCCGTCGGCGAGATTTCATGCACATCTGACGACCAGTGCATCAATCGTTCCGCCTGTGCGGGCGGCGTTTGCCGGCCGTTGGTGGTTCGACCGAACCGCGAGTTCTGTGACAGTCTGGACAACAATTGCGATGGCCGCATCGACGACGATGAAGACCGCACAGAGATCTGTGGGTCGTGCCCTTACAACATGATGTTGGTGGTCAACATCCACCGGGAGTTCGGTCGTCGGCGAATCTGCGTCGACCGCTACGAGGCGTCTCGGCCGGACGCCACTGCGACCGCGATGGGCGAAGATACCGCCTACTCCCGCCCCGTCGCAGGGGTCATTCCTTGGCATGGCGTAAGCGCCGAAGAAGCCGTCGCTGCCTGCGCTGGTGCCGAATACAACGCTCAGATTCCTGGCGGCGTCGCTGAGCGCCGGCTCTGTGTGGTCGATGAGTGGCCGGTAGCCTGCAACATTGAAGAGTACGACTACCCGTGGGGTGACGGATTCGTCCCGGGACGCTGCCATGATGCCAGCGTGGGCTCACTCTCGCCGGCGCCCACCGGCTCCTTTCCTGACTGCGACAATATTGTGCCCGGAGGCACGTTCCCCAACTTCGACTTCCCCGGAAACGTCGCCGAGTGGGTCCGCGGTGAGGACGGCGCGCTACTGGCCGGTGGCTCCTTCCGAGACGGCGACTCCAGCGCGCTGGCCTGCGAAAGCGTCGAGGATTTTGATGGGGAAATCGACAACCACATTGGGTTCCGGTGCTGCGCGGCGACGATCGCGATTACGCCGAGGTAACGGCCAGAGCCGTGCGCCTGAGGGGCGGCTCCCGGTTTGGCTGCGCCGAGCACCCCGGCCGAGCAGTTTCGCTTCTACTGTGAGCAGGAACACTCGGAATCGTCCCGGCTGAGAGTCCAGTTCGGCCCAGGTGAGCAGGTACCTTCGAGGAGCACATTCATCACGACGTCGAACTCCACACCGGTCGAGATGCCCACCGAACTCAAGCACGTGTAGCCCGCGGCTGGGACTTCGTACTCGTACTCGGTCGGCGCATCTTCCCCGAAGAAGGAGCGCTCCAGGCAGGCCCGACCAGCCTCCGTCGTCTGAAAGGTCCCCGCAATTCCGCCACGGGGCTCGCCGCAGGTGTTCGTCGCGTCAAGTTCGGTGACCGTGGTCGACACCATTGTTCCGAGGATATCCGCATAGATACACCCGCCGGTTCCCAGGTCTGGGGCAAAGTCGAAGCAGGGGTCTTCGGCGGGCGGAGCGCCGGGCACGAGTGTGACGGTGCGAACGAACTCGCCGGCCAAACCGTCGACGGAGACGCGCATCACCATGCTTCCCTGTAACTCATCCCAAGAGAGCTGATCATCGACGGGCCCCGCAACCATGACGCCGCCTTCAGATCGGACGGTCGCTGGAATCGAGAAGAGTGTAAACTCCGTATCGACCGCGAACGCATCCTCATCGCCCGGCACCGGCTCGTGCGTGATCGAGAGGAAGATAGAGTCCTCGTCCTCGACCCCCGAGTCCGCGTGGAACTGGATCTGCGGCAGGATCATCGTTCCACCCTGGAAGCCCCACAACCAAGGGATCTCGCCGCCCTCGATGATGTCGATGCTACCCTCGTCTCCAACGATCACAACGCTGAAGGCCAGCACTTCTGTCGGCGTATCAGCCGAGGGGTCGAGGCCAGCATCCGCTTCGGATTGAGCGTCGCCCGTACAGGCTGCCAAAAGGAGCATCATTGTTGTTGCAGCGAGTCGACGCATCTCAATCTCCGGTGTTCGAAAGGACGCTAGCCGACCTGGCCGGTCGCTTCAAAAGCCTAGGAGCTGCTCGAACAAAGGGTGACCGGACACTCCCTGGCGACGCGCAGGGCGTGGGCCGTTGAACGACTTGCTCGGTCCTGGGAGCGAACGCACGGCATTGCGAAGATCGCCCCGGAGCCGTCTTGCGCTGGCTGGCAACTCGACCCATCAGCGGAGCATCCGCCCGTCCCCAACGAGGCCCATGCCCGTCCTTACGACTCGAACGCTCACTCCCGCCTTGGCCCTCGTGCTGCTCTTTAACGGGGCTGCATGTTCCGATGACGTGAGCACCGCCTCGCCCGCTGCGACGAGCGACGTGAACGGTGACGGCGCAGATGCATCGGACGCTGCCGGCGAGGGCGGCGACGCGGGGCTCGATGTGATCGACGCAGGCGAAGAGGATGTCCTCGATCCAACCGAGTGGTCCGCCGACCCCTTTCCCACCGGAGAGATCGGGGGCGACCGCCCCGCGGAGATCGTGTTGCCGACCGACGACTCCCCTGATCGACGGTGGCCGGTCGTGACCTTGTTGCACGGGTTCACCGCCAGCGCCCTAGTGCAGGACACTTACTTCGGCGTCAGCACCCTGGCCGATGAACTCGGCATTATCGTCGTCTTGCCAGACGGTATGACGAACAGTCAGGGCGCGCAGTTCTGGAACGCCACCGACTGGTGTTGTGACTTCGAACGGACGGGTGTCGACGACGCCGGCTATCTCATCGGTCTCCTCGACGAGATCGAAGAGTTCATCCCCGTCGATCCGTCCCGCGTGGTGTTCATCGGTCACTCCAATGGCGGGTTCATGAGCTATCACCTCGCGTGCGATTATGCGGACAGGGTGACCGCCATCGTGAGCCTCGCCGGACTCAAGTGGATCGGTGCCGCTCGATGTAATCCGGTGGCTCCCGTAACCGTGCTTCAAATCCACGGGACGAATGACGAGACCGTGGCCTTCGACGACGACCCTCTGCTGCCGTCCGCTCGGGATACGGCCGCTCGGTGGGTCGAGCGCAACGACTGTCTCGTCGAACCCGAGACGAGTAACTTCGACTTCGAGAGCAGGCTGCCTGCGGACGAGACCGTCACCGAAACCTGGTCGGATTGCGACCGAGGCACCAGCGTCGGGCTATGGGTGATCCCGGACGGTAGCCACATCCCGACGCTCCGCGCCGGCGCAATCCGCAGCGCGCTCGAGTTTGCTCTCGACCGGCCGCGAGAAGAGCCCTAGCGGCGAGTGTGCGCTCCTGTGGTTTTATGCAGGCAGGCCGAACCCAGTCATGTGCGTACAGATCGTGCGAGCCCGTTTGTGTTGTTCTATCGCCCGACCCACGGACCTAGGTATGTGCTGGCGTATCCATCGGCGGTTTGCCCATGGTAGTGAACCCGCCCCTGATTTGACGAGGAGTCCACCGTGACGATCGCCGCCGACGGCCTTGAGCCGCTCACCCACACCGAGTTCGCGCAGACGATGCGCCGCGTAGGGGCCGCGATGTCGCGCTACTTCTCCGCGACTGCTGTGGGCTTGGACAACCTCGACGGCCTCGCCGGCGCGGTGCTCGTCCTGAATCATGGCCACTTCATGTTCGGCAACGTGATCCTCGCCGAACGTATTTTCGTTCACAACAACCGTGTTGTTCGCGGTGCCGCCGACCACCTTTTTTTCGAGGTTCCAGTGTTGCGCGGCGTAGCTCGACGGCATGGCGCCGTGCCCGGAACCCGCGATTCAGCCGCTCGCGTGCTCGCGGATGGACAGCTGCTCATCGTCCTGCCCGGCGGAGCGAGAGAGGGGCTTGGAGCTGCGAGCGAGAGATACAAACTTGATTGGGGCACGAACCGAGGATTCGCCGTCGTCGCCAAAGCGGCGGGCGTGCCGATCATTCCTGTCGGTGGCATCGGCGTGGACGATCTGTACTGGCAAGTCGACCGGACGAGGCGCAGCGCGACCGTGCGCGCTGGTCTGGACTTGATAGGCGTGTCCCCGAGGTACGTGCCGCCTTTGTATTTTGGTGTCGGCGCACTTCCGTTGCCCGAACGCATGACGTTCCACATTGGCGCACCGATCGCGACCGATGAACTCGAAGTCGATGAACTGGTGGAACGCACGGGCTTCGAGGTGGAGGCTCTCCTCGTTGCCGGGTTGCAGCGTCGGGCCGACGAGGAGCGCCTTCTGCACCGTTTCTCACCGCGCCGGGTCCTCGCGCGCCTGCGCCAGGGCACAAGGCAGCAGAGTTAAGCCGTCAGGGGGCTCGCGGCGTCGGAGATGGCAGCACCTCATGCCACGAGCATCGAAGTGCGGAAAACCGGATCTATCTGGCTGTCAGGGTCTTGTTCGGCGAACCAACGTGCTTCGCGAGTAATTCGACGAATCGCGTCCCAGCCCGCCCAAGAGGCCGGTCGCGTGGCCAGATGACCACCGGTTCATAAACCCAGGTCGCACCTTGTTCGGTAGCGACCAACGTCCCTTCGGCGAGGTCCTCTTCTACGAGGTGTTGGGGGATCCAGCCGGCGCCTGCTCCTTGGAGCAGCGCGATCCGTTTGGAGTGGAAATCCGAGAGGTAGATGATGTTCCGAACATCGTCGTAGGGTCGTTTCGGATCCACGCGAAAACGCTCTGCCGAATCGCGTACGACGAGCTCGCTTCGTCCTGACCGGCTCGAGGCGCACACCCGAACAAAGCGTAACTGGGGAAGCGGGATTGTCTCGTACGGCTCTGCGAGTTTCGCGGTATCAAAACCGAGGTAGAGCCCGATGTCGGCTCCGTCGCGCGAGACCCGGTCGAGAACGCCCTCTTGGTACTCGACGTCGACTCTTAGAGTCGTGGGGATACCGCCATCCGCCAGCACCGCGATGCATTTGGACAGTGGCGCCATCGGCAGTGCGCCGTCGACCGCAATGTGCAGCGTCGCCTCCCAGCCTCCGGCCATGTGGCTCGCGAGTGACTCAAGCGCTCGGGCCCGGTCGATGACGTCGCGAGCTTCTACCAAGATCCGCCGGCCTGCAGGCGTGAGCGCCGCTCGTCGCTTGCTACGCTCAAAGAGCGTCACTTCGAGGACCGACTCCAGGTTCTGAATCAGATAAGTGATCGCGGATGGAACTCGGTGCAGTTCCTTGGCAGCCGCAGCGAACGAACCACCGCGATCGATCGCGTCGAGTGCACAGAGTTGGTCGAGGGTGAAGTTCATTGCCTGCGCAATCTACCACGACGGAGCGATCCACTGCACCACGCTGCCCGTCGTCGCGGTTCGGCCTGCCGTCCCGTTTGCTATTGCAGGCTCGCCGGTCGCCAGATTCTAGCCAAAGTGCCGGTCCAAGAAGGCGACGACCTCATCGACGAAGACGTCGTTCTCGTCGGCCGCGACCATGTGCGATGCGTCGGCCACATCGACGTACTCGGCATGCGGTACCACCTTCAGGAACGCGTTTGCGTCCTCCTCGCTAACGACGTCGCTCATTCGGCCACGAACCAGGAGCGTGGGTACGGTGAGCCGGCCGGCGAGGGCGAGGTGCTCCTCAACCGATTCTTGGACAGAGACCGGATCCGGCGCGAGATCGCCCATCATGCGCGGGTCCCAGTGCCAGCGGTAACGGCCGTCGTCGCCGATTCTTAAGTTCTTCGCGAGGCCATCCAGCCTCTTCGGGCGAGGGCGACCCGGAAGGTAAGCGGCGATGTGATCGGCTACCTCTTCCAAGCTGGCAAAACCGTCGGGCCGCGAGCCCATGAACTCGAGGATTCGGCTGATCCCATCGACCTGCACCTGAGGAGTAATATCGACGAGTACGACCGCTCGAGAGATCGACCGCTTGGGATTGCGTGTCTCGGCGATAATGCTCGTGATGCCGCCCAGTGAAGCGCCGACCAGCACAGGTCTTTGCTGGGCTTCCACGCCTTGCGTGATGTGGTCGATTACGGCCGTGACGTCGTCGGTGAAGTCGTTGAAGTGATACCGAGCCTTGGGATCCCAGTCGCTCTCACCGTGTCCTCGATGGTCCATCGAGTAGGCGCACCAGCCGCGGCGAGACACGAACTCGGCCGAGCGGCCCCAGGCGTGACGTGTCTGACCGCCGCCGTGCATGAACAGAACGGGAGGATGAGACGGGTCGCCCCAGCGTTCGACGGCGATGTGGCGGTCGGGCTCGACTTCAACTCTGAGAATCAAACGATGCGCGTGGTCGGGAGTGTGCTGTCATTTGCGAGCTTACTCGTAGGGAGGCCTACTGCCAGAAGCTTGGGACTTCGGGCCGGTCCTCGGCGTGCTCCGACGGCATTTCGTGCGGCAGGGCCCGAACTCCCTCAGCGAAGAGCTCCATCGAGGGTTTCGCTCTCTCGATCGTCGCCGGTGCTTCGTCCCATGCTTCCCATCGCATGCGCTGAGTCGCGACGGTCTCGCCGTTGATGCCAGCGGTCAGGACGATGCCGTCCGTGATCGCGGTTTCGCGACCCTGCGTGTTGCGGTCATCGTCGAGCACCGCCCGCGAGCTGGGGTCCGTTACGTGGAGCAGCGACCACGGCAGGCGCAAGTGAATCGTCGTGCCGTCGATGTGAACGGTGTCGAGATTGGACTCGGGTTCGTCACCGAGGCGAACCCTGAGGATTCCTAGCTCGTGCGCGGTCTCTGGGAACGCCCAGCTGCCGTCGGAACTGGTGTGACTCTGGTTGTTCTTCCATCGGTAGATCTCCCAGCCAGCACCGTCGCTGGAGACGGAATGGAAGAGCTGATGGTCCTGCGACGAGTTGTGCCAGATGCCGTAGCTGTCGTAGGCTCGGGTCACGAAGTGGGTGGCGCTAACGTCGCCGTTTACCTCGGTGGCGAACTCGTTGCGGGCCTCCGTGACTGTGCCGTCGGGGCAGACCGACTCTCCTAAATCTCCGCGGTAGGTATCCCACGCGACGGTCAGCGTTTCATCCTCGGCGAGTGGCTGTGCGAGTTCCACGCGCACGTGAAAAAACTCGGCGTCCATATCGCCGGTGATGGACTCGATTCGGCCCTCTCCGGTGCTCGCATCCCAACGGTCGAACTCGGGCTCGGGCAGGTCGAACGCGAGGAGCCCGAAGTTCTGTTCCGCCGCGGTCACGTTGTGCCAGCGGAAGCGACGGTTACGCGGGAAATCAAGCTCGTCGGTGATCCAAGTTCGCTTCCACCACTCGTCCATCCAAGCGAAGTAGATGCCGCCTGCTAGCCCGGAGTCGTACATGTTCCGCAGCATTCGAGAGGCGTAATGGCCGGTGACGGCCTCGTCCAAACCACCGTGATGCATGCCGTTCATCGCGAAGTGCGCGCTGCCCATCGCGGACGGTGTTCCAAACTCGCCGATGACGAGCGGGATGTCCCGATAGTAGTTCTTCAGGTCGAACATGTAGCCGTAGTAGCTGTTCGGGCCGAGCTCATCTTCGAAGAGCTGATACTGTGGACTCTCGACCATCCAATCGGGGTAGTAGGGGTATGCGTGGTAGATGATCCAGTAGCCGCCCGGCGCGTCGGTGAGGTCGAGGATCATCCCCATTTGCACGCGGTCTTCGTCACTGCCGTGGCCCTCGATGGGGTGCACGAGCGGGTCCAAGGTAGGCCAAGTGGAGAAGCAGACGGGTCGCTGAACGTCATAGTTGTCGCGCTCGTGCGTGATGACGAGGTCGATTCGCTCCGCGAGCCACGCCTCCATAGGCATGGCATCATGGATGCTGACGGCTTCCCCTTCATAGAAGGTCACGTCGGGGTTCATCTCATTGGTGAACTCGACCTCGTCGGGGTAAATTTCGCGCCCGATGACCCAGCTGAGAACCCAGTCGCTGACGTCGGTCGTATACGTCCCGAACGCCTTGCCATAGTCTCCGATGACGACGGCGTCTCCGTGTAGCGCGTCGACGACGTCACGGATTTCGTGATCGTAGATCTCCGTCATGTTCCAGAAATCATGCGTAGGGTTTTCTTCGTCGAGCCAGATGCCCTGCACGAGGTAGAGCGGACTGTCGGCGTGCTCGAGGTTGAAGGCCCGAAACTCCTCGTAGAAGCGAGGAAAGTGCAGCGTGTAGACGCGGAGGGTGTTGATCCCCATGTTATGCATCATCTCGAACCAGCGACGGTACTGGTCGCGCGTCACGGCGAGCTGGCCGGGCTGCGTGCCCGGAACACCAACGCCGAGGTTGATCCCCTTCATGAAAAACGGTTGATACTGCTCGCCATCCCAGTACGAGAGGTAGTCGCCGATGGCCCGGAAAGGCACAGTATGACTCGTCGTAGAGCCGGCCGAGGATGTCCCTGAAGTCGGCTCTGTGCACGCGAAGAGCGCGGCGAAGAGAAGTGGGATGAGGCGTTTGGTCATCATAGTGGGCCGTAGGGTCCTTGCGAGAATGAACCCAAGAGTGCGATCGTGCCGATCCTTAGCTGTATCCATCGTAATCGCCCTCGTGGAGGGTGTAATCTGGTGTACGCCTACTGCAGACTCCGCAGCAAATTTGCGCCGCCTAGCATAGCTGCTGGCTTCGTTTCTCACTCAGAAGACTGAAGTTACTGAGCTCAACTTGAACAAGATCGGACAAGACCGAATTCTGATCGTTGCTGGCGACTACCTCGCCGCAGGCGACCTAGGCGTCCGAGTGAAGAGCCTTATGGGCTCTTGTGACTTCTCGCTCGTAGAGAGTGCGGAGTACGCCTCGTTCGTTCTCGCGATTGGGCCGCCGGAACACTGGCCCGCCTTCCAAGGTGGCGTCTCGGAGACCGCAGACGTTTGCGTGTGGTTCGAGCAATTGCTTGAGGAGCACGACTACAATGCGGCTCGCCGCCGCCTCCCCGGAGCCAACTTTCTGCACGGTGAGCGCGGAATGGAAGTACTCGAAGCGCTGCTTGTTGATTTCGGCTTGAGCCAGAACCACCCGATCGTCGATGATGCAGGTCTCGATGCTTTCTTCGACCTCAAGGGCGAGTACCTTGAGAACCTGATCAACGAGTACCGCACCTTCCTGAGCAGTCGCACCTTGGAGGAGCCGGAACTCACCGCCTCATGGCGCGACTACCTGCAACGTGTTGAAGGCGGCGCTGGTACCTATGAGTTCATCAGCTTGTCTGATGCGGCACGCAGAGCGCGCACACTCTTCTCGGGCGTTAAGACTTCTCCGGATACAGAGGAGCAGGCCGCTGGGATCATGACGAGCGCGATCAACGAAGCGGCCGAAACGCATCGAGAGGCTCTCGCTGCGAGGATGCCGGAGCGGATCGCGCACAACGTCCGGCACCGCGCTCTGATTCTTGCGGATGAGCACACGCTGGCCCAGCAGTTGCGCCTCGCGCTCACTCACACGGGGCTGGAAGCGGTCGTGCACAACGATCCGACCACCTTCTATGACGCCCTGCGCGTCGTGCGGCCGGACGTCATCATCGTCCAGCGATCGCTGGAGGGTTTCGACGGCTTTGACCTCGCGGCCCAGATTCGCTCGGACGCGACGTTCTCCGCCGTACCGGTGGTCGGTCTGCTTGATGACACCGCCGAGAGCACACGAACCTACGGTGCTCGCTGCGGGATCGACACGTTCCTTTTTCGACCGTTCTCCGCCGAGAACGCGGTTAAAACTGTCGGCGCGCTCCTCGCCCGCAACGACGAAATGCTGGCCCTCGGAGGTCGCGATCCAGTGACCGGCCTCTACACCAAGCGGGCCCTCAGCGACCGGTTGGAGTTGGAGCTCATGCGCGCCCGACGCGGTGGCGACCTCGTCGCGCTGATGTTGATTCATATCGAATCAGGCGGCGACGCCCGCTACCCAAGACAGAGTTTGATCGATCTCGCGCACACCGCCGAGTCGACCTTCCGACGCAGCGATATCCTCGGTTCTTACAACGAGCGGACGGTCGCCGCGGTCTTGCCAGGTGCCGACCCGCGCGTCCTCGCGTCCCTCATGCACCGGCTCGTCGAAGGTAGCCCGCCTGAGTTGAACCTTCGCATCGCCGCTAGCCTCGCGGAGGGCACCTCCCCAGCTGCGATGGTCTTGGCAGACGCCGAGACGCGGTTGCTGCACGCACTTGATGGAAAGCTCGGATCGGCCGTGGGTCGCTGTGCGGCGCGGCCGGAAGAAGAGACCACGCGTGGACACGCGCCGCGCATCCTCCTTGTCGACAACGATGAGGCGATTTTGACCCTCCTGACGTTCTTCTGTGAACGAGAGGGCTTCGTCGTAGAGATTGCCCGGGACGGCCTGGCTGCAATCGAGGCGCTGGAGACCGCGGCGAGGACAAATACTGCGCCAGACCTCGTCATCATGGAGGCGTACCTACCGGGCGTCGACGGCTTCAGCGTGCTGAGGAAGATCCAGGCGGACTTTGGGGCTCGCGTTTCTGTCATGATGCTGACCATTCAGCGGAACGAGGAGCGAATCGCGAAGGCGTTTAACCTCGGGGCTGCCGACTTCGTTGCCAAACCATTCAGTGTGCCCGAAGTCATCGCGCGGATTAAGAACATCCTGCTCCGTTCCGGTGCGCTGTAGCGACGTCGCGCACGTTGCGCTCGTCCTCATCGGTTTTGCGGCGACGTCGACCGCACACGCCCAAACACGCCCTATAGATCCGGTGTCTGGCGCCAAGATTGAAGCGTGGATGAACGCGGCGATTGAGGCAAACGTCCGCGAAGACGCAGACCTGCGGCGCCTCCTGACACGGCTCGTTCTCAAGCAGATTCCCGAGAGCAGCGACGCGCTCTTCATGTTGGGCCGCTACGAGAGCTACGATGGTAACTACGATCGCGGGATCGACTTGCTCAGCGAGGCCGCTCGCCTCTCGCCGCAACAGTGGGAGATTCAGATCCACTTGCTGCGCGTTCTCGGATGGGCCGAGCGCTACGAAGAGGCGTTCGCTCTCGGCGACGAGCTGCTCGAGAAGTTTCCAGAGGACACCGAGATTCTCGTCGTTTGTGGAGACCTCGCGCTGTGGGCCGGCGAGCATCAGGATGCGGAGACTCACTACCGATCCGCGCTGGTACTCGATCCGGACAGCCTCGAGTTCCAGCGTAGGGTGCTGATCTCGACCATCGAGTCCGGAGACGACGACCGAGCGCGCGCCTACCTCGACGCGCTGCCGTCTGAAGAAGACGACGCCTGGCGCTCCCGCATTCGTCAGGACCTCGCGTCCAGGGACACAAACCTGCGTTTTGACGCAGCGATTACCTACTCCTTCTCAGACCCGGGTGAGTGGGCCAGCTGGTCTCTTGGTGCGATGGCACGGGTCGGCGATCCGGTCTGGCTAGGGCTCCGCGGTTCGTGGCAGACCCGCGACAATCGGGGGACTCGTTTCACCGACACTACGCTCTCACTCCCAATGGCGCTCCAATTGCGGAGCAACATGGGGCTCGCGCTCGAAGGTAGCTACACCTTCGACGCTCAATTCGCGCCGCGCTGGGCCGCGACGAGCGTGCTGGCTCACGACTTGGGCGGCGGCTTTGGTTATTCGCTGGGCTATCGTTTCTCCCGCTATCTCCCGTTGGACGCTCATACGATCTATCCTTCGGTCTTTGGGCGAGTGGGGCGTTTCGGAATCGAGCCAGTGTTGCTAGCGACGGCCACATCGGATCGTCAGACAAGCCTGACTGGTCGGCTAAAGCTGATGTGGTACATCTCGGACACTGGACACCTGGAGGTTTGGGGACACGTTGGCACGGAACCGCTGGAGCCGAACGTCGCGTTGGCGTTGGACGCTCCTTTGGAAGCGGGGTTCTTGCTGGGTTTGCAACAGAAGATCCGCCCGCTCAATTCGCTGCGTTTCATCTATGCCTACTCGACACCTGTGGGCGAAGGGGACGGGCTCGCGCAGGCCTTCGCTCGTCACACGATCGCACTCGCGTTCACCCAGAAGCTTCGCGTTCGGAGCGAGCGATGATCGCGATTTGGAACGAGTTCTGGAACGATCCGCTCTATCGGTTGGTCATCATTATGTCCTTCGGACAGTGCTGTCTTCTCACGGCACTGCTTGGCCTGATCGGCATGATTCGTTTCACCCGTCGGCGCCGTGAGGCGGTGACGAAGGACGTTGAGGCGGACGTTTCCGGGGCGCTGTTCGCGATGCTGGCGGGGACCAGTACGGTGAGCGAGATGGTCAAGGCGATCGCGAAGTACTCGGTTGAGCAGCGAACACAGGTTCTTGAGCAGTACACGCCGTCGCTCGCCGGACCGAGCGTCGACCTCGTGAATCAGTACTTCGAGCGGTCGGGGCTCCTCTTGCAGGCGCGGCGGCGCTCTCGATCTGTACTCTGGTGGCGCAGGTTGGAGGCGGCTCGGATCTTGGGTACGGGCGGAAGTCGGCTTGGGGCGACCGTTTTGCTTCGCTTAATGGAGGACCCGAAGCTCCCCGTTCGCTTGGCGGCTGCGCGCTCACTGGGTCGGTCCCATGACCCGCAGTATATTGAGCCCCTGCTTCGGCTGCTGGGGCGCGGGAAGATCTCTCGGTCTCAGATCGCCGAGGTTCTCGTCACGTTGGGGCCGGACTCACGGCAACGGTTGCGGGAGCTGGTCATGCAACTTCCGAGCACCAAGCGTACGTCGATCTTGCGGGCGACTACCGTCGAGGTGCTGGCGCTGGTCGGAGATGCGGGGGCAACACCTTTCATTCAATACTCGATTTTCTCCGGAGACACGGAGGTTCGGGTGGCCGCTTACAAGGCGGCGGCGATCTTGCGAATCCAGCTCTCGCGCGACGAAATGCGCCTCGGGCTTCGTGACCCGATCTGGCAGGTCCGCGCTCACGCAGCGACGGTAGTGGGCCGCGCTCAGATGACCGACATGGCGCGCGAATTGGCGAGTCAGCTAGGAGACCCCAGCTGGTGGGTGCGTCTGAACGCCGCGCGCGCACTTCGCGAGCTGGGCAATCCAGGGCTGCGCCTACTTGAGTCGGTCGCGGAGCACCATGAAGACTCGTACGCGCGGGGAATGGCCCTCAGGATTCTAACCGAAGATCCAGCCTACAGTGCGCTCAGCGAGCTTCGTGAGACGCTGGCGAACACGGGGCATGGTGCGGAGCAATTGGAGAGCGGTGACCAGCTTGCGACGACGGAAGGGGACAACTGATGGAAGCAGTCGTTCGCTTAGTCGACTTCATTTTTCTGCTCTTCTTCCTGACGCTCAACATCGGCTACACCGTGTTGATGATGCTCTCGATGGTCGAGATTTTGCTCCGGAATGTCCGGCGTATCGACACCGAGTTGCACCACTCACTAGGAAGTTTCTACACGATCCCTGTGACGATCATCGCGCCCGCCTACAACGAGTCGATGACGATCGAGGCGTCGATCAAGGCGCTGCTCTCACTGCGCTACCCGGAGTTTGAGGTCATCGTCGTCAACGACGGCTCCAAGGACGACACCGTCGGCACAATGATTGAGGCGTTCGACCTCTATCCCGTGCATCCAATCTACCGGATGAGGATCCCGACGAAGGAGATCCGGGGTATCTACAAGTCACGAACTGAGCCGCGCCTGACCTTTATCGACAAGGAGAATGGTGGAAAAGCGGACGCGCTGAACTGCGGCGTAAACGCAGCTGAATACCCACTCTTCTGCGGCATCGACGCCGATACATTGATCCTGCCCGACGCGCTGCTCAAGGTCTGTCTGCCGTTCATGGAGCAGCCTGAGAAGACGGTCGCTTCCGGCGGGACAATCCGTGTCGCGAACGGCTGCACGGTCCGCGGTGGTCAGGTTGAGAAAGTAGGGTTCCCAAAAAATGCGGTCGCGCGGTTTCAGGTGGTCGAATACCTGCGCGCGTTCCTCTTTGGGCGGGTGGGCTGGAACATCATCGACGGCACGCTGATCATCTCCGGAGCGTTCGGGGTCTTCAAGCGCCAGACCGCGATCGAGGTAGGCGGCTACACGCACGATACCGTCGGCGAGGACATGGAACTTGTCGTAAAGATGCACCGCTATCTACGAGAACACGAACGCGACTACCGGATCGTTTTCGTGTGGGATGCGGCCTGCTATACGGAGGTTCCAGAGTCGTTAGACGTACTGAGCCGACAGCGAAATAGGTGGCATCGTGGACTGATGGACTCGCTCTTCAGGCACCGCGTGATGATGGGCAACCCGAAGTACGGCGTGATCGGTACGGTTGTATTTCCGTTCTTCGGGCTCTTCGAGATGCTGGGCCCGTTGATCGAGCTCACAGGCGTCGCGTTCGTGTGCTTCAGCTTCCTCTTCGGCGTCGTCGACGGGGCGTTCATGTGTCTCTTCCTCACCGTGAGCGTGCTCTTCGGAATCATGCTCTCGATCCTAGCGGTGCTGCTTGAAGAGATCTCGTACGCGGCGTTCCCTTCCTGGAGAGATCTACTCATGATTTCTGCCTACGCAGTCCTCGAAAACTTCGGCTACCGGCAGCTCACCGTGCTCTGGCGGGTCCGCGGAATGTGGGCCTTCATTCGCGGTCAGAAGCAGTGGGGAGCGATGGTTCGGAAGGGCTTCGCTCCGAAAGAGGAGATTTGAGTCGCCTGCTGAAAATCGCGCGAGCGATCATTCTGCTCGGCATCCTCGGGACGCCTTACTGGGGTCCGGTTCTTCACTGGAATCTTCAGCCGAACTCACCGCGCAGCGTCGTCGTGATCGACTACACAGTGCCTGAAGCGAACTACCATCCGCATCGGGGATTGATGTGGATGCTGAACCACACCAAGGTCGAATCCTCCTCGCCCGACCGGTTGTGGGAGCCAGCACGAGACTACATCGGCTACTTCCCGGAGGACCGAGAGAACCCGATCGCGCTCTCCGACGCGATCGTCGGATCCCCTGATCTCATCTACCTCGCAGACG
This sequence comes from Bradymonadia bacterium, assembly GCA_047629415.1. Taxonomy (GTDB): domain Bacteria; phylum Myxococcota_A; class Bradymonadia; order REDH01; family REDH01; genus CBDUJZ01. The sequence continues at coordinate 452 of JBLHWZ010000051.1, read as the reverse complement.
CGTACGGCGTGTACGAGATGGATCTTGAGATCATTGAGGGCACTCGGGTTCAGCCGACTCATTCTCCGCAGCTCTTCGGTGGTCTCTCCAGCGCAGACGTCGACACCCTGGACGAGCTGACCTCGGCCGGTCGCGACCTCTTCGTCGAGTTCAACACACTGCCGCCACCAACGGGCGAGGCGGAGCGCGCTCGAATGGAAGAGATGATGGGCGTCACCTGGACGGGATGGGTCGGCCGCATCTTCTCCGATCTGCACGAAATCTCGGACGTACCTGACTGGTTCGCTCCCTATTTCGAAGAGCGCTTTCCGGGCGTGGAGCTCCCGACCAAGCCTTGCCTTGTGCTTTTCAGCTACAGCGGTGAGCTCATCGTAGTCTGCGACACGGACTATACGCAGATCACCCCGCGGCTGCGCTTCACGTCGGTTGCTCAAGACCGCTTCGGCTCGCTG
>JBLHWZ010000050.1:0-25459 GCA_047629415.1 Bradymonadia bacterium | reverse complement strand
ACGTCGATGTCTTCACTCTCGACCCAACCCGGTTCGACGGCCGCGCAAAAATATCTCCTGACCCTACTCCTTAAACGTCAACGAATCGTGCGAGTCTTCATACCCCTCATCTCCGTCCTCCTCCTCTTCGCTTGCGGAGGAACCCAGTCCGGCGACCACGGCGCCATCAGCGAACTCTCCACCTCAGGTTCTCACGAGCTGTGTGAGCACGAGGTGCCAGGAGATGTCTGCACCCGCTGCAACCCCGAGTTGATCTCCAGGTTCCGCGAGGTGAACGACTGGTGTGGGCCTCACCGAGTCCCTGAGTCGCAGTGCCATCGATGCCACTCCGACTTGGACTTCAGCCCGATGCCAGAAATTTCGGAGTCGGCGGATATCGCTGACCTGACCGATGAGCAGGCGCTGGAGGGCCTCCTCGTCCACGCTGCCGAGGGAAAAGTCACCGTCGTCGATTTTCATGCCGCCTGGTGTGCCGCCTGTTTCAATCTGGAGCGCGACCTACGAGCACGCCTTCAGACCGACCCCGACCTCGCCGTTCGGCGGATCGACGTTGGAGCTTGGGAAGGACCGGTCGTCGACCGCTATCTGTCCAACGTGGCACGTCTGCCCTTCGTCGTCGTCATCAGCCCGGACGGCCGAATCGTGGCGGAACTCTCGGATTTCGACTTCGACGAGCTTGAGGCTGCGATAGAGGAAGCGGGGGCACAGTGAGCCTCCGCGGACACGCCAGAGCTACGGCCTTCGCCGCGGCGGCCTGCATTGGCCTTCTGAGCGGCGGCGTCCGCTCGAATGAGGCTTCCGCCTGCGCGGCTTGTGGCAACCCCTCACTCCCTCAACAGCCCAGCGGCTCAGGACTGCTCGAACAGGGGGACATCACGTTGTCTGTTGCGGCACAGACAACCACGCTGCAGGTTTCCCATCCGGCTGGTTGCACGGACATCGCCGACTGCACGGAGCCAACGATTCAGCCGCTCCACTCTCACGAACTCTTCGTGATGCCGCTGGAACTCGCGGTGGACGCACGTTGGGTGTTCGTCGATCGGTTCGCGCTGGAGCTCACTGTCCCACTCAGGATGGTGCACCTGCGCGCGCACTACGAAACGCCCGGCGGGGATGAGTTCCCGCCTCTTGATGCCGGTGTTCACCATCGTGATGAGACGCTAGTCGGCCTCGGAGATCTCGGCCTTGCTGTTCGTGGAGCCCACCTCGCTGGCCGTTGGTGGCTCACCCTGAGCCCCGGCTTCACCGTTCCAACCGGGAGGACTCAGCCGAACCCCTTCGCACTTGGAGACGTCGGAGAGCGACACCAGCACGTTCAGTTCGGCACCGGAACGTTTAATCCGACGCTCAAGTTCGACGCGACACGCGGGCTGCCTCGGTCTCAGGTCAGCTTCTACGCGATCGGTCGCATGGCGCTCTACGAAAACCAGGAAGGTTTCCAGGCTGGGCCTAGGGGGACTCTCGGAGCTGTGATCGGCTACAAGGCGCCTAGGATTCTAGCGTCGTTCTTGACCGAAGGATCGTTTGAGGGCGCGGATCGCTGGAGCGGAGCGATTCGCCAGGACGGCCTCATCGGAAGGCAGGAGCTTCGGGTTGGCGCGCAGCTCCTGGGCCGAATCGGCGCAACGACGCTGAGCGGCGGGATTCGAGTACCGGTGTATCGGCACTTGGTAGAAGGGGACGAGCCAGCTGGGGAGCTTCGCTCCCCGGTCAGCGTTTCGCTCGGAGCCAGCTGGGCGCTGAATCCTTGAAGGTCGATGGACTCATGTCGCCAGGGCGTGCGCGAGCCGTCACCTGCCCCCGCCTCACCCCCCTCACCCGCCTCGGCGCGCGGGGCCTAGGGCTTCTCTATCGGCCTCCCATGGTCCTCCTACTCGTCAGCGCACATGCGGATCCCGCGGCGCGCAAATGTCGTTGACATGCAGAAACCCGTCGTCTAATGACCATCATCCACTTGCGCGGGTGGTGGAATTGGCAGACACGCAGGATTCAGGTTCCTGTGCCTTCACGGGCGTGCGGGTTCGACTCCCGCCTCGCGCACTTTATGCCGAAAACGAGCTTTTGCTCGCTTCGGTTCTGGCCTCGACGGCGTCCTACGGGACGCTGCGAGTGCCCCTACACGGAATCTACATATGAGTACCAATGAGCGCGCTCGCGCCATGGTGCTGGGCATACTTGAGGATGCTGCCGACACAGGCAGCACGATGGCGGAGATCGTCTTCGCCCTCGGGGACAATGCCCCACCACGCAAAGACGTCAGAACCATCTTAAAGTCGCTCACGCGAACCGGCGAAGCCGTTCGAGTTGATCGCGACCTCTACGCCGTAGCCAGCGCCGGCCGGACTTTTGAGGGCCTGCTTGAGTTCGTCGGCAGCCGCTTCCATGTCTCGACCGAGGAAGGACCCATCGAAATCCCAAGCACCGCGCTTGGAGACGCGATCGCGGGGGACCTCGTGTCCGGCTCTGTCACCGTCGATGGGCATACGCCCGTCGGCGTCGTCGATGGGGTCGTCGAGGCCCGCGCCCCACGAACGTTCACCGTCGAACTCACCAAGTTCCGAGGGCTCTTCCTTGGGCATTCGACCGAGCTGACTGAGCCGGTTCAACTCAGCGGTCAGGTCGACGCGAACATCGGAGACAAAGTTCTCGTCGAGGTCGTTGAGCGCAAGTCCTTCAAGCGAGGAAAGGCGCGCGGGTTCCCCGGCCACGCTGTGACCGTGCGAATCATCGAGGAGGGCGGCACGAGTAACGACGGCGCGGATCCTGCCGTCCCCGATGCAGATCCCCCGGCTCCGCGAATCGACAAAGCAGTCATGCTCCGATTCGTGGACGACCGCGAGACCAACGCACGCACCGTGCTCGATCAGCTGGCCGAAGGCCTCGGCGCAGACCAACCCTTCGAGGATGTCCACGAAGCGCTGGCCTCCGCAGGCAAGGCGCCCCAGAAGCCAGACGAGGCGGGGGATGACGTTACTCACATCCCCTTCGCGACCATCGACGGCTCCGATGCAAAGGACTTCGACGACGCTGTCTACGCAGAAGACGGACCGAACAAGACGACCCGCCTCTGGGTCGCAATCGCCGACGTCTCCTCCTACGTGGAAGAGGGAAACCCGCTCGATGATGAAGCTCGGCGACGCGGTTGCTCCGTGTATCTTCCAGGTCGAGTCTATCCGATGCTCCCGTTCCACCTAGCCGATGACGTCTGCTCGCTCCGACCGGACGAGCTGCGACGATGCGCCTGGGTCCGGATGGACATCAATGCCGACGGTGAGGTCGTCGACGAGGAGCTCGGCTTTGGCGTCATGAAGTCGCGCGCCCGGATGACCTACGCCGAAGTCCAAGATATTCTGGACGGCGGCGCCACCGAGCGACCCGCCGAGATCCTAGAGTCGATAAAACGACTGGATGGCCTCCGACTTGCGCTGAACGCGAAGCGTCATCGCCGCGGAATGCTCGACCTGGACCTTCCCCAGCCCCGCACGTTCCTCTCGCCGGACGGCGCAGACGTCGTCGGGATGCAGATGTACCCGCGCCAGGACGCAAACCGGCTCATCGAAGAGTGCATGCTCGTCACAAACGAGACGGTCGCGGGATTCCTTGTCAAAGAGGGATGGCCGGGGATCTTTCGTGTGCACGGCGAGCCCAAGCCCACGAAACTAAAAGCCATTCAGCACGTCCTTCGCGAGGTCGCCGACGGTGCGGTCATCGCGAACGACCCGAAGCCGCGAGACCTCGTAAAAGTCTTCGATGCAGTCGCCGGAACTCCGCTCGCACGCGTCGTCAGTTGGCTGGTTTTACGCACACTACCGAGGGCCGAGTACTCCATCGACCAGCGAATGCACTTTGGGTTGGGGACGGATCAGTACCTCCACTTTACCTCTCCGATCCGGCGCTACCCGGACCTGGAAGTCCATCGAATGGTCCGGCATGCCGTCGCCGCCAAGCGGGCCGCTACGACGGAGGAGCGAGAGGTTCTCGTCACCCGCTTGGCGCAGTCGGCGGAGATGGCCAACGCAGGAGAACAAATCCAGACGACCGCAGAGCGGTTTAGCGAGAAGATGATGCGGGCCCTCTACATGAAGGACCGCATCGGTGAAGAGTACGAGGCCATGATCAGCGACGTCGCCCGCTTCGGCGTCTTCGTATCGATCGAAGACCCGTATGTTGAAGGACTGATTCACATTCGTAGTCTGGGCCGTGAGTACTTCGAACACGACGAGCGCCGACAGCGACTCGTCGGGGAACGTTCGGGCACCACATTCCAGCTGGGCGACGTGATAAAGGTCGTCTGCTCCTCGGTTGACGTGAAGGAAGGCCGTATCAACTTCGACCCCATCGGGGTCGAAGGAAGGCCGGACCGAAAGCAAAGCCCGCGCGGCCGGAAGACGAAGATGCCCCGAGGGAAGCCCCACGGCGTCAAGCCCTCCAAGAAGCGGGGTCGGCGCTAAGCCGATCGGCGCTCTCTGTCGGGCAGCACCGTCTGCTCACGGCCATCTGAGTCGCTCGGGCTACGCTGCGCCGTCTCGTTATGATTGGCGCGGGCGGCGTGCGCGCATACCATTGCCGCGTGCGCCACTTGCTCGCAAAGTCAGTCAGAACCTACAAACGGACCCCGGGCCCGTCTGTTTCTGGTTGTGTCATCCTCCTCCACGGTCTCGCTAGATCGTCGACGTCGATGCTCCGGATGGAGCGGCAGCTCCTGGATGTCGGGTATGGCGTCGTCCGGGTCGACTACCCGTCGCGAAGTGCTCCCGTGCACGAACTTGCGCCTCAGGCTGTCGGAGCGGCGCTCCAGGCGGCGCGGGACATCGATCCAGGTGCCCCCGTGCACTTCGTCACTCATTCGATGGGCGGGATTCTGCTGCGGGCCTACCTCCGTGAACATGCGATCGAGCGCTTCGGTCGAGGCGTCATGCTGGCTCCACCCAATCAGGGCAGCGAGGTCGTCGATCGACTACGGAACGTTCCTGGGTTCCAGTTCATTAACGGACCCGCAGGGCTGCAACTTGGGACCGATCCCGAATCAGTCCCGAGCCAACTCGGAGAGCTCAAAAGGTGCGTGGGAGTGATCGCCGGCTCGAAGTCCATCAACCCCATCCTATCGCTGATGCTGCCGAAGCCCAACGATGGAAAAGTGAGCGTCGAGAGCGCCGCGGTCGAGGGCATGGCAGACTTTCTCACGATGGACGTATCCCACCCGTTCATCATGCAGAAGCCCGACGTAATCGACCAGGTCCTGCACTTTCTGGAGCACGGCGCGTTCCGCCGCGAGCCGGAGTCCTCTAGTCCTGAATGACCAGAGGATCGACGACGATCTCAGTACCGTCGGAGAGTCGAAGCGGCGGATAGCTCCAACGGTATCGACCGCCCGGAATCGGGTCGGCGTCAGCCCCAACCTCGACGCGGCAACCGAGGGAGTCCCGACGGACGATCACATCGTAGAGGATCCGGTGCTCGTAGAGCAGCCCAAAGCGCCAGTGTTGCTCGGCTGTGTCGAGTCCCTGTCCACCGACCGTCCAGCCTGGAGCGAGCTCGGAGTCCTGCTCTAAAGCGTCCTGAAAGAAGCTCACACACTCGTCGTACGGCACAGCCAGCACCTGCGCGAAGAGGTCGTCGTCGGTCTCCTCGTGAAGAAGCTCGAACGGCAGCTCGAAGGGGATCGACTCTAGTCGAGCTGACGCATCGGCCTGCGCTGCAACGCGGGACGCGCTCAGTAGCACGAGCGCGACCAGCATCCATCGGGACGACACGATCACGCGATCGTGATCTGGTCACTCAGGTAGACGTCCTGAATTGTGTTCAGAAGTTCGATGCCCTCGGCCAGTGGCTTCTGGAACGCCTTGCGCCCGGAGATGAGGCCCATGCCGCCACCCCGTTTGTTCACGACCGCTGTCGTGACCGCCTGCGCGAGGTCGTTGGACCCCGAAGCCCCGCCAGAGTTGATGAGGCCGCAGCGACCCATGTACGCGTTCGCTACTTGGTAGCGTACGAGGTCGATGGGATGGTCGGTGGTGAGCTCATTGTAGATTCGCTCGTCGAGCTTTCCGTAGCTGCTGTCGCCGGTATTGAGGGCCTTGTAGCCGCCATTGTTAGTAGGCAGCTTCTGCTTCACGATGTCGGCCCCCAGCGTGACGCCGAGGTGGATCGCCTGCGATGTGAGGTCGGCTGACGCGTGATAGTCGACACCGTCGACCTTGAAGTTGGGGTTCCGGAGGTAGCACCAGAGGATCGTCGCCATCCCATACTCGTGCGCCTTCGCGAAAACTCGCGCCACTTCCATGATCTGGCGGTTGGACTCCTCGCTGCCGAAGTAAATCGTCGCGCCGACCGCCGCACAGCCGAGGTCAAACGCCTGCTCCATGGAGGAGAACGCAATCTGGTCGAATGTGTTCGGCGAAGTAAGAAGCTCGTTGTGGTTGAACTTCAAGACGAACGGAATCTTGTGCGAGTACTTGCGCGCAACGCTCGCAAGCGCACCATAAGTCGTCGCGACCGCGTTACAGCCGCCTTCGATCGCGAGCTTCACGATGTTCTCGGGATCGAAGTAGTCGGGGTTCTTTGCGAACACCGCTCCGGCCGAGTGCTCAATGCCCTGATCGACGGGGAGGATCGACATGTAGCCGGTTCCGCCGAGGCGACCCGTGTTCATGATGCGCTGAAGGTTGCACATCACTGCCGGGGACCGATTTGAGAGACCGAAAACCTGGCTAACAAAGTCCGGATTGGGCAGATGAATCTGCTCCTTCGGGACCGTCGTGCACTTGTGCCCCAGAAGGCTCTCTGCGTCGTTTCCTAGAAGCTCGGTAATTCGGTCGATCGACATAGTTCGTTCCTGGCCTTCTAGCTGCGCTCGTAGCCGTCGCTAGTCTCGTAGAATTGAATCTTAGGATGCTGTTCGGCGGTATAGTTGAGCCGCCACCGGGACTCAACGAGGTACACAGGTCGGTCCTTCACGTCCTTCGCTACGAATCGTGAGACGCTGCGCTCAAACGCGATCAGCGCATCCTCGTCGTCGCACCTGTACCAGCGTGCCGTCGCCAGTTCGACGTGCTCGAAAATACCGTTGACCGAGTATTCGTTCAGGAGCCTATGCTGAAGAACATCGAGCTGAAGCGCACCAACAACGCCGACCACGAGGTCCGACGAGTTGACCGGGTTGAATAGCTGAACGGCGCCCTCTTGAGCGAGTTGGCTGAGCCCCTTCAGCAGCTTCTTCATGCCCAGTGGATCGTCCAAACGAACACGCCGGAAGATCTCCGGCGCGAAGGACGGGATCCCCGTGAAATTCAGTCGTTCGCCCACGGTAAACGTGTCACCGATCTCGATGAGGCCGGTATCGTGAAGACCTACGATGTCGCCCGGATAAGCCTCTTCGAGGATCTCACGGGCGTTCGCCATGAAGATGATCGGGTTCGACATCTTCATGTCGCGCTTGAGGCGCACATTGAACGCCTTCTGCCCACGCTCAAACTTCCCCGAACAGACGCGCATGAATGCGATCCGATCGCGGTGTTTCGGATCCATATTCGCCTGGATCTTGAAGACGAATCCGGAGAATTTATCCTCCTGCGGACTCACCGACCGCTCGAGCGTCTCACGCGGCTGCGGCGGCGGAGTGATCTGGGCGAACGTCTGGAACATCTCCTCGACGCCAAAACCGCTGAGCGCGCTGCCGAAGAAGACCGGGGTCTGCTTTCCACCGAGGAAAGCCTCTCGATCGAACTCGGCGCCAGCACCGATGACCAGTTCTAACTCTTCGCGCAACGTGGCGGCCGGCGTCTTTCCGATCACGCGATCCATCTCCGGATCGTCGAGACCTACCTCAATAAACTCGCCTTCACCCTCGGCCGCAGACGCATCGAAGAGCAAAACTTGCTCGTTCCGGATGTCGTAAATCCCCTTGAAACTGGAGCCGCGACCGATCGGCCACGTCATCGGAACGCAGTCCATCCCGAGCACGTGCTCAACGTTGTCCATCAACTCGAACGCGTCGAGGCCCTCGCGGTCGAGCTTATTCATGAACGTGACGATCGGCGTGTTCCGCATCCGACAGACGTTCATCAGCTTAATGGTCTGTGCCTCAACGCCCTTCGCGGAGTCGATCAGCATCAGCGCGCTGTCGACCGCGGTGAGGACGCGATACGTGTCTTCGCTGAAGTCGTTGTGACCAGGCGTGTCCAAGAGGTTCACGTCGTAGTCCTGATAGATGAACTTCATCACCGAGGTGGTGACAGAGATGCCACGCTCTTTCTCCATGTCCATCCAGTCCGACGTCGCATGGCGAGTAGCCTTGCGTGCCTTCACCGTGCCAGCCATCTGGATCGCGCCGCCCAAGACGAGCAACTTCTCCGTCATCGTCGTCTTTCCCGCATCAGGGTGCGAGATGATGGCGAATGTTCGCCGCCGGGCGATTTCGTTTTCGAGCGTGCTCATAGTCAGTCGGGGCTTCGGCTAACCACGAGGCGGGCGCCAGAATCGTGCCTCGCCTTACAACAGCGAAGCCCCGGACTCTACAGCGAATGACCGTGGCGCGTGCAGCGACGCAATGCCCTAGGGCAGGACGTTCACGCAATCCGCGATACGCGTACAATCCGAAGTCCTCAGGCATTCAGCGAACACGCCGTATTCTGCCAAGTTCGCTTCGAGAGCCGCTTCGCAAGCGCTCGCACAAACGGTGGCGGACGAACCAAGTCCCAGAGTGTTGAGCGCGCCGCACTGATCGGCCACGACGCAGGCATTTCCGCAAAGCGTGCTCAGCACGCACTCGCACGCGTGGCAGACTTCCCCACTCGCGCACTCGGACGCCGCTGTGCAGGCGCACTCGATGTCTTGTTCGGCGTCCTGACCGACGTCATCGCCAACGTCATCGCCAACGTCATCGCCAACGTCCGCCTGGCCGGGAATCGTGTAGTCGCCCCGAAGTACACAGTTTTTCCCCTGGCTCTGCTGAGCCGAGCCGGAGCCCTCAGGATCAGCGAAGTCGAGGAATCTCTCAACGCACTCAACGGAAAGCTCACCCTCCACATACGGCATTGGGCCGCAGTTCTGGCGGTAGCTGAGGACCGCGCGTTGGAGCGCCGCATCGTCCGGCTGATAGGTGCCAGCGAATGGCAGATCGGGGCGCACGAATACCACCTGACAGTCTTCGTCGAACTCGCACTCTCGGGGGATGTTTGTTTGGCGCCCCTCGAAGTACTCGATCAGCTCCGAGCAGCGGTCCGGCTCGGACTTCTCGGTACAGGCGCAGAGCAGGAGAATCATCGTGAAGAGTAGAGTACGCATCAGTCCTCGTTCATAAGTCGCCGGAGTCGGTCTAACGCGGACTCCTCATCGGCGCTGTCCCGGAGCTCGTTCAGCTGTTGGTGTGCGCTCAACCGACGAAACTCCTCGTCGATCGCCACTTCTCGCGGATCATGCAGTGGGTCGAGTAACTCGATGTCCGCCTCCGCTCGCGCCTCGATGTCCGCGATGCGTCCTTCAAGCTCCGAGAGGTGATCAAACGCGGGACTCTCAAGGGCCGATTCCAGTTCACGCTCGATCGAGCCAAGAGAGGGCTCGCGCGGTCCGCGGCCCGGTTCGGAGCGCCCACCAAGGCCTACTCGGTCCTGCAGGCTCTGGAGCGCCCCTCTAAGCTGATAGAGCTGGTCTCGCGCGTCGTCCCGATCGAGCCGCACCTTCTCGGCATCACGCTCCAACGTGGCTTTTCGCTCCAGAAACCGCCGCGCCCTCTCCTCTTCGCGCGACTCAAGAGCCACGACCGCGTCTTCTTCAGCCCGATCGATCGCGTCGAGCAAATTCTGATATTCGCGGTCCAATCGACGCTCGACCCGCTTCACTTCGCCAAGCGAATCCGAGGCGTCGCGAAGGGTCGCACGTACCTCTCCGGAAGACGGACGCCTTGGAGACCGAGCTCCAAGTTCCGACCTCACCAGCATGTTCAATCGATCAAGGATAGACATTGAGGGTACGCCTACTGGTTGCGTGGCGCTGACAAAAGCAAATCGGCCACTACTCCACGGCCGCGACGCCGCTGGACACTGCGCTGAGGTACTCGAGCGCCGCGCGAACTTGCGCGTCCTCGACGCCGCTGAGATCCAAGCCTGAGAGAGATGGCATGCTAGCATCGGCATCTCCCGCCTCAATTTCGAGGTCCGGGTAAATCCCTTCGCCCTGAATCGAGCGGCCGGACGGGGTGTAGTAGAGTGATATGGTCAGCTTTAGGCCGCCGCCGTCCGCCAGATCGATGATCGACTGGACCGAACCCTTGCCGTAGCTCTGAGTCCCAATGATAGCAGCGCGAGAGTTGTCCTGGAGAGCTCCCGCGACGATCTCGCTCGCGCTGGCCGAACCTTCGTTCATCAGTACCACGAGCGGTCCGTCGAATCGGGTACTGCCTCGAGAGGCCTCGAACCGGTTGGATGGAGATGCGCGGCTTCCGGTGCTGACAATATCGCCACTCGAAAGGAAGACATCGGAGACTTCCACTGCTTCTGACAGGAGCCCGCCGGGATTTCCGCGAAGGTCCAAAATCAAGCCAGCCAGTTCCTCCCCATGCTGCGCCTGCAAACGGTCGATTGCCTCCCGAACCCCATCGCCAACTCCAGACTGGAACTGACGCATTTGCACCAAGCCGTAGCCAGGGCTTAGCATCTGCTGGGCGATCGCTTCGACCTGAATCACATCGCGTACGATCGTGAGCACTAGGTCTTCATACTCATCGTCAATCTGGCGCCGGATTTCGACTTCGACTCGTTCGCCGCGGCGGCCGCGAAGCCTCTCCACGACCTCCTGTGTCCCAAATCCGGTGGCGGACTCACCCGCCACGCCGATGATCACGTCGCCGACCAACACTCCAGCCCCCATCGCGGGGCCACCATCGAAGACTTCTTGAACCAGAACTGAGCCCTCAACCTCGCGGATGACAATGCCGACCCCAACGTACTCTCCGCGAGTGTCGTTGCGCATTGCTTCGTACTGCTCAGCATCCATGTAGACAGAGTGCGGGTCGAGTTCGCCCAGCAACCCGTCGATCGCGGCCTCGATGAGGACGTCCTCAGGGATCTCGTCGACGTACCGATTCTGCACGTGCCCTAGCACCTCGGCGAAGATCGCGAGGTGCGTGTACACCGGCTGCGCCCAGGCCTGCTGAGTCGTCACGACTCCGGAGATCCAGCCGATGGCGATGCACAGGACGGCAAACGCTGTCTTCTTCAATTTCTGCATAATGAGTTCATGCTCGAGGAGCGACTACCTTAACCACTCTGCAGGATTCACAGGAACCCCGCGGTCGCGAATTTCAAAGTACACCTCAGTTCTACCCGAGGTCGCTAGGCCACCGCCGAGTCCGACTCGTTCCTCCGAGACAACCAAGCCACCTCGCTCTAGGGCCGTACTCAACAAGTGCGCGTACACGCTGTGGTATTCCTCGCCATGGTCAACGATGACGACCAGGCCGAGGCCGCGAATCGGCCCTGAGAACGAGACATATCCAGACGCGATCGTTCGAACTTCGGTACCGGGTTCAACCGCGTAGCTGTAGCCCGTATGACGATCGGCGGTCGCCGAGCCACGACGCTCTCGTGGCCCAAACCGGGCGCACGGTCGGCCGCTAACCGGAGACGGCAACGCGCCTGCTCGCCGAAAAAATGGATCGGCAGGGATCAAGAATCCCCGGAGTAAGTCCCGCACATCGTCGATGGACTCCGATGCCGCCAACGTAGCAGTCGCGATCTGGATCGCCCCCGGCTCGCTCGTTCGAGCGTTCTCAGATGCGAGGGCGACGACGTGGCCCGCAACGCGGGCACCGGCTGCATCCGGCTGCCAGCTCCGAAGAAACGACGGCTCCTCCGCGACGCAAGTCAGCGGATGAACAGGCCGAGGTCCTCCAAACAACCCAGCGAACCCCAACGAAGCGATAAGCAATACGCTAGCTGGCATCACTGGGAGTAGACCGCCTCCAGGATCACCGCGCCAAGATCATCACTGTCGACATCAAGCCCACGGAACGTGGTCGTGGCTCCGTAGAGAAACTCCAGCGGCTCACTGGCTCCCGGCGGTGCCAGCACCGCCGCCGCGGCGGGCGCAGGTGCAGCGGGCACAGGTGCCGCTTCTACTGGCGAAGGGGCCGCGCTTGCTGGCGAATGGGCTGCTGGCGCGGGGGCCGCACTTACTGGCGAAGGGGCCTCAGTTGCTGGTGCAGGGGCCTCAGTTTCTGGCGCCGCTGAGACATCGGGCCGCGCTGCGTCGAGCGACGAAGCTGTGTTTCCCGACGCACCGACGCCACCCAAGGGTACGAACCCTGCTGTGTCCATCGATGCAGCAGCCGCAGCCATATCTTCCGCGACACGCGTGAGCTGCCCCGGCTCCGACTCGGCGATTTCAAGGTGTTCACCACGGCTGTGGTTGGCGTACTCCTCAGCCATGTCCGCCTGTACTCCCGCGACCGAGAAGCCTTCCCCAGCGATTAGCTCGTCCGGCGTCTCGAGCGCGACACTCTCCTCGTCGTTCTGCACGGTCAAATGCGCGGCAGACACCTGAACTTCACCGATCGGTAAACCGTCATCGTAGAGTCCCTTGTGAATCCGGTTGTAGCACTTCCGGTGCAGGGCCTTCATCAACAGGCGGATACGATCGTCACGCGACTCGTTGTCGGGGTAGGCCGCGATGTCTTCCTCGTACGACACCGTCTTGGACTCCAAGATCGCGCCGCCGTGGAACACCTGAGATGTGATCTTCTTAGTGCGAAGACCGTGGTCTTCCGTCTGGATGTGAACGACTAGACCTTTGTAGTCTACGTCGTTGTTGAAACCCATTTGCATCGCGCGCTCTCCGTTAGAAGTCGCCCGAGTTTATCACGCTGAACCGGGCCCTGGCTATCCGACTTCGACGTGCTCTGCCGACGTGACCGGCTCACCGAGAAAACGCTCGGCGACTTGAACGAATCCCGTCGGGTCGTCGCTTACAAGGAATTCGACCCCGCCTGATTGCGTGCCATCGCCGATCGCCGCTCGTAGCGCGGTTGCCGTATGGAACGCAGTGTCGTGAATCGCCACCGGCCGCGCGGCAAACCTCGCGATCGCGTCCTCGATAACCGGTCGAAGCAGTGGGTAATGGGTGCACCCGAGAACCAACGAATCAATGTCGGTTGTTGCCAACACTCCGCGCAGGTACCGCTCCGCCGCCAACCGGGGGACATCGCCCTCCACCCACCCTTCCTCGGCGAGAGGGACGAAGAGCGGGCAAGCGCGCTGGGAAACCACGAGATCGGCGCGTCGTGACTCAAGCGCCCGAACGTAGGCCCGACTCTTCACAGTCCCCTGTGTTCCCAAAATGAGCACACTAGTGGCGTCGGACGCCGCGACCGCATCCGAGACCGGCTCGATCACATCGAACACGGGGACACCGGCCATCTCCCGGACGGCCTCCATGCCAAATGCAGACGCCGTGTTGCAGGCGATCACGAGCGCTCCACAGCCTCGGGAGAGCAAGGTGCGCGCTACGTTCGTCGAGTAGCGAGCGACCGTCTCCGGCGACTTTGTGCCGTACGGAACACGCGCCGTGTCGCCCAGGTACACGAAACGACGATGCGGGAGTTGCTTTCGCAGCTCCCGCAACACCGTCAGGCCTCCAACTCCGGAGTCGAAGACCCCGATGGGTCGATCGCTCAGGGTCCGACTGGTTCTGCGATCTGCGGGATCTGCACGTTAAAGCCGAACGTTGAGCCTTGTTCTCGGCCGCATGTCACGTTCTCCTGGGTAGTGTAGGAGACGGAAAGCGAGCACGTCTCGAGAGGGCCCGGGGTGGCCGAGAATCCGAGAACGTAGTTCTGAATGAAGGCGGCGATTGGGTCGTGATTAAGGGCAATCAGCGGCCGGCTGTAGATCCATGAGTCAGTGAACGAAACAGGGTTTCCGCCAGCATCGATGTACTCGTAACCCTGGGCGACCTCGAATTGGCCAAAGCGATCCGCAGTGAAGACGTTCTCGGTAATCACGAGGCGTTCACAAGTGGTCGCTACGCCGAAGGTTGTCGCCGGAGATGTCGTGTTGCCGTTCGCGTCAGTCGGGCGGAACGCCAGGGAGGAGCCAGCCGCAGGAACCGTGATTTGGTTATTCCGCAGTTGTCCGCCCGGACCGAAGAAGCCATGCAGCCCGGATGGGTCCGCAGCGCTGCGGTAGTGGCTGCCTGTCAGAAGGACGTGCGTCTGAGTCCAGATCGTCGTCACGTCATCCCAAACCCCATTGCCCGCACTCCAGACGCCATCAGCCGGGTTCAGGCTCGTGTTGACCTCGAAGTACCGCTCGCCAAGTTCCGGATCGTAAACATTGTTGTCGTTCAGGTCGATGAACGGCTCGGGGAGATCAACGAAACGCTCGCCGTCGTCGTAGATACCGTTTCCGTTCTCGTCGAAGAACTGCTCCTCGCCGGTGGTGTACGCGATGAGAGTGACCAGGCCGTCTCGAGGGTTCGTCTCGGCGCCAATGCCGGTGCCGGGTCCGCTACCCTCTCCGTTCACCGAGTCGACAAGAACATCCGTTGGGATGTCGCCACGCGGAATCCACTCAGTCTCAAGGAACTGTTCGCCGCGGTCGAGGCCTGGGCTCGAGATGATGCCCTGCTCGGTCGCGAAGAAGACCGAAAGCTCCGAAATCGAGGCCTGGCTGTTTTGATTCTCGTCATTGTTAGTGCGGTCCGGCAGGCTGTTTCCGAATCGATCAGCCGCGTAGACGAAGCAAGGAACCTGACAGGTCGAGCGGACTTCCGTGCCGCGAGTCTCGAGGAGAGAACCGAGGTTCTCGGCCTCGCAGTGCAAGACAAAGTCCGCAGCGGAAGGACGACCACCTCGAATGGACAGCGGGCCCGTCGTACAGGTTGAAGCGTTCTCACCGAACTCAAGGTTTGCTCGAACTTCCACGGTGCCGGCCTGGTCTCCAGCCTTGATCTCCGTATTGGCGCAGCCTTCCGAATCGGTCAGGGCGCGTGTGGCAACCAGCGTTGAGTCGGTGTGGCCGGCAACGAGCGTGTACTCGACGCGGCGGCCAGCAGCGATCGGAATGCCGCCGATGTCGGTGAAACACGAGCGCAACGCACCACGTTCGGGACGCCCGCCGTCACGCACGCCAATGATCGGCGGATCCATCGGGAATCGGTCAGGAACGAACAGGCAATCCGGCGGAGGAGCGAACGTCAGCTCTGGAAGTTCGCAAGCCAGTTCCACGTTGCCTTCCGTTGCGTTGGAGTATTCCGCCGTCGCCGTCAGGTTCGCTGAGGCGGCCTGGATGGGTGAACGAATGTACGCGACTGCGTCGCCATTGCTGTCCGTGAGAAGCGAAACCTCTTGGGCGTCACCGTCATCATCTTCTGTTTCGAGAAGAGCGCCTGCACCGATTGCAGCCTCGATGTTCGCGTCCGGAACCGGAGCACTGTTCACGTTGAAGACGGTGAACGTCAGGCTGGTGATCGACTCACCGTCGGCGGGCGGATTCGAATCGCTGTACGCGCCAATGCAAATCGGGCCTTCGATGTCGACAGTCGAGACAACTAGAATGACGCAGGTCTCGCTCGAGCCGAAACGCTGGTCGACGAAGCTCGCACAAACAGTGGCCTCGGTCTCAAACTCGCCCGTCAGGACTGTCGCGGTAAAGGACCCTGACTGGTCCTCTGTGGTGCGCAGCTGGGTGCCGAGGCCGTTCTGGAACGACACGCCCGATCCATCGACGATGTCGATTCGAATCGCAGTGCCAACCGGCACTGCTGCGCCGTTGGCTTGCAAACCAGCGACAGTGATCTGCGCTGCGGATCGCAGCTGAACACGTCGCGGCTGAGCACTGACCGAGATCGACCAGTCACCTGTCGGAGCTGCATCACATGCAATGCGCTCGTTCAGGAAGCCGTTGTTGCCCTCGAAGAGGCCAATCGCCTGAATTTCTCCTTCCTCGGTGCATGCCACAGTGAACTGAGCGGTGCCTACTGCGTCGGTGAACGAATCGCCGGTTTCGGCGCCAGTCTGGTTCACGGTGCTGCCGGCCGCTTGAAGGAACACGGAGGACCCGATCGGCGGCGGATAGCCGTTCTGATCGAGAACGGTGACTCGCACCCGAGCAAAGTCCGACCCGTCTGCAGTCAGATTCACCGAGTCAACGGTCAGCGCCAGCGTGTACGACGAGTTCACGTCGGAGCTGCACGAGAGTGCTGCAAGGGGGAGAATCAGGGCGAGGGCCGCTCGCCAAAATCGATTTCGGTGCTTCATTCAGGCCTCTTAGCCGCTGCGCACAAAGGGAATACTGGACGGGACAGTAAACGGATTTGCGAGTTCAAATCAAGTTCGGCGCTACCCTAGTTGAGCACCTACACGGACCTACGCAGTGCCCCTTGTTAGTTCGCGCACGCGTGGTCTAGACTCTGCGCGTCCACGACCTGCAGGAGCCCGAATGTATAAGGCGCCAGTTCTCGCGCTCAGCCTCGCACTATTAGCCACCGCGCCTGCCAGCGCGCAAATCCTTGTCCTCGACACGCAGTTCGACGGTGATTTGACGGCCGAGGACCACGAGGCATTCATTGAAGCCCTCGAACAGGGTGCCGAGCGAGGTGGCCCGGGAGAAGTTGTACGAGCTTCCGATGTGTCGGAACTCATAGGCACCGAACTCGCCAGTTGTGACGGCGGCGACTGCGCCATCGCCATCGGCCTGACTACACCCGCTTCTGTCGCTGTCTTTGCCGAGGTCTACGCCGAAGCGGAGATCTACGACTTCACGATTCGTGTCTTCGACCTCAATACTGGTGAGACACTCGTGACCCAAACCGGTGATTGCACGTTCTGCCCGATCGCCGAAGCGACCGAGTCGTTCGGCTTCACCGCCGAGGCGGCTCTCGGTGCCGTGGACCCAATACCGGAATCCACCAACGGTGCCGAGCCCGAACCAGAAGACCCAGAAGAGTTCCTCGTCGTCGTAAGCGATGAGCCGGAACCCGAGTCGTCATTTGTGGCCGGCAACATCCGCTTTAACGTGTCGGCCATCCCAGAGGCCGCCGAGGTCTCCATCAACGGCGTTTCGCAAGGAGACGGCAGGCTTGGCCTCGACATGGCGGCCCAGGAGTTCTCCGTAGTCGTCTCCGCGGAAGGCTACGAGGCCTACACGGAAGACGTCACCCTGCGTGAGTCCATGGTGGGGCCCATCTATCTACGAGTCGTCCTCAGCCCGGACGCTCCTGACGTCATCGCTCAGCCAGCGCCTCCCCGTAGACCGCAAACCGGAGGTCCCTCCTTCAACCGAGCCGCGGTTGGCGGAACCCTTATGGGACTCGGACTCGCCTCCGCTGCCGGCGGAATTGCGCTCCTCTCTCTCGACGGTAAGACGACGTGTACGGATGGTCTGCCTGAGCTCTGCCGAGATGTTTGGGAGTTCACTGCCGGCGGAGCGACGATGACCGCACTCGGCGGAGTCGCGCTGGGCACGGGCATCGGCATCCTCATCGGAGGAAGCGGCGGCGCGAACGACGCAGATGAAGCCAGCCGCTCAACGTTCTCAATCGCCCCCCGGCGAAACGGCGCTTCGGTGCGATTCTCTACCCAGTTTTAGGAACGATGCACGGCCGATTCGGCCGTGTACAATCCGCCTCGGGGATTTTGCTGATGGCGCGTTTACACGCCATCAGCTGCGTGCTAACCGCCGACGCTGGCTTATCCTACGGAAACACTATGCTGCTCGACCTTCACGCCTACTCCGATCTCTCCGGAGACAACGCTATCCATGACGCAATCGCCGAGGCCAAACGGCGCGGCATCGATGGCGTCTGCATCGTCGATCGCGAGCACTCCGCAACTACGGCTGTCGCCCTGGCGGATGGCGAGTACGATTTCCCGATCTTCGTCGGTGTCGAAGTCAGCACGCGAGCCGGTGAAGCGATCATCTTCACGCCGGACGTCGATCCGTACCTCACGCGTGAAGAGTGGAGAGAGCTCAACGCCCTCCAACGCCCAGAGCTGGCCGAAGTGACCGCGTGGGCGAACGAACGAGGCGGTGTGGTCGTCCTCTCTCACCCCTACGAGCGCTCAAGCACAGCTGCTCCGCGAGACCGAATCTTCGCGATCTCGGGAATCTCCGGTGTTGAAATCGGTACCGACGTGTCCGATCCGACCTCGGATCGCGTTGCAGTCGAGGCCGTAGCTCGGAGTACCTCGCCCGCATGCGGCGGCTCTGCTCACGATGGCGACCAGAATGGCAGCAAGTGGCTTACGCTCTTTGCTGAGAAGTTCACCACGCAGGAAGAACTCGTTGCCGCCATTCGCGCGGGTGACTTCTGGGCGGTTGAGGTGTCCAACAAGCCCTTCGAGCAGCGTCGTCGACAGCCACGCCCAGAGCGCAGCGAGCGCCCTCGCCGTGACGGTGCACGCGACGGCGCACGCGGCGGACGTAAAGACGCTGGGCGGAGACCACGTCGCTAAGTAGGATCCCTTTTCGGGCTCCTGCCGCACAAAAACCAACTCGAGTCTCGACTGACCTTCAGTACGCGCAAATCGCGCCCTTAAACTGGAGTCTACGATGTTTCGAGTTGGCGCCCTCTCCCTCCTCTGCGCTTTCGCCTTTGGTGGTTGCATGGATGAGGGAAACGATACCGCACAGGCGGAAGTCGTATTTTTCCACGCCTCCCAAACCCTTGGCGCGATCGATGTCGACCTCGACGGTCGGACGATCCAGGTGATACCCGGCGGGCTGTCGACCTCTACCCCGGTCGAGCCCGGCCCCGTAACACTCGAACTCCGCAACGCCGGAGCCCTACTACCGCTCCTAGCGCAGCAAGAGATCGTCGATCTCGGATCGAACCTCTTTGTGATCGCGGGGAACACAACCGACGGCTCACTTGCAGCGTTTGAGGTTGGGTCCAACGCCCCGGATGTCGATCGCGAACTGACGGCTTTC
The DNA here is from genome assembly GCA_047629415.1 of Bradymonadia bacterium. Classification (GTDB taxonomy): domain Bacteria; phylum Myxococcota_A; class Bradymonadia; order REDH01; family REDH01; genus CBDUJZ01. The sequence goes on along the minus strand of JBLHWZ010000050.1, from coordinate 6,536 downwards.
CAAGTAGTCAGCACGACATCCGTCGACCTGCAATTGGATATCTACACCCGAGAGGGGGGGCAGCCTGCCTCGATCGGCCAGTACGCTCAGACAGGATTCGTGCAACTCTCTCCAACGTTGGCCGAGGTGCTCGTCTACAACGCAGGTGACGACCCGATGACCTCCGCGGCGCTGCTACGATTGCGGCCGAGCCAACTGAGCTTTCGAGCAGGAAGAGCCTACGCAGTACTGCTAACCGGGGACCTGAGCGGAATTGACGCCGTCAGCGCCCCGGTCCGTTGACGAGAACGAGCCCCTGGCCGTTTTCGTGACCGATGTTATGTTCGCGCTGGCCCTCCGCCCGCGGAGGATGAACAACGCTGAAACGGTACCATGCTCGTCCTGCTATCCCCCGCGAAGTCTCTAGACTTCGACTCGCCCTCCGCATCAGACCTCTACTCGACCGGCGAGTTCCTGGATCAAGCCAATGGGCTCGTCCGAACGATGAAGGGAAAGAAGCCGGCCGAACTCATGAAACTCATGAGTATCAGCGAGAAGTTGGCCGATCTGAACGTGGACCGATTCAAGGGATACGAATCACCGGTTGCGCCTGGTCCTAACGCAAAGCAAGCAGCGTTCGCATTCACAGGACACACTTACGTCGGCTTCAACGCAGCAGACATGAGCCAATCCGACCTCGAATTCGCTCAAACTTACGTGCGGATTCTCTCAGGGCTGTACGGTCTCCTCAGGCCTCTCGATCTCGTCTATCCGTATCGGTTGGAAATGGGCACGAGGCTGAAAACCCGTCGGGGAAACTCTCTCTACGACTACTGGGGAGATCGGTTGGCGAAGGCGATCGACCGAGAACTTATCGGCCACGGCGAGCCGCTCGTGGTGAATTGCGCGAGCAAGGAATATTTTACGGCGGCTGAGCGACCGGGACTCAAGGCGCGGGTCGTCACGCCGGTCTTCAAGGACAAGAAGGACGACGGATACAAGGTCGTTAGCTTCTTTGCGAAGGAAGCCCGCGGTGCAATGGCCGCCCATATCGTGCGCAATCGCATCCAAGACGTTGGAGGTATCCGGGACTTCGCGTTCAAAGGATACGGATTTTCGGAAGGCATGTCAGACGAGGACACGCTCGTCTTCATTCGCGACGGGAAGCCAGACTGAGCGCGTCGAGAACGAGGAAGCGAGCGGCTGACAACGAGGTCCTCGCGTCCGAGCTCTTAGGCTCGTTAAGGTCCCGCCAGATCACTCGGCCGCCAGTACCGTGCCTTGGATTTCAATTCGGAGCACTGCCGCGAGTGGTGGAAACTCAAAACCCTGGGGATCGTCGACGTCGAACATCGTCATCACCCCGTCCTCAGCTACTCCGCTCGTCGCGTCGGGCTGACGCGGCCCCTGATTTGACCCAGTGCCGAGTTCTTCGTTTAACTCTGTCCCAGCATCAATATAGGAGACGGACACGGCTCCGGAAAACGGAACACCGGACTCATCGAACAGCAACAACGGAAGCGGGGTCGCTGCTACTGTGTCGTTTGATTCTCCAAACATCGCAGCTAGAGAAAGGGCCTCGCCTTCTGTCGCACGGAAACCAAAGGAGACCACGCTACCTGGCATGATTGGCTGGTCGCCGTACGATGACTCCGAGTCCCCTCCGAACACGCCACGAGTCCCGCTGAACGGCGTGAGCTCTCGTAGCAGGTCACGGACTTGGCCGCTCTCCGCGAGAGCCTCCTCACCCAGGCTAGCGGTTGTTTCAACTACGAATATCGCTGGTGCACCGGTCTCCCGCACAACCCACACGCCTGGAGAGAACGCCACCGCCACTTCCCCGTCCACTGTGACGAGCGCATCCGACTCTGCGATGTTCGCGAACGAGACTACAAACTCGGCCTCTACGAGCGACTCCGACTGCGTTTCTTGACCGTCCCCGCAGCCCACCAAGACCGCTAGCGTGATCCCGTAAACTCCCTTCACTCTGGGGTCCGGGTGAGATCTGAAAAACCACCCGAGGCTGTGGTGACCCGGGCACGAATACCATCGCCAGATTCGACCACCCAAAACACAATAGAGGCTGCGGAGCCGAATTCCGGAACATCGAAGGCCACGCCGTTCACCTCGACCGTGGCGGGTGATCGGATGGGCTCGGCCTGTCCCATCTCACCAGATTCTAGAGTCCAACTCGCGCTATCCTCGACCAGCGTTGCAGACATCGCAGAATCCAGTCCATTGAAGACACGCATCGCGGGGCCGCCAAGCCTCGGCTCTTCGAAAAGGAATCCCTTCAGTTCCCCGGCGGAGTCGTAAATCATCAGCGTGTGACTCCGGTTCGGAGTCGGCGCCCCAACGACCTCAGAAGCGATCTCGGCCAGCCCTCCCACGTTACCTTCGGTGAGGCCGAGCCGGTCCTGATCCCTAAAATCGATTGGGAGAAAGCCAGTTACTATGCCCGTCGATAGGTTCCGAATCAGTGGAGATCCACCCTCCAGAGTCACGACTGCAATGCTGGCGCGTTCCGCCACGACCGACGTGCGAATCGTCGCCGTGAAAAGCGCCAAGTCGACGAAAATAAATGGATCGACGTTAAGGCAGCCCAAAAGGTCAGTAGTGCATTCGCGGTAGCCGCCACACTCGATGCACTCGTTTGAGAACTGAACGTCGCAGGTCGCGAGGCACTCCTGACTCGAGCAGTCCCACCAGTCACCAAAACAATTCGCGCAGCCCGGTCCCAATTCGGTTTCTTCGGCGAGACACTCGGCAACGCAGGCGCCGCCATTGCACCGCGACGAGCAGAGGTTGCCAGTCTCCGCGAATTCCACTGACGAAAACTCTAGGGTGCGTTCCGAAGGCCGACATCCGACGACGGGATTGGCGCGTTCAGCCGACGAAAGCACACCAGCACAGAAACCAAACTCCGGCTCACATTGCGTCTCAGAACAGTCGCGGCACGCTTGGTCCGCGCAGTTAGCCGCACCGCAGACCGCTAGATCGCACTCCCACCGTTCTATGTAGCAAGTAGCGCAATCGGTTGTGATCCGCGCCAGCTCTACGAGGCGGGCGACTGCGCACAGCGATGTAATACAGGCCGACCGGCACGAGTCGACGAGCCCCAAATCCGGGTCGTCGAGGAAACTCACGTCCATGATATTCGTACATGCCCCAGGCACCACCAAGCGTGAGTCGATTGCCGGTGAAGACTCGGCAACCTCGGTATCATCAGGCACCGTCACGTCTCCGGGGACAACATCCGAACCGTGGGCCATCGAGTCTTCATTCGTGTCCTCCACCTCAGCGTCGAACCCGGTGTCGCTGGTCGCGTCGGTAACACCTTCGACAGCCACGTCAGACTCACCGGGCTCCGCGGAACACGAAACTAGGACAAGCGCGATCGCAATGAGGCGTTTCATGGCGTACTCCAGCTTCTCGCGACCCGAAATCCCAAGAATGGCAACATGCCTTCGGGATTCGCGCTGAGGCGGGCTGAGAGACGCATTCGGTCAGAACGTTCATTATAGGCGCCACCTCTCATAGGCCGCAGAATCAAGGTCTCATCGGCCCCGATTGGGTCAACCTGAGGCTCGGCGGTGAAGTCACCCCATTGGTCGCCCGTCCATTCGAAGACGTTCCCGGACATGTCATAGAGCCCAAACTCGTTCGGAAGAAGTTGAGCGACCTCATGTGTGCGCCCACGAGAGTTGCAATCGAACCAGGCGACCTCAGCCAACGGCATGTTGTCCTGACATTCGAACGAAAGGATCTCTCCGATCACGCTCGAGCCCGTCGCCCCCGCTCGTGCTGCGAACTCCCACTCTGCTTCGGTGGGAAGACGGTACCCTTCGCAACCCAACGGATTCTGGCCGGCGGCATTGATGAACACGCTCCGACAGGTCCTCCCCGAACCCCATGCGATATCGGTACATCCTCCGGGAACGTAGCAGGGCTCCAAACCCTCGGCGACTGACATGGCGTTCGTGAACGCGATTGCTTCCCACCATGTAACCGACTCTACTGGGCAGTTAGGACCGCAATCCCAGTGGCTTGAGGGCGTGGACCTCATGAGATCGAACCAATGCTGCTGCGTCACTTCGGTCTGCGCGATCAGATAGGGACGGCTGATTGTAACGGAGTGGGCCGGAGCCTCGAATACCTGCGCGCCCCAATGACCACCGTCACTTCCCATCACAAACTCGGCGGGGGAGATCAGCTGAAAGCCAGACGGAATACCCGTGACGCACTCCCCTCCAAGGCACGCTTCAGCGCAAGTCTGCTCACACTCACCGCAGTGGCGTGTGTCGCGCGAGAGGTCAGCGCAAGTGCTCCCGCACAGAGTGCGAGGCAACTCACAAAGACACGACCCACCGGAACATGATTCGCCATTGGCGCACTGGATTCCACAACCACCACAACTGGAAACGAGATCTGCGAATCCTTCAGGCAGAACACAGTTGCCGACACATGGGACCGCCGAGTCTTCGCATACGAACACGTCAACCGAAGCGAAGCGTGCGAGCCCGGTCCGATCGTAGGCCGCGGCCGTCAGAACATAGTCTCCGGGCTCAAAGTCGACCGGAAACACGCCCATTCTCTCAGGCCCATAAAGACGACCGACTCGCGTCTCGTAGTTCAGGCTAAACTCTACGTAAGCGATCTCGTCGTTGTCGCTAGCGACTACTTCGACAAGAAGTTCTCCGCCCACCGGGCCCGCGATACCAAGCCCCGGCTGCAAAATCTGTACGGTCGGACGTTGCCGGTCGACCTGGACGGTCAACTCGGTACTCGCCTCGCCACTCGGGCCACGGACGACCGCGGCGAGCAGATGCGCACCGGCCCCCAAACCAGCCGTACTGAATTCGGCAACATAGGGAGGCGAATCGTCGATCCGGATGGTCTCACCGTTCAACAAGAACTCAACCGCAGAGACACGCCCCTCAGTTCTGACGCTTACGACCGGGCTGCCCCAGACGTAGTCCTCGGCGCTGATGCGCTCGAATGAAACCGAGAGTGGCGAGCTACCTACGTCGACGTCAGTTTCACTAACGTCGACTGTATCCGCGGTAACAGAGTCTTCGACACCTGCATCTGCTGAAGCTGCGTCCTCGGCGTCCGGCAAACCGACTTCGGTGCCCTCTGCTGGGTCGCTCGAGCATGCCGCCAGTAGTGTGGCGGCGAGCAGCCACCTCAGGCGCACTCGTTAGCTCCCTGGATTATATCGGATCATCTGTCCGTTTACGTACGCGGCCATCAGGAAGACGGACGAAGCACCGTCATCGAAGAGGAAGAACGATACCTCGGTTCCGAACTCGAACGGCCCAACCGTAAAGCGGTAATCGATCTCGGCGTCGTCGTCGGTGTCGATGCCGAGCGTGTGGGCACCTGCTTCTGCAGTGGTGCGCTCCGTCGACCCGCCGTACGCGAGGTCAGCCGTCAACTCCAAGGGCTCCGCTCCCCCCAAGTCATAGACGTCGACTTCTCCGAGCAGACTAGCGGCGTTGAAGAACTGCCAGCGAACCGTCCCAGGACGGTCGTTCAGGTCATGCACAAGGAGCCATGATGTTGCGTCAGCGACGGAGCCATAGGTGGCCAGTGTCCAGACTTCAGTACTACCTGGAGTCTGCGGGAACGTCGCCTCGTACAACACCGAGCCGCTAAGACCATCGGCCGCCTCGCGAACCTCAATCGTCTCGCTCGTGAAAGCGAATCGCGTCGACGAATCACTCGCCGAGCCGAACGTGATGTCCGTAGCGAATGGGAATTCCTCACCCTGCAAGTAGCCGTTGATGTTAGCGGCGTCGGGCGTCATGTGCAGAACGCGGACCCTCGAAAGCGGGTCGTCGTCGATGAGGTTCACTTCCGTTTGCGTGCACTCTTCCAGCTGCACGATACAGGCACCGAAGCGACACGTGTCACACTCGTCCCCCTCTTCGATGCACTCAACGATACAGGTTTCGTCCGCACAGGCGGCCTGGCTCACGAAGCATAACCCGCACTCCACTGTCACCGACAGACCCGCTTCAAGGCAGGCCCTGACACAAGCATCGTCATCGAGGCCACACTCGGTATTGCAATCGCGCGCGATTTCAAAGCTAGCCACGGGATCAAGGATTTCTTGATCCGGCACGGTACAGCCGCCCAAGTTGGGTTCTTCCTCTTCAAACTGGGGCCGATCTCCAGCGCATCCGACAAGTTCCGCCCTACACACCGAATCGGCCGTTACGCATTCCTGGCACGAGTCGGTCAGCGAATCTTCCGCCACACACGGGCACACATCAATCAGGCAGACCAGATTCTCCGAGTAGCATCCACCACACTCTCCTGTCAGACCCGCCGCTGAGAGGCACGTATTCGCACAGGCGCTAACGTCATCCGCGGTACGGCAATTGACCTGACATCCCGTAGCAACCTCAGTGTCGAGCAGAATACTGTGGTCCCGATTGCCGCTACAGGCACCGGGTACGTAGCCGATATCATCCTCAGCGTCGGAGATGGCATCCAACCCACCTGGAGTGTCAGTAGTGCCCGTATCCTCGCCGAGGGTGTCGGACTCGGGG
>JBLHWZ010000049.1:0-25669 GCA_047629415.1 Bradymonadia bacterium | reverse complement strand
CCGCTTCGCGAAGCATCTTCACCTTCTGCTCGTCACTGAACCTGCTCTTCTTCATCGTCTGCTCCTGGGTGTCGGAGGCACGATGTCAGATTAATCGTGGTCCGAAAATCGGGGAGCAGGTCAGCCCCGCTTACCTGCCACCGAGCGAAACCCGCCGTGCCCATCGTGGGCCGTTACCGGATCATCGACTTTGTGCTCTCAAACTTCGTTAACTCTGGCTACGACCGCATCTACGTACTGACGCAGTTCATGGCGAGCAGCCTGATCCACCACCTGAACAAGGTGTGGCATATCTCGGGTCCCACCGGGGGCTTCATCGAGGAGGTTCCCGCCCAGATGCGCGCGGGCCAGGACTGGTACCGTGGCACGGCCGACAGCGTGTACCAAAACCTCAACCTGATCGCAGACAACCGTCCTCGCGACGTGGCCGTGTTCGGGGGCGACCATGTCTACATGATGGACGTCTCTCGGATGCAGGAGCGCCATCTCGACACGGACGCCGAGCTGACTGTCGCGGCGATTCCGGTGCCGGCTGCGGAGGCCTCGCGTTTCGGTGTTCTGCAAGTCGACTCCGACGGTCGGGTGATCGGGTTCGCGGAGAAGCCGGACACCCCCAGCGAGATTCCTGGACGGCCCGGCTGGTCGTTGGCGAGTATGGGCAACTACTTCTTCAAGCGGGATGTCCTCGTAGAGCGTCTAAGGGACGATTCAGTTTCGACGACCTCAAGTCACGACTTCGGCAAGGACATCATCCCAGCGATGGTGAGTGAAGGGCGGCCTGTCTACGTCTATGACTTTGGCGAGAATCGCGTGCCAGGGAGCGATCCCTCGCAGCCTCCGTACTGGAGGGATGTGGGTACCGTCGACAGCTACTTCGACGTCAATATGGACGCTCGTCGCCAGTTGCCGCTGATGGACCTCTACAATCGCTCTTGGCCTCTGCGATCCGCCCAGCGCAACTACCCGCCAGCTCGGTTCAACTCGGTCGGCGGCCGCGCTGCGGAGATCGAAGACTCGATGGTGTGTGAGGGATCGATCGTCTCAGGCGCAACCGTGCGTAAATCGCTGCTGGGCTATGACTGCATGGTCCACCGCGACGCCGTCGTGGAGAACACCGTCATGCTCAGCGGCTCTAACGTTGGCGCAGGTTGCCGAATTCGGGGAGTACTTTTCGACAAGAATTGCAGCGTTGAGCCTGGCACCGTCATGGGATTCGACGCGGAAGCAGACCGCGCTCGATTCCCGTTCATCAGTGCGGCGGGGATTATTGTGGTGCCGAAGGGCACGCATATCCCAAGGACAGGCCCCATCGAGCTGGCGGGCGACATCGCCACCCTCATGGCGCAGGACGAGGTAGCGCAGGAGATCTTGCTCGAACACGCCGCCGACATTGTGACCTCCAGTCGCACTCGGCATAGTTTCGACCCCGTCGGACCACGATTCGAGCGTTACGGGTCGGCCCCTAGCGACACGGGGCCGGTCCCGACTCTCACATCTGAGCGAGCTGGTAACGAAGAGCTATGAGGATCCTTCACATCACATCGGAGATGGCGCCCTGGTCAGGAACGGGCGGATTGGCAGACGTCGCTGGGGCGCTGCCTGCGGCTCAGAGTCGTCTTAGCGAGGACAACGAGGTGGCGGTCTTTTCGCCGCTCTATCGGCAAGTGTTGCGCCATTCGGACGTGGGCCGCCTCTCGGAAACGGGCGTCAGCGTCACCACTGAGGGGCCGCCGCGCGCGTCCGCGAAGGTCATTAGTTTCGACACCGACGGCCCCGCGACGTTCTTCGTGGAGAGCTCGTGGCACTTCGATCGCGAGGGCATCTACGATGATCCACGCGGCTGGGTTCACGCCGATAATCCGGCGCGCTTCGCTTTTCTCTGCCGCGCCGCACTCGAGACCGCGCCGCTCTTGATGGGCGGGATCCCGGATGTCGTGCACGCTCACGACTGGCCCGCAGCGCTCGCGCTGCTCTACATGCGGCGGCACTATCGGTTCGCGTATCGCTGGTCCCGCGCGGTGCTCACGATCCACAACCTGGGCTACCAGGGCGTGTTCGACAAAGCGGTTGTTCCGACGCTCGGAATTCCATGGTCGGACTTCACGATGGAGGGCGGCGAGTTTCACGACCAGCTGAATCTTCTTAAGCTCGGCGCTGCTCTGGCCGACGTCATTGTGACGCCCAGCCCGACCTACGCGAAGGAGGTCTTGGGAGAGGAACAGGGCCACGGTCTGAATGAGTTCCTCGCCCACCACTCGCACAAATTGCATGGCATTCTGAACGGGGTCGATCCCGAGGTCTGGAACCCGGCGACGGATCCGCACATCGAGTCGACTTTCTCGGCGAAGAATCATGCCGGCAAGGCCGCCTGTCGCACCGCGCTGATGCGTGAGTTTGGGTTGGAAGGCTCAAAGGATACGCCCGTCTTGGCCGTCGTTTCGCGACTGGCACACCAGAAGGGCCTCGACCTACTCGCCGACGCCGCCCCCAGCATCGTCGAGTTGGGCGGACGGATCGCGTTGGTGGGGACCGGCGACCCGGAGCTCGCAGCACGCTGGCAACGCCTCGCCGACGATCACCCAGGTCGAATCAGCGCACGAATCACGTTCGATGTCCCCTTGGCGCATCGCGTGGAGGCCGGCGCAGATGCCTTTCTGATGCCAAGCCGCTACGAGCCGTGCGGTTTGAATCAGCTCTATTCGTTGCGCTATGGCACTCTCCCGATCGTACACGGGGTGGGCGGACTGGCCGACACGGTCATCGATGCCGACGTCTCCCCGAAGAAGTCGAACGGCTTCGTCTTTGCGCCGCTGAACGCGCAGACGCTTACCTCGGCAGTCGACCGTGCGATCGCTGTGTTCCGCGACGAGCCGAAGCGATGGTCCTCGATGATGTTGCGTGGAATGAAAAGAGACGCCTCGTGGGCGCCCGCGGCTCGAGAGTATCTGGAACTCTACGAAGCCCATCCCCCACTGATGTGAGGGGCGGCTAGTCTCGGACAGTCGGGCAGAACGTCCGTGACGAACCTGCGCATGCCTGGAGTTGGGCGGCGCTGGCGCGGTGTTTGCACTGTTTGTGTTCGACTCGAGTTCGGCCATGGTTTTCTCAGCGCCGGCTACGACGATCGTATCGATGCTCAGACAACCACGCTTCGTCTTCTTCGCCGTCACACTGGGTGTCGCCGCATCTAGCGCGTGCTCGTCAGAGCCTGAGGAGCCGGGACCTTCCGATGTCGATGTTGCCGCTGACGTGCAGGCGGACACAGCGGACGTGCAGGTGGACACTCCGGATGTGGAGGACGTGAGTGACGCTCCCGACACGGACGCTCCCGACGCGAATGCTCCCGACGCGGACGCTCCCGACGCGGACGCTCCCGACGCGGATGCTCCCGACGCGGAGGACGCTGATTCTCTCGACGCGGAGGACGCTGATTCTCTCGACGCGGAGGACGCCGACGTTTGGGACGTTGAGGACGTTGAGGACGCCGAGGACGCCGAGGACGCCGATGCGCCCGATGTCGCCGATACCGACGCAGACACGTCCGACATCGACGACGCAGACATCGCCGACGGTGACGCAGGTGAGTCCGGCATTGCCTCGTTTGTGGTTACGCCAGACTTCATGCGCGAACCGGGAGACATCACGGTCCGATGGACGACCGTCGGTGCGACATCGTGCACACTTGGGACCGCAACGGTTCCGGCTAAGCCCGTCGAAGTGACGAGTTCGGTTGAGGTCAGGATCGTTACGGACACCCTCTTTGTCCTCAGTTGTGAAGGAGAAGGTTGGAGGCAAGAGGGTCTCACAGCATGGGGCCTCGTTGGGCTCGGGCCTCGTGAGGTTGAACTCTTGGTGCCCGAAGCGGGCCAGGCGAGCGTGCGCTGGCAGACACCAAGTGACCATGTGTGTGATTGCGTTGCACGCAACGGGCTGACCGCGGAAGTCGTCTTCGATAGCGCCGCGGAGAAGGCCGAGCTGAGCGACGAGCAGTTCGATTTCCCCTACCCGGAGTGGGAGACGTCCAGTCTGAACCTGACCGTGAGCTGCGAGTCCGCACTGCACGGAGCGACCGACGTGACCCTCGTGCGGCGAGCGCTTACGGAGTTCGACGTGTGGACCGCTCCGGCTTCGATTTCGACGCCGTCGGCGGCGCAGCTTTGCTGGGATGCCCCGCAGATGGCGACCTGCGATGCGTTTCACAACACGATTCCGATCGGTCGGCACGGCGCGGGTGCTTGCCTGGATGTCGCCGCTTCGCCGGGTGACACATTCGATGTCCGGTGCTTTGCGCTGAACCTGACCGACTCTTGGATGGTGAGGACGACGCTGTGAATGGGCGTGTGCGCCGCTCAGCTTCGTTTGCTCTAGCTCTCCGCTCGTCGATCTACGACTCGTCGATCGACACGAGCTCTGAGGTAGCGCCTGCGTGGCGGTCAGGTTCTCGCGGTAGGCGCGGACTGGACGGCCCGGGGAAGCTGTTGCAGTCTCGGGTGCCCCCCCCGCAGCCGAGAGATCGTTCATGAGAGTCCTTGTCACTGGCAGCTCCGGTCACCTCGGCGAAACGCTGATGCGGCTGCTCGACAAGACAGAGCACGAGGCCGTCGGCGTGGACCTAGTTGCTTCGCGATGGACTACCCATGTTGGATCGATCGCTGACCCGGCGGTCGTGGCAGACTGCATGAACGGGATCGACGCGGTCATGCACACCGCGACACTTCACAAGCCGCACGTCGCTACCCACACCAAGCAGGACTTCATCGATGTGAACGTTACGGGCACGCTCAACTTACTCGAGCAGGCAGTCGCTAGCGGCGTTTCGCGGTTTATCTTCACCAGCACGACAAGCGTGTTCAGTCGCCGCTGCAACCCCGGTCCAGATGAGCCGTCTGTTTGGGTGACCGAAGAGCTGACTCCGCTGCCGAAGAACATCTACGGGGTGACGAAACTTTCGGCCGAGGGGCTGTGCGAGCTCTTCCACTTTCGCACAGGGCTGCCGTGCCTGGTGCTACGGACCTCACGGTTCTTCCCGGAGGAGGACGATCGCGCCTCTGTCCGTGAGGAGTACTCGGCCGACAACGCGAAGCTCAACGAGCTGCTCTATCGCCGGGTAGACATCGGCGATGCCGCGCGCGCCCACCTTCGTGCGATGGAGAGGGCACCGGACATTGGCTTTGGGAGGTACATCATCAGTGCGACGACCCCGTTCTCGCCATGCGATGTACAGGCTCTTCGCGACGACGCTCGAGTGGTTCTCGAGAATTGCGTGCCGTTCCAAGCAGAATACGCCAGCCGTGGATGGGAGATGCCGAGAGACATCGCGCGCGTGTACGTGAATACGCGGGCGCGGGAGGAGCTGGGGTGGCGCCCGCGAGTCGACTTCTCTGAGGGCCTAAGCCGGGTGCAGGCGGGAGAGCGATTGTTTGGCTCCCTTACCTATGAGGTTGGCTCGAAGGGATATCATAGCAGGGTGTTTGAGGGGGGGCCTTAACCGACGAACGAAGCGGACGACTCGCAGGCCGGGCTCGGCGCTTCGGGGACCGTAGGGCGCTGGAGCGCGGACCGCAGATCGAAGTCCGCTTCCTCTCAGGCTCGGTCGAGAGTCCCCTCTGGAGGAGAATCAGTCGGGCAGTGTCGCTCGACGTGAGGGACGAAGATCATTCGCTGGAGCGCGCCGGGCTCACATTGTCCGGCCGGGAGCCGTGCCTGGTGAGCGTGCGCCACTCCCGAAGAGCACATCTTTCGTCAGAAGCGCGCGCCTTTCCCGCCCCCCAGGCCCTCGATGTAATCTTGAGCGGCCAGCGTATCCGACAAACCTTACGAAGTTGTTACGGCTGGGATTGATGCGCACTTTTTCGGATGCAGCGCCGAAGTGTCATCGGATGCCGGGATCGAGAAGAGCGAGTCGGCGCCTCCGAGCCCGTGGAGTCACGATCCTAGCGCTGAGCACGGACAGCGTCGCAGACGCCGCGAGGAACCGATCGCGCGACGAGCTTGGGTCCACCCTATTCAGCGATTCGGGCCATGGTGCTGACCCTGCTTCGCGCTGGCACGGCGAGCATGGTTCTTTGAGGGACAAGCTATTCGGTGAGCGCGCGCGCATGCTTCCGTGAGCGCACCAGGCTCCCGAAGTTGTGTGTCCTCAACCCCGGCCTAGGTTTCGGCCTGCGCCCGCTCTGCGGCATGGGCTCTGGCCTCGCCGAGGAAGCGAAGGGCGTAGCGGCTGGTGGTCACGGTGAAGCGCATCAGACCCGCGATGTCGCGCCAGCCGAGTTCTGGAGGCCCTACCTGCCCAGCGCGCGACCCATGGTTTTTCGAGGGCTTCACCGCCCGCTCCCATGACGGATCCGTGAGCGCTTCGCGGTGCTCGTCGAGCATCGGCTTCGGGTCGTGGCAATCAAAGGGGTGGAAGCCGACTTTGGCGAGCATAGTGAGATTACGGACCGCTCCCCGGATGAGACCTTTCCGCCCAAAGAGGTTGACCAGAGCTGGTTTCCAAGTGCTCCAGCGGTTCCGAGAGACGGTCGTGTGCTGGGAGAACAATGCGTAGGAGGCCGCTGGCCAGATCAGCGCCAGAACGATCAGCGTGTAGGCGGCGCCGAGAACCCGAATGTCACGAGCGGCTCGGTCCTCCCCGAATACTGCGACCCAACCGTCGTGTAGCGCAGCCAGGTGCTCTACCGCTTCAAACAGATGCCACATCCAGAGCTGGCGTGGGGCCTCGGCGGCACCCTCCATCAACTCCGGATTCGCGAGTCCTGTGTGGCCGAACTCGCCGATGAACTGTTCGGCAGCTAGCCCCATGGCGAGCCACGCATCGACTCCACCTTCTTCGATAAGCGCTTCGCTCACATCGCTAACGAAGCGCTTCAGCTCCGCGACCGGTAGCCCACGGCTCTCGAGTGCCGAGTTGAATCGGCCGTGAACGGTCGCGTGATAGGCCTCCTAGCGGATGAAGCATCGGGTCTCGTCAGCGGTCGCCTCGTCTTCGATGCGGTCGATCCGCCAGCGCCCTGCCTCGACGAACTGGGTTTCGAATTGGCCCGCGATCACGCTAAGCGCGTTCCACGTCGCGGTGACTCCAGCGTCACCGTCGAACTATGCATCTGGGATTTCTGCGTCTTCGAAAACGAATGGTGGGAGCCGAGGAGTTACCTGGATTCCCTTCTCCCGCGATCGTGTTTGGCCGAGCATGTTCATGGGTCGTAGCGGTCCGGTTACGAGGCTACCTTGGGTACCGAGATAGAATATGAGGGATTACTGGCGTTTTTCACTCGCGTTTCAAGTGAGCCCATGTCGAACGACTCCAGCCAGCAAATGACTCGCCGTCAGCCTCGTCAGGCTCGCTCCAGGGCGTTGGTCGACGCGATCGAGGAGGCGGCGGCTCACGTTTTGGTCACCCACGGATACGAGTTTGCCGGAACATGTGTCATCGCCGACCGAGCTGGTGTCAGTATTGGCTCGCTCTACCAGTACTTTGGGGGCAAGGACGCGATCTTCGACGCGTTGACGCAGCGCTTGCTTGGCGAGTTGGTCGAAGCAATCCAAGATGCGACTAGCGCCGATCCGGGCGCCAGCCTGGCAGGACGAGCTGAGGCCACACTGCTGGCGTGTTTCTCGGTGGTTTCTCCTTACCCTTCGGTGCTGCGCCAGCTCTCGGCCATCAATACCGCATCGTTCAGCCAGCGACTCGAATTCGCCCGCGCCTCCGCGCGCGCTACGGCGGAGGCGCTGCTCCAGGAGAGGAGTGCCGCGCTCGTCGTGTCGGACATCCCTCTGGCTGCCCGAATCTGTGTGGAGCTGTGTGAGGGACTCGTCCTGAATTTGAAACCTGGGGATGACTTGCAGGCGCTCGCTCGCGAGGGTGGCCGGGCCGTCTCGCGGTACATTGCTGGGGCTGCAATCTGACGGCGAGGCTCGCAGTTTCCCCCCTGGTTGGGGGGGGCCGCGGACGAATCGTTGACAGTGCAGGCCCTGGCCGCGAGGCAGGAAGCACACAGAGTCAAGCAGGCGTCCATGGGTCAGGACGAAAACAAACCAGAGCATCCTTGCGAGGAGTCCATATCGAGTCGGCATCAGCCCGTCCGTGAGAGCGGACCCCTTGCAGATGTGTTCTCGGAGCTCCGCGCAGAACGGCCTGCTGACGAGCCGGAACGATTCCGACTTTCTCCACGTGGGATCGCGTTTTCGGCGGGAGCGCTGCTTGCGGTCGCTGCTCTTTGGGCGCTCGGATCCGTCGATTGCGGTTCAGGCGATAGCGATGCGGATCCGAGGGCGACGGCCGAAGAGTCTCAGCCTGATGAGGGGGAGGTCAGAGAGGCTCCAAGCGCAGCCGAAGTCGACGACGTTGCGGGTTCGGAAGGGGTGGAACCGGGTGGTTCTCAGCAGGGCAGTGCCAGCGGACCTCAGTCGGCGCCCGCCTCGCCTTCGGGCGGTGAGGCAGGTTCTGAGTCGGCTCTTCCCTCGCGCGATGGCACGGACGTAGAGGTCGCGGAACCCTCGTCGGGATCGGCTTCCGAAGCTGCCGCCCTGCCAGTCCGAGCAGTGCCGACGCTGCTGGGAATCGCTCTACTCATCGTGGCGCTTGAGGGTCTGCGGTTTACGGTTCGCAGGGTTCGCTCGCGGTGGCTTGCGCGCTTTGACCTTAGCGTGAGTGTCCTCTTTGTGGCGCTGCTGATCGTCGCGCTGGTGGCGCTGACTTTGGTGCTCACAAAGAACAACCCGCCGCCCGCGTCTCCTGTGAGCGCCGCCGATCCTTCTCTAGAGTCCGCAGCTCCTCTGCCCGAGCCGGCGGAGCCCCAACCCCCTTCGGCTTCTGACTCCGAGAGTGGGGAACCTGCGGATGACGAGACGCCGAGAGAGCAGACTCCTGCAACGATCGCACAGTTTGTGGCTTCCCTTGATTCATCGGCGCCCAACTTCGCACGCCTAGCCACTGCACTTCGGCCGCCAGAAGCGGCTTCAATGACCGCCTTTGTGGCATCGTTGGAGGCTCCGGATGGACGAGGCGAATTTGAACGGCTCGCCGCACAACTGTCCATGCGCGATATCGTTGCAGGGCCACGCGTTGCCGGGCCACGCGTTGCAGAGCCAAGCATCGCCGAGCCTGAGCTTGCCGTGATTGCACCAGCCTTGGCCGAGCTTGATGAAGAGCCAGACTCGCAAGAGGGAGGTGGGGAGGCTGAGGCCTCAGGGGGATCTGGACTCGCGGAAGAGGCTGATCGGGAAGACGACTCATCGAATTCCGCTGGGGAAGCTTCGCCGGAAGTCGAGGAACCCATCGCGGAGGCGGGGCCGGGGGCGGACGAAGCAGCGGCCGCACCTGCGCCTTCTCTGGGCCCAGTTGAAGAACAGCCTCTAGCGCAGGGAGCGGAGGAGAGTGCTCCAGTTCCGTCAGAAGAGGCGAACGGCGAGACGCCACCCACGTCGCAAGGAACTCCCGTCCAACGCGCTGAAGCTTCTGCTCGAGACGCGCCGACGTCGGTCCAAGGGGGACTGCATCCTCCGCAAGTGGACGACGCCTCGGACCTTCCCCCGTCGTCGGCCGTTCCTCCGGACGAGTCTATACCTCCGGGGCCTGCGCAACCTGCTCCTTCGCCGCCTTCCCCCTTTGCGATCGGCCTGATCGTAGGCGGCCTTTGGCGAGGGCCTCATCGCCGTCGCTCGAGTTGTACGGCGGTATCTACAAGAGAGCGAGAACGATGAATCGTAATTTTCGGCGCCTCGATCAAAGGCTCGTACCGAACCTGAATGTGTTGTCGTTCGCGGTCGCGACGCTCGTTGTGCTGGTCGCATCGTCCGCCAGCGCAGCGGGTGCAGCTACTATCTGCCAACGTTTCGCTGAGTGTTACGCGTTAGAAACGGGGGAGGAACTCGATCCCGCCATCGCCGAGGCACTTGCTGGTCAAGCGCACGAACTGGCTGAGACGGTGGGTGAAGGCTGCGGCGATGCGGACTGTTTGGCTGTGCTTGAGCTTGATTGTGACGCACTTGCAGGAGCGCTCTCAGCCCCGTTGGGCGTCGAACTTCCGGAGTTGGCGGCTGGTGACGGGCCGCCTTGGGCGAATGAGTTCGTGGGCGCGGTCATCGGCCGAGTTGAGGCCTGCTACCAGATCGAGACGGGTGAGGCGGTTCCTGTCGAGAGCCGCACGGCCCTTGAGGGATACCAGCAAACACTGGCCGGATTGTTGGGCAGCACGATCACGCAGGCGCAATGCGAGCCGAACGTGGACTTTCTTGCGGGATGCACCGGCACGCTCGGCGCGATCGACAGCGGCGCCCTCGCTGCAAGCCTGGAGTCGGGCATGAGCGAACTGATGGGGGCCGGCGGAGACGACTGCAGCGAGCTCTTCGGATGCGGTACCGAAGAGGACATGGACGCGATGTTCGAGAACGAGCGCGTCGGCGCGTCAGGGGACTGAGCGCTCGGTGCCGCGACACCGGCTCTCCCATCGGGCGGGAGGCCGGGCCGCAGCCACGGTGGTTGAGCGGCTAGAGCGACCGCTTGCGGCGGAGCAGGAGCCCCACAACAAGCATTGAGAGAATCCCGCCGGCCGGGTTTCCGCCGCGACTCGAGGCGGCAGAGCAGCCTCCGGACTCGCCATTCGTGCCCGCTTCACCTGCTGCACCGTTGCAGATGGTTGCTGTCCCGTTGACCTCGCTCTCATCCAGGGTCGCGTTGCCATTCGAATCCGCGCCGGACTCGAAGAGAGTCCCGCCGAGTGTGCAGTCGTCGCCTGGTGTGAGGACGGTGGTTGCGACCAGCGCCGAGAGCCCGTTGACGCCGTCTGTCCCTTCTTCTCCGTCTGTTCGGTTCTCGCCATCTGTCCCTCCCTCTCCGTCTGAGCCATCGGCTCCGTCCGCGCCGGGAATCCCTATGCCGTCACCGTCAACGCCGTTGCACACATAGGCTTCCGAAGTGACCTCTTCTGGCGCGAGCGCGCGTTCCTGTCAGCGTCGAGGCCGGTTTCGATGCGTTGGCCGCCCGCCGGGCAGTTGTCGCCTTCCTCCTCGGTCGAGACCGCGAGTAGCGCGTTGAGACCGTCGAAGCCGTCGAGTCCTTCTAGGCCGTCGACGCCGTCAATTCGCGGTTCTCCCGCGAGTCCCGCTTCTCCCGTAGCTCCAGCCTCACCGTTCGCTCCAGCGGGCCCGATAGCTCCAGCCTCTCCAGCCTCTCCTCCGCTGGGAGCCATGATGATTGGCGGTGCGAGTTCAGTCGACCAGACGAACTTGTCGAACGCATACGCGCTAAACGAGCTATTGTCGGTGTAGAGGTCGATCGTTGTGAACGGCGTGGTGCTGACGACGCCTACGAAGCCGGTGTCACCGCTGTTGGCAAAGTCCGTCACCAAGCCGGCAGCCTCTATGACAGCGCCGCCACTGAATGTCGCTCGGAACGCATACTCGAATCTGACCGCGTAAACGGGCTCGGGGAACGTGATGGTCAGAGTGCTCAGCGGGGTTCCGTCGAGTTGTCCGCCAACTTGCCTCGAACCGTCAACGTTCGGATCGCCCGTTCCGTCTTGAATTCCGTGGGAACTCGTCGAACCGGTGGGCACGTCATTGTAGAAACTCAACGCCCCGATCGCGACATCGGTGTTGTCCGTCCGCCGGCCGGTTGGGGCCCCGACGTTGAAATCCTCGGTGCTGGGCGAGAGCGCCCACGAGTCCCAAGCCGCACGCGACGTGAAGAGCTCGGTCGCATAGGCCGGAGGGGCCGTCGTAACGAGGATCGCGAGAAGCGCGATGGCTAAGAGTGAGCGGATATTGGGTGTCATTGTGGTGAAACCAGGGCGCAAGGGGAGAGCCCGGGGAACAGGTCCGTGGAGTCAGACTGCCAGTTGCCCGTGCTTGCGACCACTTGCCGGCCGACTCGGGAGAGGTCGGCTAGGAGTCGTGGACATGCTCCCTTCCGGAGGGACCCGAATCGCTCCCGATGACGAAAGTGGTTCCGGCGTAGATCATCGAGGGACGTTTTGTGTGCACTTCGGCACGACTGGCCGTGTCGACCCCCTCCTGTTCCAACGATGGGATCGTCGAGAGAATAGGCGGGGACTGGTTCGTGCGTTGGACCGGAACTTGCTCTGGAACAGGTATGCGGAGCTTCCACTCCGCGCCTCGACCTTCGAGCCCCGAACGCGATGAAATCCAGCATTCTTCTGACCGCTACCGCACTGCTCCTTGTTGGACCGGTGTCCGCATCAGCCGACCCCCATCCGTGGAACGGTATTCAGGGCGAGTACCTTCAAATGCCCGCCGACGACGAGTGGGATCATGTCGCCGTCGATCCGCTGCACGATCGAGTGCTCTTCGGGGACTACTCGGACCGCATCGTTGTCGTCGATGCCTTGACCCACGACACCTGGAGACGGTCGACCTCAGTATTGATGAGGAAGCCTTGGACGGTATCACGTTTGGCCCGGACGGCAGGCTCTTCGTCACACTCGATACGGCGATTCTTGAGTTGGATCCCGTGTCCTACGCAGAGCTCGATCGCTTCAACATCGAATGGTCCTATACGGGACCGATGGTGATCACCTCCGATGGGCAAACGGGCTATGTCGCCGGCGGCGATGACGTTTTTGTCGTCGATTTGTCTTCGGGGATCGATGTGCTCGACTTCGACATCTTTGATGGCTGGCCCACCGGGTTGCTGGCGCTCCATACGGAGTGGGCCGATGACGTGCATCGGGCTTGGAACATCCAGCTCTCTCCGGACGACGATCGCATCTATTTCGTCGGTGATCCCACCCCCGATGACGAAGGCTCGCTTCAGTACATCGACGGACTGACGAGCGGGGACTTCGAGAACGGCCTCACGTTCTCGCTCCACCCGATCGAGCTTCGGGAAGTGTGGCCGACCTCGCCGCCGATCCACCTGAACGCAGACGGCAGCTTGCTCTTCGACGCACTCGGCAATGTTTGGGACACCACAACGATGACGCTTGTCGCAGAGATTCCGCTCACCGAATGGGACGGCTTGCAGGCGGAGGTGATCGTGCCGTCGCCGATCGGAAACGCCGTCTTCGTGCTGGCCTATG
The DNA here is from genome assembly GCA_047629415.1 of Bradymonadia bacterium. Classification (GTDB taxonomy): domain Bacteria; phylum Myxococcota_A; class Bradymonadia; order REDH01; family REDH01; genus CBDUJZ01. Next base: position 12,632 of record JBLHWZ010000049.1, on the reverse strand, counting down.
GGCAGCTCTACAACCAGCAGGATCGTACCGAGTGGTCTGGAGAGCAGGTCCTCGTCGCGAATCCATTCGACTACCAACCGCTGGACCTCGATGACGACGCTCAGACCGGCCTCGTAGGCATTGATTTGCCCAACGGCGACGGATGGAACTCCCTCTTCGCCTGGAACCACAACGAGATGGTGGTGAGCCCGGATGGCCAGGCGCTCTATCTGGCTGGCGGCAGCTCGGGTGCGTTTGTGGTCGACCTCACGGGCGCACACATTTCAGCCGTGCAGCCCCGCGGCTTGCGGCGATGCCGAGGACTGCACGTTGCGCATCTCCGGGAATTTCGAAGAGGGCTCAACGGTCCTCTTGCAGACCGAGTCCGACGAACCGCGGACGGCGTCCGTTGTCACGGCTCTTCCAGGCGGTGGGCTGGAGGCCCGATTCGACCTTACGGGCGCTGAGCTTGGAGATTGGGACGTCGTGATCGAGCATCCAGTTTGGGGGAGTCTTGGATCCCCGAGGGGGTCCGGATTGAAGAGGCGCGCAGCGGCGCCTCCGTCGACTTGGCCGGCATCATTCGCGTCCGAGGGGATGAGAGCGCTCGCATCCACGTGCATGCGCAGAACACAGGTAACAACGACCTGATCGACCCGGTCGTGACCCTCCTGCTCTCGGACGGCATGGACTATCTGCTCGAGCTGCCATCGATTGTGCTCGGCGGTCCGACGCAGCGCGACATCGAATTGACGTCCGGCGCAGACGAGTCAGCGCTTGTTTGGATGGCCCGCTTGCCTCCGGGACGCTCGTACGGGTTCTGGTTGGAGCTTCAGGCGGCGGCCGGCACGAGCCTGGACGACGCGGAACAATCAATCGAGGCCTCGATCGGGTTCATCGGTTCGGCGGATGACCCGGACGACGCAAACCTCAAGGGTCCGGTCGGGACTGCATGTGGATTCATCGATACGCTCCTGACGAACTTCGAGAAGGCTCTCGAACGTAGAGGTCACGACGCCACCGGCGACGTCGAAGGGATTCTGCGGGACACGATCACAGACACGATACGCGACACCGCGGTCTCGAAGGTGGAGAGTATGGTGGAGGGCTGGGTCACCGGCATGGCCGCGGCGGCTGTGCTCGGTCCGGCAGCTCCAGTCGCGCTGCTCGTCAACGACATTAAGGGCGACGTCGAGTCCTGCTTGAAGATGTACAACAACATCTTCAGCCTCTTCTTTCTCTTTCCGATGGACCCCAACGACAAGGTCTCTGCGACCGGCATCGATGGGTATCTGACGGGCATTGAAACGCTGCACTATGTGATTCACTTCGAGAACCTGCCGGAGGCAACCGCAGAGGCTCGCCGCGTCACGATCACCGATCCCATCGACGACGACCTCGACCTAGGCTCCTTCGAGCTACTCGCGAGCTCTCATCCGATCGTGTTGTCGGTCGATGTCGACGCGGAAACGCGCGTCATCACCTTCCTCTTCGACGGAATCGACCTGCCACCGAACGTGACCGCGCCAGGAGGACAGGGCTGGGTAGAGTTCGGCATCGACCTGCAACCCGACCTACCATCAGGCACAGAAATCACGAATGGAGCGGACATCATCTTCGATACTCAGGAGCCGATCGTAACTCCGGTCGTCCACCATACGATCGACCGCGACCCGCCGACATCTGCTGTCGTCGACGCGCCGTTTCAGGCTCCGCCAACGTTCACGCTTGAGTGGGACGGAATCGACGAAGGCGTCGGCGTTTGGGACTATTCGGTGTTGGTGTCGCGAAACTTCGGAGAGTGGCAAGTGTGGATTCCGGAGACCGAGGAAACCTCAGCGGTCTTCGGTGGAGAGGTCGATCAAATCTATGCGTTCGAGGTTGTTGCGCGAGACCGGCTCGGGTGGACCGAGGCGATCACACAGGAACTTGAGGCCGTCATCTCGATCGTCGAGGGCGGCGGGTTTGCAGACGCAGGAGGTTCCGACGACGTCGGAGTACCGAGTGTGTATGGTGGCGACAGCGGTGGCTGCGGCTGTGTGAGTGGGCCCGACCGCTCGAGCGCACCGTGGTATGCGATGTTTGCGGTGTTCGGGCTGCTTGTTCGGCGACGTCGGGCTGGGGTGAGGTGAGACTGCCGGACGTGCCTCGCCATGTCATAGTGGCGCGGCGTTTTCAGTCCCTGCCTGCTGTCCCTCCGACTGTGTATACAGGGCCGCGCAGGGGGCTGGGAGGAGACGTCGTCTGCGTGCACGGTTCGGGCCGCGGTCGATCTGGCGCCTTAGGCGGGGACGCGCACCGTGTGACACTCCGTCGGTGGTTCGCTGGGTGTCGTGTTGATTTGATGAGAGCGAACTACGCCATCAACAGCGCGTGACGAGCTGGGACCAGACCGTCCTGATCTGGCTCCCCACTGGCCGCAGTGAGGAAGCAAGTTCGGGAATGGATTTGCGCGACGTGTTGGTTGGTCATGCAACCACCAACAACCTGTTTCGCGTCTCCAATCCGTTGCCGCCATGTCTGCCCAACCAGGCGAGGGTCCGTCCTCGATTGTGCCTTCCGACGATCTGAGAATGGCCGCCCTTGAGGCCGAAGTCCGGTTTCTGCGCGATCGGGTCGTTGACCTCGAAGCGCACAACCTGCGGACTCGAACGCAAAGTCACGGCAGCCCCCCAGTCGTCGACGTTGAGGTCACAGCGCCACCGCTGTCCGCCCCGGTTCCGCACCAGGCGCGCCCGCCTCACCAGGTGGAGTTCCACGTGGAACCGGTCGGTCTTCCAACGCCCGATTTGCCGCCGACTCCTGTTGAGTCGAGACTGTCGACGCAGTCGTTGGAGGTGTGGATCACTCGAATCGGAGTCGCACTCTTCGTCATCGGCTGCGCGTTCCTCTTTAAATACTCGATCGATCAGGCGTGGTTCGGACCCGCTCAACGACTGGTGACCGGCTATGTCTTCGGTACCATCCTTCTCGGTGTCGGCTGGAAGACGGTTGGCCCAAGGCCACGCTATGGTGACCTCCTCCTCGGCGGGGGTATCGCCACGCTGCAAATCACGAGTTTCGCGGCGAACGTGACCTTCAACATCTTCCCATTCGAGCTGGCGTTTGGAGTGATGAGCGCGGTCAATATGCTGGCGCTAGGGCTGGCGCTCAGCAGGGACCGCGGCACGCTCGCATTGGTCGGGACGGCGGGAGCGTTCCTCGCTCCATTTGTGCTCTACAATCCCGATCCTTCGATGAACCTGCTGGCGGCGTACCTCTCGGTCGTGGTCGCCAGTGCCGGCGCAGTCTACATCTTCCGGCGTTGGACCAGACTGCTGATCGTCTCGTGGGTCGGGTACGTCGCCGTTATCGCGATCCTTGCTGTCTCGGCTCCCAGCGGACTCCCCATCTCTATCGGCGTCTTGGCTCTGGTCGGAGCGCTAGCGTTCGGGCTAGCTCCCTCCGCGTGGCCGGCGTCGCAGTCCGGCCCCCTCATCGGCCCGCTCGAGCAGACAGCCGCAGTGCTCTCTCCGCTTGTCGCTCTCCTTGTTTGGTACGTGGCACCTGCGGCTTCCGTCGAACTCGTTGGCGGGCTCGCGATTGCGAGTGGCGTGCTGCTTGGCGCTTTCGGGACCTGGCTCCGATACGTGGACCGATTCATCGTGGGAACCACCCAACGGGTCGCCGGGCTCTTGGTGTTGAACATCGGTTTGGGTCTTGTGACCGACGGGTTCGAGTTCTGGGTTGCTGTCGCGATTGAAGCGGCGCTTCTGCACGCTGCGACCTCGATCAGTCGCGACCGCGTGATGGCCTTCGGCGGCCATCTCGCAGCCGGTTGTGTCGCGCTTGCCTGGGGCTTCCGCGTCCCGACCATGGTCGAACTGGGAGAGGGCACGCTCGAAGGAATCGTCGTATTGGTGATGGGTGTTGTGGCCCTCGTGACCCCCGCTCACCGTCTCGGAGACGACCTGAGGGCTGGGACAACGCGAGTGGCCTACGAACTGCTCTTTCACACGCTCGTCCTTGCCTGGGTCGCGCTCTGTTGGAGCACCTCGGCGGCTCTTTTACTGCTGGCCGCGGACGCTATCTGGCTGCACTGGCGCAGGCGTGAGGGGGCGGACCGGTTCATCGCCCACGCCGCACATTGGCTCAGTGTTGGGCTCGTGCTCTTCTCTTTGCCGCGACTCGCGGAGGGCCTCTCGGGGACCGTCGGCGCGTTCGACCCGTTGCTCGACTTCGCGACGATCTCCGGACTCGCGGCTTGCGCGTTCCTGGTACGCCGTCGCACGCCGCTGCTCTCTGCGCTGGCGGGAGCCTATGAGGGCGCAGCACACCTTTTCGTTGTCTGCGCGGTTACCTGCTACGTCAGCCCTACGGCCGGATACCTAGCGCTCGCTGCAGACAGCTTGATCCTCCACGCGGTCGGTAGGTGGCGCAAAGACACGGTTGTGACCGATCTGGCCTACGCTGCCACGAGCGCGCTCGCCCTTTGCACGGTGCCACAGATGCTCGGGTCCCACTTGGACGTCAGCGCGCACCTGTTCTACGACGCGTCGGCCATTGTGGCGATCATCGCTGTCAGCCGGGTGTTCCGGTCACCTGTGAACGAACGCTGGGCGTGGGCTCACCCGGTCTTCGAATTGGTGAGCCGGGGGCTCGCTGTGCTCTGGGTGAACATCTACGTTGGCGTGGACGCGTCCTATGTGGCCTTCTCACTCGCGGTCGTCTCGCTCCACTACTCGGCCCGATTCGGGCAGATTCGGATTCCCACGGCGTGGGCACACATCGTCACCTCCCTGCTTGTGTGCCTCGTTGGCAGCCGAGTTGTCGGAGCCATCGGCGATCCCGGCCTTGGGATGGATGCGTTCCTGGACCTCGGGGCGTGGGCTGCGTTTGCCGCGATCATCGGCATGGCCAAGCTAGACATCGACGAAGGTTCGCCCATCCTGCGACGATACGCCGCGTTTGCCCACGTCCTGATTCTCGCATGGGCGTATCGATACTTCGGAACGTCGATCGCTGGCCAGGCGCTGGTGTCGATTACCTGGGGCTTGATCGCCGCCTCCGAGCTCATCTACGGCTACGTCGCTCGCGACGAATGGGTTCGCCGCGCTGGCCTAGCGACTCTGCTCGTCCTCGTTGGCAAGCTGTTCCTCATCGACCTGTCTCAAGTGGACGTCGTCCTCCGCATTCTGCTCTTCATGGGATTCGGCGGTGCGTTTCTGGTGCTCGGATTCTACCTGCCGAAGCTTGAGGAGAAGCGAACCATTCGCGGCCGGTAGAGCAAACAAAATCTGTGCGGAAGCGACTCTCTCAAAGGCCTCCGCTGTCCCAGCGATTGGGCGAGGCGGTGCTTGCCTCCGACGTGCTTGCCTCCGACGTGCTTGCCTCCGACGTGCTTGCCTCCGACGTGCTTGCCTCCGACGTGCTTGCTTACGACGGGACTGCCTTCCCGGGAGCGGCATAGGGTGCAATGCCGCACCACGCCTGCCCCGGTCATACGTGCCGCGGAACTACGCGTCGTGCTGGATCATGTCCGCGCACTTCTCACCGATCATCATCACCGGAACCTGGATGTTGTTGCTCGGTACCCGCGGCATGATCGAGGCGTCCGCGACACGCAGGCCCTCCACGCCCCTTACGCGCAATGTCGCATCGACAACGGCCATCTCATCGTTCTCCGGGCCCATCTTGCAGGTGCCGCAGAGGTGGTATTCGGTGTCCGCGTGGTTGCGCAGCGTCTCTTCGATCTGGGCGGGATCGTTGCGGTCGTAGGGGACGAGCATCTTCCCGCGGTAGGGGTCGAACGGCGGCGCACCCATGATGTCGAGGGCGATTTGGGTCCCCTTGATCAGTGTTGGCATGTCGTACGGGTGGCTGAAATACTTCGGGTCGATGAGCGGTGCGTCTCGCGTGTCTGCGCTGGCGAGTCGAATCTCGCCTTGGCTCTTCGGTCGCGCCAGGAGCAGGTGCGCGGAGTAGCCGTGGCCGAGGTGATTCTTGCGGCCGTGGTCGTCGGCTATGCCCACGAGGAGTTCCATCTCCATATCTGAGACTTCCACATTCGGATCGGTGCGGTAGTAGACGCCGGACTCGGCGACACAGCTGGTCATCCACCCTGCACGTCGCTTTCGCCATTCAAACATTGAGCGGAGTAGACTGGCAACGCCACACGGAGAGATCCCAATTGTGTCTCGGTTTCCTGGCGAACGGTAGACGAGCAGCGCAGAGATGTGGTCCTGCAGGTTCTGACCGACGCCGGGAAGGTCCAACACAGGTTCGATGCCGTGCTCGCGCAGGTGTTTTCCAGGCCCGATCCCCGATGCCATCAGAATCTGCGGCGAGGCGATCGCTCCGGCACACATCACGACCTCATAGCGAGCAGAAACCTGGGTTCTCTCGCGACCCTGGAAGTACTCGACCCCGGTGGCGCGCCGGCCGTTGAAGAGCACACGGGATGTGTGGGCGCGGGTCTTCACTACTAAGTTTTGCCGGCTCATGTTGGGGTGGAGGAACGCCGCCGCCGCGCTGTGTCGCTCGCCCTCCTTCTGAGTGACTTGTACGTGGTAGCAGCCGTGGTGGTGCGCCCCGTTGTAGTCTTCGTTGTAAGGGATCCCGACCGACTGACAGGCGGCTAAGAAGACGTCGTTGAGCGGGCTTGGGCTTCGCAAGTTCGTTACGTTGAGCGGACCGTCGATGCCATGAAACGGCGAGTCTCGGTAGACCTCATTGTTCTCCGACTTCTTGAAGTAGGGCAGTACGTCGTCGAAGCCCCAGCCGGGGTTGCCGAGCTCTGCCCAGCTGTCGTAATCCGAGCGATGGCCTCGTGCGTAGATCATCGCGTTGACCGCGCTGCAGCCTCCCAGTGCCTTGCCCCGAGGGACGAAACCACGACGTCTGTTCATGCCCGCCTGCGGTACCGTGTTGAAGCTCCAACTGTTGCCCCCCCTCGGCAACGCCAGCGCGAACCCAAGCGGGACGCGAATCGTGAGGTCCTTTCCGTCTCCACCGGCCTCCAGCAGGCACACGCTGACAGAGGGGTCTTCGCTGAGCCGACTCGCGATGACGCAGCCTGCGGAGCCGCCGCCTACTACGATATAGTCAAAGGTTTCCATTGGTTGCGGGCGGCCGTGAGGGGTTTGGAGTCGCGAACGATCGGGATGAGCGCTAGCGAAGACATGCTGCGGGCGTCGGCCGATATTGGGATACCCGTCGAGAAGCGGTTGGTCACTAGTTCCGCCATCGCCACCCTCGGGCGTGCCGACCTACTCGCCGCGATGCGCGAGGACCCCAATGCTTGCTCCTCGGCAACGTTATAAAGCCCCCGCTGGATTGTGTTAGCCGCGCGTCATGGTCCCAGGATGTGAATAACAAGCGCTGTCTCGCATCTGTTTGGTTCGCAACTGAGGATGGGCACCCGAGGTGTTTGTGTCCGTTCGCGCCGCTCTCCCCCAAATAAATCGCATGAAATCACGTCCATTCGCGCCGCCCTCCGTCGCCCTCCTCGCCTGTTCATTCGCCGCTTGCGGTGACACCGAAGAGACTACGCCCGACTCCTCGATAGGCACATCGGACACCGCGGATGTCGGTGGTGCTCCCCGATCCGCCGGCCGCCAACCCGGTGGTCGCAGCCGCGTTCCAGTCGACGGGGGACGACAGCGCCGCAGTGTGGGCGATCGTGCGTGGCGAAGGTCCAGCCAGCGGCCTGCAGGTAACCGAGAGCGTGGACGAGCGAGGACCGAGCGCTCCCCTAGCGCTGGATACCGCCACCGTGGCGCAGGTCATCCAGGCGTTCGACGGGCCCGCGGAGTCGGAAGAGGGTGGGCATGAGGTCGGTGAGTTCGCGCTTGACGGACTAGGCGCGAGCATTTTCATCGATGGGGATTTCAGCGACGACATCGGCCCGGGAGTTCGTGACATGGAGTGGACAGCGGACGCGCGTAGAACAAGCATGATCGAGGCCGTTGTGCAGGGTGACTTCGAGCTCATGGCCGAGGCAGGCCTCGTGCCGGGCGTCGGAGAGGAGCCTGCGACAGGATCGTTGGACGGCGGAATCGTTACGCTGAGCGAGACGATGCGTCACACCGGCGAAGAGCGAGTCTTTGAGGCGTCGGTCTAGACGGTCGCCGTGTCGGCGTTCACGGTCGGGTTCCCCACGAGCGTCGAGGATGCGGAGACCGATACGGAGGCGCGCTTCGTTCGCCTCGATACGGACGTCGAACGCCCAGGTTTCGCCTCGATACGGACGTCGATGTTCCGACTCGATGACACCCTCCGCGATGATTCGGTGACGGCATCCCTCACCAAGACCGGCACGGACGATCCGTTGTTCGACGGTGCGATGATCGCGACCGAGAACGCGGTCGTCTTCGAGATGGACTCCGTCTCGCTTGATGACGTTGTTGGCTGGCTGGCGCGTGAGCGTGCCGACCGCTGGTCCCGAAGAAGGCTCTGGCGAAACCTTCGGCTACGTCGGTGTGGCCTCTAGCGGTCTTGCGGAGCTCTTCGGAGGTCGCATCGGATTTGGCCGGATGATTGCGCGCTCGTCGGGCAATGGCAAGGGGACGAGGAAGGCTTCGGCTCCAGGATCACAGCAGCACCTCGCCCTCCTGTAGGCGAGGGCTAGCGCGGCCGCCGCTATCCGCGCATCGCCTTCACATGGTGAGCCACGTGCTCACCGATGAAGCTCGCGATGAAATAGTAGCTGTGGTCGTAGCCCTCGTGCATCCGCAAGGTCAGCGGATGCCCGACTCGCTCGCACATTTCGCGCAGCCGCGGGGTGCCGAGCTGGGTCGGTAGGAAGTCATCGGCTAGGCCTTGGTCAACGAGGAAGGGCAGCCGCTCTTCCGCTTGCTCAAGCAATGCGACGGTGTCCCATGCCGCCCAGGTGGACTCATCGGGCCCCAGGTAGGCGCTGAACGCCTTCTTGCCCCAGGGTACCTCAGTTGGGGCGCAGATCGGGGAGAACGCCGAGACGCTGCGGTAGCGTCCGGGATTGCGCAGCGCGATCGTGAGGGCGCCATGGCCGCCCATGGAGTGTCCGGTGATCGCCCGTCGGTCGGTTGCAGGGAAGGTCGACTCGATCAGTGCAGGGAGTTCGTGCACGATGTAGTCGTACATCTGGTAGTGCGCTGCCCACGGTTGCTGGGTCGCGCTCAGGTAGAATCCAGCTCCTTTGCCAAGGTCGTAGGCCGGGTCGTCAGCCACCTCGTCGCCGCGCGGGCTCGTGTCCGGTGCGACGATGATCACGCCGTGCTCGGCAGCATAGCGCTGGGCACCCGCCTTGGAGATGAAGTTCTGCTCTGAGCAGGTGAGGCCGCTCAGAAAGTAGAGGACTGGGCAGGGCCCGCGCTCGATCGCCGGTGGTAGGTAGATCGCGAAGTTCATGTCGCAAGCGAGCGACTCAGAGCGGTGGCGCCACACCTCTTGTTGTCCGCCAAAACTAGCGCGTTGTTCGATGCGTTCCATTAGGGGTTCTCGGGGGTTCAAGCGGTGAAAGAGTCGATCGTCTCCCGCAGAGGCCTAGGGCTCCGGCGAGATCGGTGCAGGTCGCGCCCGGAGGGCAGGCAGGACGGTCAGAGCGACATACCGCCCGGACGGGGGTCACTAAGAATGGGTGCCTTATACAGGTGACGCGACGGCGGCAATGCCAGCCTCGTGCCTCTAGCCAGCTCCGGTGCTCGGAGTCACGATCCAGAGACGCCTGCGGAACTGAACGTGTTACGCAAGTGTTACGGAGAGAGTTGAACGCTACACTTCGGCCCGGCGTGTATGTATCGTGATTACACATATTCATCACACAACCCCGATCAATCGATGAGTCGATCTGCTCCTTTTTGGCCCACGTTCGCGCTGGCCCTTTGTGTTCCTGTCCTGGCAACTGCGGGTGCGTTTGGCTTCACCTACGACGCTGGAGGATCGCCCACAAACAATGGTCTATTCTCCTACTCGCTTGATGGAGTCGCTCAGAATGTGTCCGCAACCGCATTTGAGGTGCCGAGCGATGTGGACGCGTGGGATATTCAGACGATTGAGTGGAGTGGCCGCACGCACTCAGATATTGGTGGAGTCGACCATCTAAACACACCTCAAGACTTCGAGATTTCTTTTTTCGAAGGTTTGGAGACGATTGAGTTTGATCCGATCGGCTTGTGCCAGAACGCGCATTTGCCACCGCAACCGTGACCGCCGCACCCACGGACGATCCTGCCGGGGGACAGCACCGTCGGTGACTACCAGGCGGGCGTAGACATCACACTGCCCACCGGAGACTACTGGATCTCCATCGTCGCGTTGGCTCCAGCGGTTGGTCGGCGATGGGCGTGGCGTCGAGTCTCCCACGCGGGCGCAACGATTTGGGCGAAATCCGGGGCCACGGACTGGCGAACGTCCTTCGTACAGCTTGACTGCACCCTCAACGGCGATGTCTTCCTTTATCCGACCGTCTTCGACACAGGCGTTACGTCGGCCGCAGCAGCGGTTCCCTCTACCGCGCAGGAGACTGGTACTCCAGACTATCTGGGGGCAGAGGATGTGACCCTCGACGGCGCAGGCTGGGTGGTCACCGGGCTCGCTTGGAGCGGAGTGTACTCCGATCCTCTTGTTGTTGGTCGATTCGAACACGGCGGTCGCGCGCAGGAATTTGAGGTGCTCTTCTTCCAGGACGAAGCTGGGCTTCCGGCGACCGCGATCGGCGACCCGCGTTCCGCGGCGGTCGCGCGACGCGTTCTCGCCGCAGCCGCCTCGGGGCCGGATATCACAATTGCTCAGTACCGTGGCTCATTCGCTTAACCATTACGTCTCGATAGCGGGCAAACCTACTGGGTCGCGATTGCAGCCCTGCTCGGTGAGGAGGGCCGTTGGGGCTGGAGTACAGAGATCGGGATTGGCCGGTCCGCCTCCTGGGACTTCACCGTATGGAGTGTCGTAACGAGCACTCGAGTTCTGAGCCTCTTTGGCGAAGATGCAGCGGGTTGCGGCGATGGATACCTCCTAGACGGGGAAGCGTGCGATGACGGCAACCGCGTCGACGGAGACGACTGCGCCGGCGACCGCAGCGCTGTCGAGGAAGGCTACGCGTGCGACCTCCTCGGCGGGCCCTGCGCGCCAGTTTGCGGCGACGACATCATTATTGAGGCGCTAGAGGCCTGCGACGACGGAAATACGGTGTCCTACGATGGCTGCTCGGCGGCCTGCATCATTGATCTCTGTCCGACACTGCCAGAAGTCTTGACAGCCCTCGGTGATGCGGTCGTCACCGGTGACTCGTGTGCGGCAGGTGACCACGACCCCGGAGCCGCGTGCGGCGGGACGAACACGGGAGGCGACTACGCGGTCACGTTCACTGCGACGCTCGCTGGCACTTACACATTCGACACAGAGAACGACCTCACCGACGGGCCCAACCAGGACACCGTGACCTACGCCCGAGACGCCCGCGGCGGTGAAGAGCTCGGGTGCAACGATGACACACCGGACGCTGAGGGACTGCAATCAACGCTCTCACTGCCCTTGGGCGCAGACGAGACGGTGGTGGTGTACTTCAGCGGATTCGCCGCCAACTGCGTCGAGTTCGAGTTGGACATCGCCTATGCCGTGGTTTGCGGCGACGGCTTGGTTGGCGAAGGCGAGGAGTGCTACGATGGCAACATCGACGTAGACGACGGCTGTGCCGCTGACTGCACCGTTGAGCCCTTCTGTGGCGATAGCGCTTTGGATGACGGCGAGGAGTGCGACGATGACGGAGTCGGCGACGCGTGCGACGATGATCCGACCGACGATGATGCCGACGAAGACGGCATCGTCGACGGGGATGACAACTGTCCGGACGTCGCAAACGCCGGTCAGGGCGATGCGGACGACGAGGGCGTCGGCGATGCGTGTGACGACGAAGACGGCGACGGGTCCGTCGACGGATCTGGTGATGGCTCGACGGACTCGGTCGGCGGGGACGACAGCGGCTGCTCCACGTCAGGTGCGCCCGCTCCCCAGGCTTAGCTCCTCGCGCTTCTCGGCGTCGCGGTCCTCAGACGTCGGCGCAGCTGAGACGCTCCGCGTGCCGCCGGCGAGGGCCGGCGGCACACATCCTAGATCGGCAACTCCTGAATAGACCGTAAGCAATTTGTTACGCCTCAGTGCCGTCGCCTCCATTCTTCTTGGCTCTGTCGCGTTTGGCCGCGGCTGCGCTGATGAACTCGCTGCGATCAGGTGCTCGGACTGCACAGGCAGTCTGCAAGAGATGTGTGAAGAGGCAATCGCTGACTGCGTTCGCGACGACAATCTGAGTCAGAGCGAGCGTGTTGAGGTCGGCGAGGCGCCCTGTGCGTGGCAGCAGCAATACCGGCACTGCGACTCGGGCCACACCTCTCGAACGCCGTCGAGACCTGCAAACGGCTAATCAACCACGGAGAAGATCAGGAGAGAGGGCCCAATGCGCTTCAATGGAGTCTTGGATGACAGGCCGAGTTGGATGTGTGTCTTGGGTGACAGGCCGAGTTGAGTGTGTGTGTCTTGGGTGACAGGCCGAGTTGAGTGTGTGTGTCTTGGGTGACAGGCCGAGTTGAGTGTGTCCGGATTTAGTACATCTCTCCACAGGCCATATGATTCATCGAACTGTTGTCGCTGTCGCTGTCGCTGTCGCTGTCGCTGTCGCTGTCGCTGTCGCTGTCGCT